>NZ_JBFAIR010000055.1:0-54748 GCF_040654815.1 Streptomyces sp. NPDC050619 | reverse complement strand
GTCCAGCTGCAAGGCGGAGGAGGGAGTCGACGCGATGGGGGTCCCCCCGCTCGAGCGAAGCCGAGAGTGGGGGAGTCGGCGAGTGACGACAACGCCGCAGATGGACGCACCAGACCCCGCGTCTGCGGCATGATCCGCCGGACAGCCCCTAGCCCGTCACCGGTCCAGCCCCCGATCACACCGCCCCGCCCCGCCTGGTCGCATCGCACCCGGCAGGCGGGGCACCACTGTGCAACCCCGTGAAATCAAAGGGATAACGTACGTCGACATGGCCACAACCGCAGTGGAGCGCCCCGCGCCCAGGGGCACAACTAAGGCCCGTCGGCGGCGGGTTGTGGGTTTGGGCATGCTTGTGGTGATCCTTGTGGTCACGGGGGCGGTGTCGTTGGCCGTCGGGGCGCGCGCGTTGAGTCCCGCCGAGGTGTGGCACGGCTTGTTCGCGGCGCCGGACTCCGATCAGCGGCTCACCGAGATCAGGCTCATCGTGCAGACCGTGCGGGTACCCCGGACGGTGCTCGCGATCGTGGCCGGCATCGCGCTGGGGGTCGGCGGGTCGTTGATCCAGGGGTACACACGCAACCCGATCGCGGACACGGGCTTGCTGGGGGTGAACGCCGGTGCCTCGTTCGCCGTGGTGTCGGTGATCGCCGTGTTCGGGTTCGCCAACCCGTTCCAGTACGTCTGGTTCGCCTTCTTGGGAGCGGCGGTCGCCGGTGTCGTCGTGTTCGGGCTCGCGAGCATCGGCCGCGGGGCGGGCAACCCGTTGACGCTCGCACTGGCCGGGCAGGGGATCACGGTGTTCCTCGCGGCGATGACCACGGCGGTCGCGCTGTCGGACCAGGAGTCGCTGAACGCGCTGCGGTTCTGGAACGCGGGCTCCGTGGCCGGCGTCGGATTCGACGTCATCTGGCCGGTGACCGCGTTCATCGCGGTCGGGCTGGTGCTGGCCCTGACCACGCTGCCCACCATCAACCTGCTCAACCTGGGTGACGACGTGGCGCGGGGACTGGGAGCGAACATCGCGCTGAGCCGGACCGTCGGCATCGCCGCCATCACCCTGCTCGCGGGCGCGGCGACGGCGGCCTGCGGCCCCATCGCGTTCCTCGGGCTCATGGTGGCCCACGTGGCCCGGTATCTGACCGGTCCCGACTATCGCTGGCTGGTGCCGTACGCGGGTCTGCTCGGCGCCATCGTTTTGCTGGTCTGCGACATCGTGGGGCGACTGGTGGTGCGGCCGGGCGAGTTGGACGCGGGTGTCGTCGTCGCCCTCCTCGGTGCCCCGTTCTTCGCGGTTCTGGTGTGGCGCGGAAAGTTCAAGAACGCATGAACGGGACAGATGTGAAGCCGGACGGGACAGACGTGAAGCCATCGGTGGCCCCGGGCGTGCGGCTCGGCCACATGTCGTTCGTATGGCGGCCCTGGATCGTGTCCGTCACGCTGCTGCTGGCGGCGGCGACCTTCCTCGTGTTCTGCGTGTCCATCAGCATCGGGGACTTCTCCATCGGCCTGCCCCAGGTCATCGCCACGATCTTCGGCGGCGGTGAGCGGGTCGACGAGTTCGTGATCATGGACCTGCGGATGCCGCGCGCCCTGGCCGGGCTCGTCGTGGGAATCGCGCTCGGGGTGTCCGGGGCGATCACGCAGTCCATCGCGCGCAATCCGCTGGCCAGCCCGGACATCCTGGGGATCACCGGGGGCGCCAGCGCGGTCTCGGTGTTCCTGGTGACGGTGTCGGGTGGCGCCTCCGCGGCGATCGTCGACGCTGTCGGCCTGTCCGCGGCGGCGCTCGCCGGCGGTCTCGGCACAGGTCTGCTGGTGTACTTCCTGGCGTGGCGGCGCGGGATCGACGGCTTCCGCCTCATCCTCATCGGCATCTCCGTGAGCGCCGTGATGGAGGCGATCACGACCTGGCTGCTGGTCACGGCCGACATCAGGGACGTGGCCCGGGCCCAGGCGTGGCTGGTCGGCTCGCTGGACAACCGGTCGTGGGACGAGGTCTGGGTGGCGTTCTGGGGCACGCTCGCCCTCCTGGTCGTCGTGGCGTGTGTCGCCTTCCAGTTCAAGCCGCTGCACTTCGGCGACGAGGTCGCCGCGGGCCTGGGCGTCCGGTACTCGATGGTGCGGGCCGTCCTGCTGCTGTGCGCGGTCCTGCTGGCCGCCGTGGCGGTGAGCGCGGCGGGCCCGGTCCCGTTCGTCGCGCTGGTGGCGCCGCAGGTGGCGATGCGACTGGCGAGGTGCCCGACGCCGCCGATGGTGGCCTCCGGCCTGGTGGGAGCGTTGCTGCTGATCGGCGCGGACCTGGTCGCGCGCACGGCACTGCCGATCGGTCTCCCGGTCGGCGTGGTCACCGCCGCGATCGGCGGCCCCTTCCTTGTCTATCTGTTGGTGCGGGCGAACCTCAGATAGCTGGTACAAAGTTAGGCAAGCCTAAACGAGGGGGCCTTGTGGTCGCTCAGTCCATCACCGGGATCGAGTCCGGGGTCGATAAGACCTCACGGCTGGCAGCCAGGGGTGTCACGGTCGGGTACGGCGCCCGGAACGTCATCGACGGCCTCGACGTGGCGATACCCCCAGGCGTGATCACCACGATCATCGGCCCCAACGGCTGCGGAAAGTCGACCCTGTTGCGGACCCTGTCCCGGCTGCTGAAGCCGGCTCGGGGGACGGTCGTCCTTGACGGCGACGACATCGTCAAGCTCCGGACCAGGGACGTGGCGAAGAAGCTCGGCCTGCTGCCCCAGGCGCCGGTCGCGCCCGAGGGGCTGACGGTGTCCGACCTGGTCGCCAGGGGCCGCCATCCGCACCAGAGCTGGCTGCGGCAGTGGTCCTCGGACGACGCCGCCGTCGTGGAGCGCGCGCTGGCCATGACCGGGGTGTCCGACCTGGCCGACCGTCCGGTCGACTCGCTGTCCGGCGGGCAACGTCAGCGCGTCTGGATCTCGATGACCCTGGCTCAGGGCACCGACCTGCTGCTCCTGGACGAGCCGACCACCTACCTGGACCTGGCGCACGCGATCGACGTGCTCGACCTGGTGGACGACCTGCACGAGTCGGGGTGCACCGTGGTGATGGTGCTGCACGATCTCAATCTGGCCACGCGCTACAGCGACAACCTCATCGTGATGAGGGAGGGGTCGATCCTGGCGCAGGGGCATCCGCGTGACGTGATCACCGCCGAGTTGCTCCACGAGGCGTTCGGACTGCGCGCGAAAGTGATCGACGACCCGGTGGGCGACCGGCCGCTCATCGTGCCGATCGGCCGTACGCACGTCCAACTTGGCTAGGTCGTCATAAAGTTGTGATGGTTAGGCTAGGCTAACCTCACTTACGCGCGATAAGGTTTGCCTGCCCTTGAGACGGGGGCGCAGGGACAGCGCGAAAGTAAGGGATGTCGGATGCTCCTCCATCGAATGACGCTCAAGAGATCTCGGCGGCGGTTGGCGGCGATCTTGTCCGCCGCGGCTCTCGGCGTCGGTCTCCTTGCGGGATGCGGTTCCGACGACTCGGCGGACGAGTCGAGCGACACGGCTCCGGCCGCCGCCGCGGGCGCGTTCCCGGTCACCGTGGAGCACGCCTTCGGCTCCACGGAGGTCACCAAGGCCCCCAAGCGGGTCGTCTCCGTCGGCTACACCGACGACCAGACCATCCTGGCCTTCGGCATCAAGCCGGTCGGCATGGTCGACCAGTACCCGAACCCGGCGGGCCAGAGCCCCGACGTCAACACCCAGTGGCCCTGGGTGAAGGACAAGTGGGGCGACACCAAGCCCGAGGTCATCATGAGCAACGGGGACTCCGGTCCCAACTACGAGAAGATCGCCGCCCTGCGGCCGGACCTGATCATCGCGGTCTACTCCGAGATCGACCAGGCCGCCTACGACAAGCTCTCCCAGATCGCCCCGACGGTGGGCCGTACCAAGGCCGAGAAGGAGCCGTTCAGCGCGCCCTGGCAGGACAACGCGCTGCACATCGCCAAGGCGCTCGGCAAGGCCGAGGAGGGCGAGAAGATGGTGCAGGGCATCCAGGACCAGATGGACGCGGCCAAGAAGGCGCACCCCGAGTTCGCGGACCAGACCGCCGTCGCGTTGTCCTGGTACGAGGACTCCGTGGCGCCGTTCACCTCCACCGACGTGCGCGGACGGCTGTTGACGGGCATCGGCTTCAAGTACCAGACCGAGATCGACAAGGTCGCGGACGGCAGCTTCTACACCAAGCTCTCCCCGGAGCGCGTCGACCTGGTCGACGTCGACCACATCTTCGTCATCAACGACAAGGCGGACACGGCGGCGTTGAAGAAGTTCAAGCTGTTCGCCAACCTGGACGCCGTGAAGAACGGCAAGGTGTCGTACCTGCTGGACAGCGAGGGCCCGGCGGTCGGCGCGGCCATCTCCCAGGGCACCCTGCTGTCGATGCCGTACGCGATCGACGAGCTCGTCAAGTCGGCCGGCTAGGTGTGAGCACCACCGACACACGCGTCGCCCCGTCGACTCTGCGCACGGCGACCGGACGCGAGGCCACCCGATGGGTCGCGGCACACAGCCGCGAGGTGCCATGGCTGACGGTCGCCACCGTGCTCACCACGGTGGCCGGGGCGGCGCTCCAGGTGCTCCCGGTGCTGCTGCTCGGCCGGGTGGTCGACGGGGTGGTCGAGGGTGAATCGCGCTCGGTCCTGGTCACGGTCGGGGCGTGGATGGTGGCCGCCGCACTGCTCGGCGCGGCGGCCACCGCGGTGTCGACCTACCTGATCGGGCGGCTGGGCGCGGATCTGCTCGCGCGGCTGCGGGAAGGCGCCGTCCGGGCAGTGCTGGGCATGCCCAGCGCACGGATCGAGCAGGTCGGCCGCGGAGATGTGCTGTCCAGGGTCGGTGACGACGTGGCCGTGCTCTCCAACGGCATCCGCACGGCCGTCCCCACGGTGTTCTCGGCGGGAGTGCTGGTCACCATCGCCACGGCCGGCATGTTCGGCCTCGACTGGCGGCTCGGCCTGGCGGGCGCCGGCGCGCTGCCGGCGTACGCGCTGGCCCTGCGCTGGTATCTGCCCCGGTCGGCCCCGCTCTACCGGAAGCAGCGGGCGGCCCAGGCCGACCGGGCGCAGGCGTTGATCAGCGGTCTCAACGGGATCGACACGGTCCGGGCGTACCGCCTCGAGGGAGCCTTCCGCGAGAAGGTCACCCATGAGTCCTGGCGGGTGCGCGACCTGGGCATCGAGGTGTTCCGGTTCTTCGGCCGGTTCGTCGGCAGGGAGAACCGCGCCGAGTTCATCGGGCTCGTCCTGATCATCGTGGTGGGGTACGCCCTGCTGGAGGCCGATGCCGCCAGCCTGGGCGAGGTGTCGGCGGCCCCGCTGATGTTCCACCGGCTGTTCACCCCGCTGGGCCTCATCATGTTCACCTTCGACGAGGCGCAGAAGTCGGGTGCGAGCCTGACCCGCCTGGTCGGGGTGCTGGGGGAGGACGCGGAGGACCGGCTGGTGGGAGACGAGGCCGTCGCGCCGGCGGACGTCGCGCCGTACGCGGTGACGGTGCGGGGGCTGACCTTCAGCTATCCCGGCACCGAGGAGCCGGTCCTGAGGGATGTCGACCTGACGATCCCGGCGGGCGGTTCGCTCGCGCTGGTCGGGGCGACGGGCGCCGGCAAGACGACCCTGGCCGCGCTGATCGCGGGCATCGGGACCCCGCAGTCCGGATCGGTGCGGGTCGGATCGACCGACCTCGCCGGTCTGGACGAGGCCGGGGCGCGGGCCTTGGTGAGCATCCTGACGCAGGAGACGCACGTGTTCTCCGGTGCGCTCGCCGACGACCTGCGGCTGGCCGCGCCGGAAGCGACCGAGCCCGAGCTGATGGACGCGCTGCGCACGGTCGGCGCCGACGCCTGGGTCGAGGCACTGCCCGAGGGCCTGAACACCCTGGTCGGCGAGGGCGGCGAGCGCCTGGACGTCACCAAGGTCGCCCAGATCGCCCTGGCCCGGCTGGTGCTCGGCCGGGCGCCGGTGGTCGTCCTCGACGAGTCGACCGCGGAGGCGGGCAGCGAGGGCGCCGCCGCGCTGGAGCGGGCCGTGCTGGCCGCGTGCGCGGGCCGGACCACGTTGTTCGTGGCGCACCGGCTGACCCAGGCGATGGCGGCGGACCGGATCGCCGTGCTGGACGCGGGACGCGTGGTGGAGCAGGGCACGCACGAGGAGTTGGTGGCTCTGGGCGGCCGGTACGCGCGGCTGTGGCGGGCGTGGCGAGAAGGTAGTTAGGTAACCCTAAGTTAGGCTGGGCTAACTTCGTACCTGGAAAGGGCGTTGAGTCTTCGATGTTGGATCCGAGCGCTCGTCTCGTACTGCTTTCTCCCGCGCGACTGGCCGACGTGCGCCGGCGAACCGGCGACTATTCCGACCGGACCATCACCGAAGCGTGTGCCATCGGGCTCTCGTACTGGGCGACGGGCCGGAGCCCCGAGGGCATCGACCTCACCCCCGGCACGCTGTTCGCTGATGTCCTCGGGTGGGTCGACAACGGCGGGGCCGGACCCGGCGATCGGGAGGTCGGCGCGGATGGCGGGGGTGGTGCGGCCGGTGGGGATGGTGCGGCCGGCTGGAGCATCGCCGTCCCGGAAGGCGTCGCGCCGGCCGACGCGCAGCTCGCGCTGGACGACCTGGCCGACTTCCCGGACCGGCCCCTCGGCACCATCGGCCCGTCCGGCGTGGCGGCCAGGCTCGAGGCCCTGGCCGAGTGGAACGACACCGACGCCGACCGCCTCCGCCCGACCATCGTGGAGATGTTCCGCGAACAGGCGCGGACCAGGCCGGACGCCGTCGCCGTCGTCGACGAGACCCGATCACTGACCTACCGTCAGGCAGCGGAGCTCTCCAGCCAGTTGGCCCACCACCTGATCGAACGCGGGCTCACCGCCGAACAGGTCGTCGGCATCTCCCTGGGCCGCTGTGCCGACATGGTGATCGGGCTGCTCGGCGTGCTCCAGGCGGGGTGCGCGTTCGTGCCGCTCGATCCGCAGTGGCCCGCCGCGCGCCGAGCCGTCGTGATCGACGACGCCCGGGTCGTGGTGCAGCTCAACGACTCGGGCGAGCACGACCCGGGTGAACCGGAAGCGGTGGCCGTCGACCTCGGCGACTGGCGGTTCGGTTCCTACCCGGCGCAGGGGACAGGGGTCACCGTCCCCGGCAACGCCCTGGCCTACGTCATCTTCACGTCGGGCTCGACCGGGCGGCCCAAGGGCGCGATGATCCGCCACGAGGCGATCAGCGAGCGCCTGCTGTGGCAGGTCGACGAGATCCTGGGCTTCGGCCACGACGACGCCTCGCTGTTCAAGGCGCCGCTGTCCTTCGACATCTCCATCAACGAGATCTTCCTGCCGCTGGTGTGCGGCGGCAGGCTGGTGGTCCTGCGGCCCGGCGGCGAACGCGACCCGCACCACCTGCTGAGCGTGATCGCCGAACACCGCGTCACCTTCACCTACCTGGTGTCGTCCATGCTGGACGTACTGCTGGACATCGCCGGCGACTCCGGGCAGTTGGACAGCCTGCGGCACGTGTGGTGCGGCGGCGAGGTGCTGACCCCGGAGCTGTACGAGCGGTTCCGCACCCGGCTCGACATCCCCATGTACCACGGCTACGGCCCGGCCGAGACGACGATCGGTGTCTCGCACGTCATCTACCGGGGCGCGGCGGAACGCCTGTCGACGTCGATCGGCAAGGCCAACCCCAACACCCAGCTGTACGTGCTGGACGACGAGTTGCGCCCGGTCCCGGTCGGAGTCGGCGGCGAGCTGTACGTGGGCGGGTTCCTCCTGGGGCGCGGGTACGTCAACGCGCCCGGCCTCACGGCGTCCCGATTCGTGGCGAACCCCTTCGCCGCGGACGGCTCCCGGCTGTACCGGACCGGTGACCTCGCCCGGTTCGCCCCGGACGGGTCGTTGGACTTCCTCGGCCGGGCCGACAACCAGATCAAGATCCGCGGTATGCGGCTGGAGATCGAGGACGTCGAGGTCGGTCTCGCCGAGCACCCCGGGGTACGGCACACCTGCGTCGTAGCGAAGAAGAACACGGCGGGCGGCACTTACCTGGTGGGGTACGTCATCCCGGCCGCCGGGAGCGAGGACCTGCGGGCGGACGAGGTCAAGGCGTGGGCGGCGGCGCACATGGTGGAGTACATGGTGCCCGCCCACCTCGTCGTGCTGAAGGAGTTCCCGCTCACCGCGAACGGCAAGCTCGACCGGAACGCCCTGCCGGAGCCCGCGATCGGGACGGGCTCGCTCATACCGCCCACCACCGAGAACGAGCGCGCGGTGTGCTCGGCGGTCGCCGCGGTGCTGCGGCTGGACGTGGACGAGGTCGGTGTCGACCAGGACTTCTTCCAGCTCGGCGGAGACAGCATTCTGGCGATCTCGCTGCTGAGCGCGCTGCGCGAGGCGGGTCTCTACGTCACGGCACGGCAGATCTTCGCCCACAGCACCGTGGGGGCGCTGGCGGCGGTGGCGAGCCGTGAGGACGTCTCCACCGTGGACCGCGGCGATGTCGCGACCGGGTCCGTCGTGGGATCGCCCATCGTGCAGTGGCTCGGCGAGACCACGGACGCCATCGACGGGTTCGTACAGTCGGTGGTGCTGAACACCCCGTCGGACCTGACCGCCGCCGCCCTCGACGAGATCCTCGCCGCCGTGGTCGGACGGCACGACATGCTGCGCGCCAAGCTGGTGCGCGGCGACCGGTGGAGCTTCGACATCCCGGAGGCGGGCCAGGCCGCAGCCGGATGGAAGGAGAGCGACCGGCCGCTCGACGAGTGCGTGGCGCTCGCCACCGACGGACTGGACCCGGCGGGCGGTGTGATGCTGCGTGCCGTCTGGCGCCGCGAGGCACGCCAACTCGTCCTGGTCGCCCATCACGTGGTGATCGACGGCGTGTCCTGGCGGGTTCTGATGGAGGACCTGGCCACCGCCTGGCGGCAGTTCTCCTCGGGCGTGCCCATCGAACTGCCCCCGGTGGGCACGTCGTTCCGGCGCTGGACGCAGTTGCTGGAGCGCGTGGCGTTCGACGCGGACAGCTCCTACTACTGGCGTCCCCTGCCGGGAGCGGACGGGCCGTTGGGCAGGCGTGCGCTGTCCGAAGCCGACACCGTCGCGCGGGAGCGGGTGCGCACCGTCTCGGTCGGCCCCGAGGTCACGGCCGCGCTGCTGGGGGAGATACCCGCGAAGTTCCACGCGGGTGTCAACGACGTCCTGCTGACCGCGCTCGCCGTCACCCTCGCCCGGTGGCGCCGCGACCTCGGGCAGGACCAGACGTTCGCGCACATCGAACTCGAAGGCCACGGCCGAGAAGGACAGTTCGTGGCGGGCACCGCCGGCTTCGAGCCGGAACTGTCGCGGACCGTGAGCTGGTTCACCACCCTGTTCCCGGTGACCGTGGACCCCGGCGCGGGGACCGACTTCACCGCGTCCGCCTACCTGGCCGCCGCGCTCAAGGCGGTCAAGGAAGACCTCGCCCGGGTGCCGGACAACGGCGTCTCCTACGGTGCTCTGCGCTACCTGACCCAGGTCGAGTTCGACGCGCCCGCACCGCAGGTGCTGTTCAACTACCTGGGCCGCTTCGACGCGGGCGCGTCCGGGGACTGGCAACTCGCTGGCGCGACCGGCCAGCTGGGGGAGAAGCGCGACCCGAGGATGCGCCTGCCGCGCGCCCTGGAGTTCAACGCGATCGCCGAACCGGCCTCGACCGGCGGCGAGTACGAGCTGGTCACCGCCATCTCCTGGCCCGACGGGATGTTCACCGACGAGGACATCACGACGCTCGGCGACTACTTCCGTGTGGCCCTGGCCGGGCTGGCCGCGCTCGACCAGGGCGGCCACTCGCCCAGCGACTTCGGCCTGGTGCCGCTCACGCAGGCCGATGTCGACGCCCTGGACGGCCCGGCCGTGCGGGACATCCTGCCGTTGACCCCGTTGCAGGAGGGCCTGTACTTCCACTCGGTCTTCGACGACGACTCGGCGGGCGCCTACGTCGAGCAGCAACTGCTCACGCTGGACGGCGAGGTGGACGCCGACCGGCTCGCCGCGGCGGCCACCCGCCTGCTCACCCTGTACCCGAACCTGGCCGCGCGGTTCGTGGCGCTGACCAACGGCCGTGTGGTCTCGGTCCTGGAGAGCGGCGTGCAGGCGCCCTTCACCACGCTGGACCGCCCCGGCATCACCGACGCCGAGATCCGCGAGTACGCCGAGCGGGACCGCCGCGCCGGGTTCGACCTGGCCACCGGCCCGCTGATGCGGTACACGCTCATCCGCGCGGGCTCCGGCCGAAACGTCCTGGTGCAGACCGTGCACCACATCATCGCCGACGGCTGGTCGGTGCCGCCGATGCTGCGCGCGCTGCTGGCCGAGTACCACGCGCCGGGGACCGTGTACGCGCTCGGCGGCTTCCCCGACTACGTGCGCTGGCTCGCCGGACGCGACGACGACGAGAGCGACCGCGTCTGGCGCGATCAGCTCGCCGAGCTGCCCGGCCCCTCGCTGGTCGCCGAGGGGCACACCCCGTCCGACCGGTTCGCCGACACCGCCGTAGAGCCGGGGGACGACATCGACACGGCCGCCCGCTCGGCCGGCGTGCCGCTGAGCGTGGCCGTGCACAGCGCCTGGGCGGTGACGCTGGGCGGCCTCCTCCAGGGCACGGACGTCGTGTTCGGTTCCACGGTGTCCGGGCGTGACGCGGACGTCCCCGGCATCGAGAACATGGTGGGTCTGTTCATCAACACGATTCCCGTACGCGCCCGTTGGGACGCCACGACCACTTCCCGCGACCTGCTCGCCGCCCTGCGGGAACACCAGAGCGCCGTGCTGCCGCACCAGCATGTCTCGCTGGCGCGGATCGGCCGCGAGGCCGGCGCGGGTTCCATGTTCGACACCCTGGTGGTGTTCGACGTGGCGACCGATGTGGACGGTCTGCGCGAGCCCGGCCATGAGCTGGTCATCACCGACATCGTGAACGAGGGCGCTCCGCACTACCCGTTGACGCTGGTGGTGGAGCGCGCGCTCGACGGTCGTCCCCGCTTCAACCTGATCTACGACGGCGAGCTCCTGCGGGAGGCGAGCGCCCAGGCGATCCTGCGCACGTTCAGCGAGACCCTCACCGGTCTGCTCTCCCGGCCGGACGCCCTGGTCGACGACCTGGCGCCGGAAGGTGAGCCCGCGCGGATCACCCCGACGACCCTGGGTGACCTGTTCGACGCCGCCGCGCACCGCGATCCTGCCGCCACCGCCGTCACCCAGTGCTCTCTCGACGGCGGTACCCGCTCACTGACGTACGGCGAACTGGCCGACGCGAAGAACGAGTTGGCGTCGGTCCTGCGCGCGGCCGGTGTCCGGCCGGGCAAGCGGGTCGCGGTCGCCGTCCCGCGCTCCGTCGAGCAGGTCGTCGCCCTCGTCGCGATCGTCACCGCGGGCGGCGCGTACGTGCCGCTGGACCTGGCGTACCCGGACGAACGGCTGGAGTACATCGTCGCCGACGCCGCCCCGCAGGTCGTACTCGTGGCCGCTGAGCAGCGGGACCGCTTCACGGAACTCCTGGCCCGGGCGGGCGTGCCGGCCCGCGTGCTCGTACAGGGGGACGAGCTGTCGCCGGCCACCACTGATGCCCCCGAGCCCGAGGTCGGCTGGCACGACCCCGCGTACGTGATCTACACGTCCGGATCGACGGGCCGGCCCAAGGGGGTCGTCGTCCCGCACTCCAGCGTGGTGGCGCTGCTCGCGAACACCCGGCCCGACATGGACTTCGGCCCCCACGACGTATGGGTCCAGTTCCACTCCTTCTCCTTCGACTTCGCCGTCTGGGAGCTGTGGGGCGCGCTGGCGCACGGCGGTGAGCTGCTGGTGCCGGAGTACGGGCTGACCCGCTCCCCCGTCGACTTCCACCGGCTGGTCCGCGAGCGCGGAGTGACCGTGCTCAACCAGACCCCGTCGGCGTTCTACCAGTTCATCGAGGCCGACCGGCATGCCGACGAGCCGGTCACCGCACTGCGCCGGATCATCTTCGGCGGCGAGGCGCTGGAACTCGGGCGGCTGCGGGGCTGGGTCGAGCGGCACGGCACCGCTTCGCCCGAGCTGATCAACATGTACGGCATCACCGAGACCACCGTCCATGTCACCCACCGGGTGCTGACCGACGAGGACTTCGAGCCCGGCGAAGACGTCAGCCCGATCGGCTCTCCGATACCCGGCCTGGCCACCTACCTGCTCGACGACCGGCTCCGGCCGGTGCCGCCGGGTCGGGTGGGCGCCATCTACGTCGCCGGCGACCAGGTGTCGCTCGGCTACCTGGGCAGGCCGGGGCTCACGGCGGGCCGGTTCGTGGCGAACCCGTTCGCCGGCGACGGCTCCCGCATGTACCACACGGGCGACCTGGCCCGCCGTACGCTCGACGGCGAGCTGGAGTTCGCGGGGCGTGCCGACGACCAGGTCCAACTCAAGGGTTTCCGGATCGAGTTGGGCGAGGTGGAGGCCGCGGTCAGAGAACTCGACGGTGTGGTCGATGTGGCCGTCACCGTTGCGGACAGCGGTGATCACCTGGTCGCGCACGTCGTGGGCCGGGTGCCTGGTGACTTCGCCGAGTCGCTGTCCGCGAAGCTGCCCGCGCACATGGTGCCGGGGCGGGTGCTGCCGGTTGACGCGCTGCCGTTGACGGTCAACGGCAAGCTGGACCGCAAGGCCCTGATCGAGCGGGCGGGGAACGGCGCGACCAGCCACGACGCACTCGCAGACGAAGACGCCCCCATGGACGCACTTCCTGCGCTCGTCGACATCTTCACCCAAACCCTGTCCGGCGCAGCCGTGGACGCCGACACCGACTTCTTCCGTGCCGGAGGCGACAGCATCGTCGCCATCACCGTGATCAACCGGGCCAGGGCGCTCGGCCTGCCGATCGCGCCACGGGACGTGTTCCTGTTCAGGACACCGCGCGCGCTCGCCGAACACCTCGGAACAAGCACACCGCAGGCCTCCACGTCCGCAGTCGCCCGCCGCGAGGACGGCCCGCTGACGCCGACGCCCATCATCCTGCGCCAGCGCGAACTGGGCGGATCACTCGCCCGGTTCGCCCAGGCCAGGTCGCTGCTGGCCCCCGAGGGCACCGGGTTCGCCGACGCCGAGCGCGCCGCGAACGCCGTCGTGGCCGCGCACCCGGCCCTCCGGCTGCGGCTGCGCGTCGAGCACGGGGTGTGGGCACTGCGCACCGAGCCCGCCGCCCGCGAGGTCACCGTCGTAAGGACGGACGCGACCGACGCGACGGCGGCAGCGAACGAAGCCGCCGGACGGCTCGATCCCGAGTCCGGGGACGTCGTCGCGTTCTCGTGGCTGGAGGCGAGCCGCACCCTCGTGGTCACCGTGCACCACCTCGCCGTCGACTCGGTGTCCTGGCTGGTCCTGCTGGCCGACCTGGCCGCCGCCCTGCGCGGAGCGGCGTTGGCACCGCCGACCACGTCCTACGCCGAGTACGCCGAAGCGCTGACGCTCCAGCCCGCCCATGCGCTCGACGACCTCGGGCACTGGCTCACCACGCTCCAGGCACCCCCGCTGCTGCCGGCGGTCGAGGGGCTGCGCGAGACCACGGTCGTACTCGCTCCCGAGGCGAGCGATCGCGTGACGCGTACCGCGCCCTCCGCACTCGGCGTCGGTCTCACCGAGTTGCTGTGCGGCGCGCTGCGCACCGCGCTGACGCAGATCCAGCCGTCGCCGACCGATCTCGCGATCGAACTCGAGCGGCACGGCAGGGTCCCGGTCCTGGAACACCACGACTACACGCGCACGGTCGGCTGGTTCACCTCCATCGCGCCCGTGCGGCTCACGGCGCACGCCGACCCCGTCACGGCGGCGCGTGAGGTCGCCGAACGCCAGCCGGACGAGCGCGGACACGTCGCCTACGGCCAACTCCGTTACCTCAACCCGCAGACGGCCCCGCTGCTGAACGCCCGCCCGCAGGTGCTGTTCAACTACCTCGGCAGGGGCAGCGAGTCCCAGGCGCTGCACATCACGGGCGGCGACCAGGGCAGCCGCAGCCCGTACGCCGTCGAGGTCAACGCGTGGACCGACGCGGCGACCGGAAGCCTGCACGCGGCCTTCACCCTCGCCGAGGGCATCCCCGACGAGATCACCGAGCACTGGCGCGGCGCACTGGAACGTATCGCCGACGTCTCCGCGACGGCCGAGCGCACGGCACCGGTCACCCCGCTCCAGCGGGGCCTGTTCTTCCAGGCCCAGATGGCGGGCTCGGCCGGACACTACGTCGCGCAGAGCTGGTTCACCTTCGACCGGCGCCTGGACACCGACGCGCTGGCCGAGGCGATGGCGTACGTGATCGCGCGGCACCCGGTCGTGGGCGCGGGCTTCACCACCGACGACGACGGAAACCCGGTTCAGGTTCTCAGCGCGGGGCGGCAAGTCGCCGTCCGTACGGTCGGGTTGGGGACCGAGACGGAGGTCGAAGGCCTGCGTGCCCGGGACCGCGACACCGGATTCGACCCGGGGCAGCCGCCGCTGATCCGGCTGACCGTGGTGCGCCTGCCCGGCGACCGCGACGGCCTGCTGCTGAGTTACCACCTGCTGCTGTGGGACGGCTGGTCCCGCGAGATCGTGCTGCGGGACCTGTTCGACGCCTATGAGGCCGTCGTCGCGGGCGAGCCTTGGCAAGCCGCCCCCGCCACGCCGAGCTTCGAGGACTACGCCCGGGCGCTCGACGCCAAGGACACCGCCGTATCGGAACGCTTCTGGGCGGAGCACCTGGCCGGCCTCCCCGGCCCGACCCTGCTCGCCGGACCGGCGCCGGCCCTTTCCGACGACCTGCCGCGCACGCTCGTACACACCCTCTCCGCCGAACAGTCGGACCTGCTGCGGGAAGCGGCCAGGGTGCACGGCGTCACGCTGAACTCGGTGCTGACCGGCGCTTTCGGCCTCCTCCTCGGCGCACACACGGGCCGCAGTGACGCCGTGTTCGGCGTGACCGTCTCCGGCCGGGAGGGCGAGGGCCTGGGCGACGTCGTCGGCGTACTGCTCAACACCGTGCCCATGTGGACGCGGGCACGGCCGGACGCCACGGTCCGGGAATACCTGACGGCCGTACAGACGGCCCGGGTCGAGGCGATGGAGCACGAGCACCTCGGGCTCGGCGAGATCCAGCGGGCCAGCGGTCACGACACCCTGTTCGACAACCTGTTCGTGCTCCAGAACTTCCTGGACATGGACGCGTTCGCCGAGATGAACACCAGGCACGGCATCACCTCGGTGAAGGCGGACGACTCCACGCACTATCCGTTCACCTGGGTCGTCACGCCCGGCGACCGGCTCACGGTCAAGCTGGAGCACCGCGACGACGACACCGCGAACGCCCGTCGTCTCCTCGACGACTACCTGCGCGTGCTCGAAGACCTGGCCCGGTCGACCGGGCCGGTCGGTGCGCTGCCGGGGTTGGGGGCGCGGCCCTCGCGGGAAGCGCGTACGGACGTCGGCACGGACACCGTCGTCGACCGGTTCGACCAGGCGGCGGACCGCGACCCGCGGCGCGTCGCGCTCGTCGCCCACGGCGAGACCATGACCTTCGCGGGGCTCCGGGACCGCAGCCGCGCGGTGGCGGGCGTCCTCGCCCGGCGCGGCATCGGCCCCGAGACGACCGTGGGCCTCGCGATCCCGCGCTCCCTCGACTCGATCGTGGCGCTGTTCGCCGTACTGCGCGTCGGCGCCGCGTACGTGCCGCTGGAGCTGGACCACCCGGACGAGCGGATCGCCGCGATCGTCGCGGACGCCCGCCCGGACGTGATCCTCACCGTGAGCGCGGTATCGCCCCGACTGACCGGCGATCTCATCGAGTTGGACCGCCCCCTGCCCGCTGCCGAGCCCTTCGTGACGTTCACGCCGGACGACCCGAACCGCCTGCGGCACCCCGCGTACACGATCTACACCTCCGGATCGACCGGGAAGCCCAAGGGCGTGGTGACCGAGTACGCCGGTCTCACCAACATGCTGATCAACCATCAGCGCCGGATCTTCGAGCCGGTGCTGGCGGAGCACGGACACCGGGTCTTCCGGATCGCGCACACCGTGTCGTTCGCGTTCGACATGTCGTGGGAGGAACTGCTGTGGCTCGCCGACGGCCACGAGGTGCACGTCTGCGACGAGGAACTGCGGCGTGACGCACCCCGGTTGGTCGAGTACTGCCTCGAGCACGGCATCGACGTCATCAACGTGACCCCGACCTACGCGCAACAGCTCGTCGCCGAGGGCCTGTTGGACAATCCGGCACGGCGGCCGGCACTGGTGCTGCTGGGCGGCGAGGCCGTCACCCCCACGCTGTGGCAGCGGCTCGCCGAGACCGAGGGGACGGTCGGCTACAACCTGTACGGGCCCACCGAGTACACCATCAACACCCTCGGCGTCGGCACCTTCGAGTGCCAGGACCCGGTGGTGGGCGTGGCCATCGACAACACGGATGTGTACGTGCTGGATCCGTGGCTGAGGCCACTGCCCGACGGGGTTCCGGGTGAGTTGTACGTGTCGGGCATCGGCATCGCGCGCGGCTATCTCGGGCAGCCCGCCCAGACCGCGCACCGCTTCGTCGCCTGCCCGTTCGGCGCACCCGGCGAGCGCATGTACCGCACCGGGGACCTGGTGATCCGGCGGCCCGACGGCAACCTGATGTACCTGGGCCGCACCGACCAGCAGGTCAAGATCCGGGGCCACCGGGTCGAACTCGGCGAAGTCGAGGCCGTGTTCGCGGCGCACCCGGCGGTGCGGTTCGTCGCCGCGGTCGCCCAGCCCGATCCGCAGGTCGATGGGGCGTACCGGCTGGCCGCCTATCTGGTGCTGGACGGGGAGGAGTTGGCCACGGTCGCTGCCGAAGTCGGCGCAGGGCTGCCGGACTTCCTGCGCCCGACGCACTATGCCGAGGTCGACAGCATCCCGCTGACGGTGAACGGGAAGGCTGACACGAAGGCGCTGCCGGAGGCCAAGCCGCTGGGCGCACTGACCACGGCGGGGGAGCGCGGCCCGCAGACCGAGACCGAGACCACGGTGTGCGAGTTCTTCGCCGAGGCACTGGACCTGGACGACGACGAGGTGAGCGCGGTGAGCGACTTCGTGTCCCTCGGAGGACACTCCATGCTGGCGGTGCGGCTGAACGGGCTGCTCCGCCGAGAGTACGGTCCAGTGATCACGATCCGTGACCTGTTCACCCTGCGAACCCCGGAAGCGATTGCCCGCCACCTCGATGACCAACGTGACGACCACCTCGATGACCACGCCGATGACAACTCCTGACACGCGGAGGCCCCGCCCGGGGTCCGACATCCTCCGGACGGCACTGCGCCGCAATGTCGGCGCGATGGTCTGGGGCACCGTCCTCATGGGCCTGTACCAGGCCGGCGAGACCGCGTTCCCCATCGCGCTCGGCCTGATCGTCGAATACACGCTGCAAGACCGCAGCCTCGGCTCGCTCGGCCTGGCGATCGCCGCGTTGGCCGTGATCATCACGACCGTGTCGCTGTCGTGGCGGTTCGGGATGCGCGTCCTTCAGAAGGCCAACACGACCGAGGCGCACCGCTGGCGGGTGCGGGTCGCGGCCTGCGGACTCCAGCCGGTGGCCAGGGACGTCGACCTCAAGTCCGGCGAGGTGCTGACCATCGCCACCGAGGACGCCGACCAGACCGCCGACATCATCGAGGTCGTACCGCTGCTGATCAGCTCGCTCGTCGCGGTGCTGGTCGCGGCGGTCGCGCTGGGCCTGGCCGACGTCCGGCTCGGCCTGCTGGTGATCGTGGGAACCGCCGCGATCCTGTCGATCCTGAGCGTGATGTCCAAGCGGATCGGCTCCAGCACCCAGGAACAGCAGGCCCGGGTGGCGCGGGCGGGCGCGAAGGTCGCCGACCTGATCATCGGCCTGCGCCCGCTGCACGGCTTCGGCGGCAACCACGCGGCGTTCCGGTCCTACCGGAAGGTCAGCACGGAGGCGAAGCACCAGGCGATCACCGTCGCCCGGGTGAACGGCGTGTACGCGGGCACCGCTCTGGCCCTCAACGCGGTCCTCGCCGCCGCCGTGACGCTGACGGCGGGCTGGCTGGCGTTCGAGGGCCAGGTGACCATCGGGGAGCTCGTCATGGCCGTAGGCCTGGCGCAGTTCATCATGGAACCGCTCAAGCTGTTCTCCGAGATGCCCAAGTACGTGATGATGGCGCGCGCGTCGGCCGAGCGGATGGCGCTGGTGCTGACCGCGCCGCCGGTGACGACACCGGGGCCGCAGCGCCCGGCCCCGGGCGGCGACCTCGAGATCGACTGCGTCCGGTACGAGTCCCTGCGCAAGCTGAAGTTCCAGGTGTCCGCCGGCGAGTTCGTGGCGATCGCCGCCTACCAGCCGCGCGCGGCGGCCGACTTCGCGTCGATCCTGGCCGTGAACGTGCCGCCCGGCGCGTACGAGGGTGTGGTGCGGGTCGGCGGGCAGGAGCTCGCGGACCTGTCGATCGAGGCGGTCCGCGAGCACCTGCTGGTGAACCCGTACGACGGGGAGATCTTCGCGGGCACCCTCCGCACGAACATCGACCCGTCCGGCACCAGCCGGATGATCCCCGAGGCCGTCGAAGCGTCCATGCTGACCGACGTCGTCGCCCTCCACCGGGACGGGCTCGACTACGCCGTCCGCGACCGGGGCGCGAACCTTTCCGGGGGCCAGCGCCAGCGACTGTCCCTGGCTCGCGCGCTGGCCGCCGACACCGACATCCTCGTCCTGCACAACCCGACCACAGCCGTCGACGCGGTCACCGAACAGCTCATCGCACGGAACATCGCGGAGCTACGCCGGGGCCGCACGACTGTCGTGATCACCAGTAGCCCGGCCCTCCTGGATGCCGCTGACCGGGTGCTGGTCCTGGACGAGGGCGTCATCACGGCAGAGGACACGCATAGGAACCTGCTGGCCACGGACGAGGCGTACTGCTCGGCGGTGGCCAGGTGAAGCGCCCTTAGGGGCGCGGGGAACGGCGCGACCAGCCCCCACCGGGCCCGCAGACAATCACCGTGCTCCCAGCAGAGCGCTCACGCGAGGGCCCAGGCCACATCCCTGAGCAGGGCGTGTCGCCACCCCACCCGGTCATGGCCGGAGGCCGACCGCGAAACCCGCACCGCCGCACCGGCCTGCTCGACCAGGCCCTCGACCGCCTCACAGTGGGGCAACATCTCCCTCTCGTGTTCCCCCACGTCGAACGCGACCCGCAGCCCGGACAGATCGGGCCGCTCCCGCAGGCGCGCGGCGACGGCACCGCCGACCGCCCCGCCCAACGGGTCGGCCAGACCCATCGCATCGGGCGTCCACCAGAACGACCCCGACTGGCAGGCCACCCGCGACACCAGCTCCGGGAACTCCAGCGCCGCGTACACCGCGCTCAGCCCACCCAGACTCTGCCCGGCGACCACCAGCCGGTCCAGGTCGGCGGCCACGCCGGATTCCCCCACCAGCGGCAGCAGTTCGTCCCGGACCGCCTCCCACAGCTCGGGCCTGCACGCGAACTCGGCCTCCCTGTCCTTGGCCGGCAGGAAGACGAGCGTGACCGGGGGCATCTCGCCGCTGGCGACCGCCGAGTCGAACGCGGCCATGGCCGGGTGCAGATACAGCCAGTCGTCCCCGTCGAGCAGCAGCACCACCGGTCCGCCGCCGCCCACCGGGTGGACCCGCACGGTGCGCCGCCCGCCGAGCCGTTCGCCGGCCCAACGGATCCGGGTGCGCGGCAGGGGCAGTACGACGTCGGTGCCGGCGCCGATGACGGGCCAGTGCGGCTGGGCCGGGGCGTCCGGGGTCGCGGCGATGGACCGGTCGCCGCCCGCACCGACCGGGTTGAACGGGTCGGCGTACGCCGCGTCGCCCGCGAGGAACTGGTAGGTCACCCGCAGCCGCGCGGGCATGCGCACCTCGGCGTACCAGCAGTCCGTGTCGCCCCACCGGCGCAGGGGCACCGGATCCGACCAGCTCTCGAAGCCGATGCTCGCCGCTTCGGGCCCGCGCCGCAGGAACAGGGTCACCCAACCGTCGCCGTCGGGTATCGACGCGGGTGTCCGTACGGTCGCCCAGAACTCCTCGGTGCCGGGTGCGCCGGGCAGCCCGTACGCGACGAAGGTGTCTTCCCCCACCAACTTCATGAACGTCTCCTTGTGGAGCGGAAAGCGAGAAGGCTAAGGTCGTTTTTAATTAGGCGAGCCTAACCTAATTCCCCAGGAGGCAACCGCACATGAGCACCAATCCCTTCGACGACACCGACGGCCGTTTCCTCGTCCTCGTGAACGACGAGGGCCAGCACTCGCTCTGGCCGTCCTTCGCCGAGGTGCCCGGGGGGTGGACGATCGTCTTCGCGGAGAACACCCGAGAGGCATGCCTGGACTTCATCGAGGCGCACTGGACCGATCTGCGGCCCCGATCCCTCGCGGAGTCCATGGACGCCTGACCCCGCGCAGGGCGATCGACAGCCCGCTGGATCAGGCCGCCCACCGGAAGACCGCCGGCCTTCACCTGTCCGTGGGTTCAGGTGAGGGCGGCCGCCAGGCAGGCGAAGGCGGCGATGATGACGGCGACGCGGACGTAGTGCCAGCGGTCCCAGCGCTTCATCTGCTCCTTCCAGTCGGCCGGCCGGCTGCCGGCGGTCCACGTCTTGACCCTGTTGTTGATCGGGACGAGCACCAGGACCGACATGAGCACGCTGACGATCAGCAGCGCGGCGGCGGTCACGACGAGGCCGGTGCCGTCGTCGTCCCATCCGGCGACGGCCCAGACCCCGACGAGGACGAGCGAGCCGATGTACCAGAACGGCATCACGGCGCCGCCCAGTCGGGCCCCGTGGACGCGGCCGCGCAGGCCGTTGTCGCCGGGGAGTGCGTTGAGGATCGGGTTGCTGAAGAAGGGGACGGAGAACTCCACCCCCACCATCACGCCGACGACCACGATGGTGACGACCTCAAGTGCATTGAGCATGATGCCCTCTCCAGGAATCTAGCGCTGCTAGCTGATGAGGCAACGCTAGCTCTACTGCCGCTCGATTGTCTAGCGGTGCTAGGATCGAATCATGTCGGTACAGGAACGCAAGGAGCGCGAACGGGCGGGCCGCGAGCGCCTCATCGTGGCCACGGCCCGCGAACTCGCCGAGCAGCAGGGCTGGGACGCGGTCACCACCCGGCGGCTCGCCGAACGCATCGAATACAGCCAGCCCGTCCTCTACAGCCACTTCCGCGGCAAGCGCGAGATCATCGGCGCCGTCGCTCTGCAGGGCGCTTCCGAGATGGCCGTGGCGATGCGGGCCGCGACCGCCGCCGCCGACGGCCCCCGCGCCCGGGTCACCGCGCTGGCCCGTGCCTACCTCGCCTTCGCCGAACGCCATCCGGCGGTCTACGACGCCCTGTTCCAGCTCGACGGCGGCCTGGCGTACGCGCAGGAGGACACCCCCGAACCGTTGAAGGACGCCTTCGCCGCGCTGCTGGAGTGCCTCAGCGAGGTCGCCGGGGACGGCGTCCACCCGGGGCTGTTCACCGAGACGTTCTGGGCGGCCCTGCACGGACTGGCCACCCTGACCCGGACGCGACGGCTCCCGCCGGAGGACACCGAGCGCAGGGTGGAACTGCTGGTGGACCGGCTCGCCATGCTCTGACACACCGCCCAGCGGGTGCATTCTCGTGGAGCCTCGCTCGGTGTCGTGGTGCGGGTATTCCAGGAAGGGACTCTGGCCGGTCCTCGCCGCGCAGTCTGTGCCCGGTGGTCGATGAGGAGAGGCCGCCGCAGCGCTCAAGAGGGACAGCGCGGAACCCGCGACCTGCTGGTGTCACCCGTCAGGGTGACGGACGGGTGTTGCCCGTCCGCCAGGTGCGACGGGGCCATTCGGGTGGGGCACAGTGAGGCCCGTTCACAGCACGGCACGATCAGAAAGGGCTGGCTGTCATGACGCTGGCACCGCTGCATCCCTTCGACCATGCCTTCCTGGCCACGATGCACAGCTACTCCGGTGCCAGATGGGACTGCGTGGCCCTCTTTCACCTCGACGGGCCCGCACCGAACCTGGAGGATCTCCGCGCACAGGTCGACGCCGGAATGCGGGAAATGCCCTTTCTCACCCAGCGCCTCCCCCTGCCCGGCACAAGCACGGCCCGGTACTCCGAGACCAGCCGGACGGCGCAGGTGGAGCAGATCGTCACCGGGTCCGCCTCGGAGATGAGCTCAGCGCTGGAGGCCGCCCTGGATGCCTCTCCGCTCCCGGACGGTGTCCCCTGGAGGCTGTGGTCGGTCAGTTCCCCTGGAAGCGATCACTGGATCGCGGGCTATCAGTGGCATCACGGCTACCAGGACGGCCTGGCCGGAACGCGGGCGGCCCTGAACCTGCTGGGACTTCGCGATCCAGGCCGGCCGGGCAAGCGGTCGCGGCGGATTTCCTGGCACACGTACGCGGTCGCAGCGCTCACTTTCGCCGGGAAATGTGCCGCGGACCTGATGCGGGCCCGCTTCTACGGACCGGCCGCGCGCGTGCGCCTGGCGGGCGAGGCCGGCCCCGCACACAGGGTGCGGGTCCCGCTGCGGCGCCTGGAGGCGATCGCCGCTGCGGGAGGCGGTACCGTCAACGACGTCCATGTGGCGGCCACCGGCTCGGCCCTGGCGGCCTGGGCCGCCCGCGAGGATGTCACGCTGGTGCAGATGCCGCTGCTCGTGCCCATGGACGTCCGGCGCCACGACGAAGAACAGGCCCACGGCAACCGGCTGTTCTACCTGCGCATGGCACTGCCCTGCCGAAAGGACGTCACTGCCGCGCAGCGGCTCGCGTTCGTCACCGAGGCATCCAACCGGGCCAAGCGGCGGCACTGGCGCCGCATCGCGCAGGACTTCATCCGCGTGGTACCGCGTCGGCTGGCGTGCAGGATGGTGCCGATGTTCGTGGCACCGGGATTCACCGCCGCGGTGGTCAGCAGCTTGGTCTGTCCCGGCCAGGAGGGCACGGTGACCCGTTTCACCGGGCGCGGGGCACTGGTGCCGGGACACTTGATGTTCGCCGTCATGGGCGTGCTGGGCGACCAGGTGGAGGTGAGCTTCCAGCTTGATCAAGCCCTGTCCGGCGCCGGACAGCTTCCGAAGCTGTGGTTGGCGGCAGTCGAGGAACTCGAACAGGCCGTGCTCACTGAGATTCCCGCGCCGGCAAGAGCGGCGGACAGCGGGCCGCAGGTGTCTTCCGCGGCGGGATAGCACCTGTGCGCGGACCGAGATCAGGGCCTCGCCTCACAGCCTCACCTTGCCGAGAACGTGACCGGGAAGGTCCGTGAGCGATTCGATGCTGAAGGTGGGCCTGTCGGCCGGCCGGCTGCCGCGGGGCGGGGACAGGCACCCCCAAGGGCCTCTGCGCAGGTGGGCGGTGAGCAGGCCTGCCTGATTGGCCGGACGGATGTCGTTGTCGACACGGTCCCCGACGTGCAGGATCTCCTGCCGCCGGCAGGGCGCGTACTGGACGATGCGCTCGAAGTACTCCGCGTCGGGTTTACGGACGCCCCAACTCGCGGACGTGGCGATGAGGTCACAGGGGAGACCCAGCTGCTGGAGGGTTGCCTCGCTGGCCAGACTCTGGTTGCCGACGATGGCCACCCACACGCCTGCCTGGCGCAGTGCCGTCAGCGCCGGGCGGACGTCGGGATACAGATCCTCTTCGCCGAAGGCCTCGAAGTCCGCCGAGGAGGCTCGCCTGCGTACCTCGACGGCCGGGTCGACATCCGGTCGAAGCATGCTCAGGGCGTCGTACTCGTCACCACCCCGGACGATCGCGGCACCGACGGCGGCCGAGAAGGTGTGGGCGGGAACGTCGAGCCACCTCGCCCAACGGCGGTATTCACACCATGTGTTGACGCACGTCTCACCGATGTCGAGGACGACCGCGCGGGCCCCCGACGAGGCCCCTGGCGCTGGTGGACGAGACCGGTCATGGGACATCAGGCGCCGCCGGGTGGCACGAAGCCGGACAAGCCGAGGTCGGCCACACGCATGAGAGCTGCCCGGGAAGCGGCCGGGAAACAGGCCCGGTCGACGGCAGTCAGTGCCTGCTGCCGCTTCTGCGCGATCATGCCGCGCACGGTTTCTGTCGCACCGGTCGCCTCGATCAGTGTGCGCGCCTCACTCACTCCCGCGTCGTCGAGATCAGCGGCCCCGACCAGCTCCCGAAGCCGGCCCTTCTGTGCTGCCGAGGCACGCTCTACGGCCAGGGCGAGCACCACCGTCTGCTTGCCCTCCCGCAGGTCGTCGCCGCCTGCTTCACGACCGCGTGGATACAGGTCCTCCAGGTCGTTATGGAGCTGGAAGGCCTCACCGAGGGGTTCGGCGTAGGCGGCAAGGGCCCGCAGTACAGCCGCGTCGGCACCGGCCAGGGCGGCACCGATCTGCAGCGGCCGTTTCACCGAGTACAGCGTGGTCTTGTAGTACGCCACCCGCAGAGCTGAGTCCGCGACCCGGAACCCGCCGTCGGGCTGGGCGACATCCAGGAGCTGCCCGACCAGCATCTCCGCGCGCATGCGGTCGATCAAGCCGCGAGGACACGTGAGCGAGCCCTCCGCAGGCGCGGGTTTCAGGGCACCGAAGAGCTCCGCGGACCACACCTGGCACAGATCACCCAGCAAGATCGCCGCGCTCTGGCCGTACCAGTCGCTGCGCGGCCCGGCGCTCCGGGCGGCCAGCACTCTGTGCACCGTCGGGGATCCGCGCCGGGTGTCCGACTTGTCGATCACATCGTCGTGCAGCAGGGCGAAGGCGTGGAACAGTTCCAGGCCCGCCGCCACGCGCAGCAACGCCGCCTCATCCGGTCCGCCACCTGCGGCGTGCCAGCCCACCCAGCAGTACAGCGGCCGCACCCGCTTCCCGCCTCGCAAGAAGTCCCGCAGGACCCCCAGCGGGACAGCGAGGTGCTCGCCGCAGGGGCCGGCCTCCTTCTGGACCAGGAACGACTGGAGCGCCTCATCCACTTGGGCGCGTGCGGCACGCAGATCGAGCTCCGCGGTGCCCGCTTCGGTAACCGTCACCGCTGGTCCATGCCTTCCTCTTCCCGTACGTCCCACTGGGCGACCCCCGGCAGGGCGAGGTCGGCCATGATCATCAGGCCCGACTTCGCCGCCCTGGGGAACGGTCCCCGGTCCGCAACGGACAGCGCCTGCTGCCGCCGTTCTGTGATCATGCGCCGCACGGCGTCCGGCGCACCGGTCGCCTCGATGAGCGCACGTGCCTCGCTCACTCCCGCGTCGTCGAGATCAGCGGCCCCGACCAGCTCCCGCAGCCTGCCCGCCTGCGCCGCCGAAGCACGTTCGACGGCCAGGGCAAGCACCACCGTCTGCTTCCCCTCCCGCAGATCCTCACCGCCGAGCCCGGGACACCCTTCCTCCTCACACACGTCTTCGAGGTCATCCAGCAGCTGGAAGGCCTCACCCAGAGGTTCGGCGTAGGCGGCGAGGGCATCCATTACCGGTCCATCGGCACCGGCCAGGGCGGCACCGATCTGCAACGGCCGTTTCACCGTGTACTGAGTCGTCTTGTACCGGATCACCTGCAACGCCTGCCGCACCGTACCCGGGCCCGGACCGGAACCGAGGTCGAGGAGTTGCCCGACCAGCATCTCCTCCCGCATCCGATCAAGGAGCACACGAGGAGAGACAGCCAAACCGCCGAACAGCTCGTCCGCCCATACCTCGCACAGATCTCCCAGCAACACCGCCGCGCTGCGGCCGTACCAGTCGCTGCGCGGCCCCGCAGCGCAAGCGGCCAAGATCCGGTGCACCGTCGGTGCACCACGCCGGGTCTCCGAGCCGTCGATCACGTCGTCGTGCAACAGCGCGAAGGCGTGGAACAGCTCGAGTCCCGCCGCGACCCGCAGCAGCACGCGACTCTCGGCACCACCGCCCGCGGCGTGCCAGCCCACACAGCAGAACAGAGGGCGTACGCGCTTGCCCCCACCCGCCAAAAACCCACGCAAGGCCCCCAGAGACTCACCGAGGTGCGCGCCGTGGTGAGCCTTCGCCTTCGCGTCGAGAAGCAACTCCAAGGTCTCGTCCACTCGCCCACGCAGAGCCGGAAAGTCGATCTCCCCCACCAGACATTCCGCAACCGTCACTATGACCACCACGTACCCGTATGCGTTCTCACACGCCGTCAAACGATCGACGTCCAGCTCGGTAGCGGGATGGAGCGGGGCCCCGAGGCGAGTGCGCCGGATTGCCGGCGTCGCCCGGACTGTGCCGCCGCACCCCGGCAGGGGCCCTTCGCTCGGCGTGGGTTCGGGCGAGGTCGCGCTGTATGCCGAGGAGTGGTCTGCTGGAGGTATCCGTAGGAGGGCACGCCGATGCACATCACTCGGACCTCCCTCTTCGCGCCCACGCGGTCGACCGCACCGACCGGAGCGGGTGGTGGGTTGCTGTCGAAGGGGGATCTCGCGGCCGCCTGGCTCCTCGTCTTCCTGATCGCGCTGCCCGCGTGGGCGCTCACCATCGGCCAGGCCCGGGACATGGGGGTCGAGCCCGGCACGATGGGGATGGCGCTGCCCCTGTTCCTGCTGCTGTGGGTGACGATGACGGCGGCCATGATGCTGCCGTCCATGGCGCCTGTGGCCATCACATGGGTGCGGGGGATCGGCCGCCAGTCCTCCGGCTGGATCCGGGCCGCGCGCACCGTCGAGTTCGTCGGCGGTTACCTGATGGTGTGGACCGCTTTCGGGGTGCTCGCCTACGCGGCCCTGGCCCTCACCGGCGACCTCGTGGCCGATCACCCGGCCGCCGGGCGCTGGATCGGCTTCACGGCGTTTCTCCTCGCCGGCCTGTACCAGCTCGGCTCCCTCAAGAACGTGTGCCTGCGGCACTGCCGCGCCCCCATGAGCCACCTGATGCACTACGCCGGCTTCCGGCCACCGGCCCGCGACCTGCGGGTGGGAGTGCATCACGGCGCCTACTGCGTTGGCTGCTGCGCTGGGCTGATGGTCGTTCTGATTCCGCTCGGAGTGATGAACGTGGCGGCCATGGCGGGGCTGGCCGTGGTGATCTTCGTGGAGAAGCTGTGGTCCCGCGGGCCGTCGCTCTCCCGCGTCGTGGGCCTTGCGTTCCTTGTCCTGGCCGTGCTTGCCCCGTTCCAGGACTGGCTGCTGCCGGGGCTACAGGATTCGATGCCGTCGATGGACGGCATGTGACTCACCTCGTCCGCGTCCGCCAGGCCGCTCGTGGCAGGTGAGGAAGCCCGCGCTGAGGATGCCGTCCCGGGCTGCGCTCGAGACCGGCACAGCGTCCTCGTTGGTGGGGCTCAACGCTCAACTCGTGGGGAAGGATTCCGACAGCTTTCGGTGGGCGGCGGCCGTACTGGGCGGGCGTTCGGACGTTCGGAGGGGTGCAGTGGCATGGTCGACGGGCTTGGCCGGGCTGGCCGTCGGCCTGTTGATCGCGGTGGTGACCGCGCCGGTGGGGGTCTCGGGTGCGGTATTCCTGTTGCCGGTGCAGTTGAGCGTGCTCGGTGTGCCCAGCCCGGCGGTCACCCCCACCAATCTGCTGTTCAACGTGGTGGCCGGCCCCGGCGCCCTGCTGCGGTATCGCCGCGAGGGCCTGCTGAACAGCCCGCTGGCCCGTCGGCTGGTGGCGGGCACCTTGCCCGGTGTGGTGATCGGTGCCGTCGTGCGGGTTTTCGCCGTTCCCGGGGCGACCGTCTTCCGACTCCTGGTTGCGGTTTTGCTGATGCCGCTGGGGCTGTGGCTCATGACCCGCACTGTCCGCGCTTCCCGTCGGCGCGGCCCCGCTGCGGATCTCAGCCCGCGCACCATCACGGGCCTGGCCCTGGTCGTCGGGATCGTCGGTGGGATCTATGGGATCGGCGGCGGTTCCATCCTCGGTCCGCTCCTGGTGGGCCGGGGCATGCCCGTCAGCCAGGTCGCCCCGGCTGCGCTCGCCTCGACGTTCGTCACCTCGCTTGCCGGTGCCGCTGCGTTCGCGCTGCTGTCGCTGGCCGGCTCCGGTGATATCGCCCCCTACTGGTACCTGGGCCTGGCCTGTGGCCTTGGTGGGCTGATCGGCGGCTACCTCGGTGCCCACCTCCAGCCCCGCATGCCCGAGACCGTGCTGCGGCTGCTGCTCGGCGCCCTGGCCGCCGCCCTTGGCATCCTCTACGCCGTGCAGGCACTGCGCTGAGCCGACCCACCCGAGCCCCTGGCCTTCGAGCGTTCCGTCCGGGTTGTGAACGGCGCCAGGCTGGTAGCCGTGCGAGCGGGCCGGGAGGTTCTGGGATGCCGTGGTGGACCGGGGTGTGGATGGTCGCCGGGGTGGTCGTCCTCGCGGCGTGCGGCGCGCCGACGGGTGGGGGATCAGCGGGAACGCCGTCGGGGAGCGGTAGTTCTGCGGGGTCGTCGACAGGTGCGCCGTCGCACACGCCCGCAGCGCGCTCACCATCGCTGATGGTGAGTGGACGGCCGTGCGGAGCTCCGCACCGGGCACCCGTGCCGGTGCGGCCGCGCGGCGCGCGTCGTCTTCACGCTGCACGTGAGTGTGGTCCCGAACCCCAAGGAGGGGTGACCCCGAAACCGGGGTCACCCCTGCATGCCGTTGTCAGCTGCCGTCACGCACCTTGATGGTGTAGATGCCGCGGCCGTGGGTGGCCGCGTACAGCGTGGTGCCGTCCGGGCTCAGCTTCAGCTGGAGTACGGCGACGGCCGGGAGGTCACCCACGCGCTGCCACGTCGTACGGCCCGGCGCCCGGTAGACGACGCCGAGGTCGGTGCCGACGGCGAGGCCGCCGTTCGGGGTGACGACCGCGGAGTCGGTGGGTACGTCGGGGAGGTTGGCTGAGATGTCCTTCCAGGTGGTGCCGCCGTCCTTGGACTCGAAGACGTGGCCCACGCCGGCGCCGGGGCCCTCGGTCCACTGCCGGGAGAAGCCGTTGACCGTGAGGTAGACGTGGTCGGCGTTCTTGGGGTCGATGGCGAAGCCGCTGAGGTAGCGGTTGGGTACAGTCCCGTCCACGGGCAGGGTGATGTCGTGCCAGCCGGTGCCGTCCGCGTTGCCGACGGAGATGCCGCGGGCGAAGCCCTGGTTGTTGCAGGGGCCGCACCAGGCCGCGTAGACCTTGCCGCCGGAGGCCGCGACGGCGGTCGCGGTGCGGCCTTCGCCGAGGTCGTACACGCTGGTCCACTCCGAGCTGTTGCGGATGGCGTAACCGTGGGTCTGCACCCACACGTGACGGCCACCCGCGATCCAGGTCGAGGGGTTCTTCGCGTCGGCCGCGAGCGGAGCGATGAAGCGGGCCTCGGCGGTGGCGTTGTCGGCAGGGGCGACGTTGTACGACGTGATCTTGCTGGAGTCGTCGACCCAGGAGCCGTCGTTGACCGCACAGTTCTGGGTCACCTGGATCGCGAGGTAGACGTACTCCTCGGCGATATTGCAGCCGTTGGCCGGGTCGGCGAGGGTGTCGCCGCCGTCACCGCCGAAGTCGGAGCCCATGACGGTGTCGTTGCTGCGCAGGATGGACTGGCCGTTGTCCTGCAAGCCGCCGGTGACACTGACTCCGCCGTAGGTGAGGTCCTTGCCGACGCCCACCGAGTAGTACTGGAGGGTGTCGATGGTGCCGTCGTTGAGGGAGATCCAGTCGGTGGCGTGTCCGGCGGAGTCCTGCGAGCCGCCCACCGGGCGCTTGTAGACGCCGCCGTCGTTGCCGACGTAGACGAAGCTCCTGCCGTGGTAGCGGCCGATCGCGACGCCGTGCTGGTCGGAGTGGGTGGTCTGGTGGCAGTCGCCCGTCTGCTTGGCGGGGTCGATGCTCCAGCAGGAGAAGCCGAAGTTCCAGTACGGGCCGACGGTCGACCAGGTGCTGCCGCCGTCCTTGGTCTCGTAGACCTCCTCCAGGCCCGCGTATACGTGCTCGGGGTCGGCCGGGTCGACGGTCAGGAACTGGTTGTACCAAGCCTGCACGCCGGGCATGAAGCCGCTGGAGGTCAGCGCCGAGCCGGACGCGGACAGGCCCTGGTAGTCGGCGATCTTCGTCCAGGGGCCGGTGGGGGAGCCGGACTTGGAGACGTAGAAGCCCTCCAGGCCGCTGTCCGGGTTGGTGTTCAGCTGCTCGGGGGACTGGTCGATGGCGTAATAGCGTGAGCCGTCGGCGGAGCGGGCGAAGGTGACGTTGCCGACGTCGTCCGCGTCGGCCGGCAGGTCGCCCAGGCCGCTGGTGATCCGCGTCCAGGCGCCGCCCGCGCCCTTGGTGTAGAAGCCGTTGTAGTCGTCACCGCTGCGCCAGCCGACGGCAAGGACCACCTTGGAGGGGTTCTTCGGGTCGATCGCGATGTCGTTGGTGATGTTCTTGTACGGGGCGTCGGGGTCGTCGGACTCCGAGGCGCCGGGCAGATAGGCGGGGTTGGGCGCGAACTCCAGCTTCCAGGCGCCCTTCAGCGTCTTCGTGGAGTGGCTCCATACGCCTGCGCTGGTCGCCGCCCACACTGTGCCGCCGCCGAAGCGCAGCTGGTGGATGGTGGTGGACTCCAGCTCGTCGCCGCCGACCCGGCTGCGGGAGGAGAAGGTGCCGTGGTGCGGGTCGGTCAGGACGTAGACGCCGCTGCCGAGGTAGGCGTCCGCGTTGGTCGTCGCCTCGCCGGTGCCCAGCCACAGCCGCCCGGCTCCGTCGAGCGCCAGCGCGCCGGTGGACTGCGAGGACAGCCCGTCGCTGATGGGCTGCCAGTGCCCGCCTCCGGTGCGCGAGCGCCACACCCCGCCGCCCGCACTGCCCGCGTACACGTACCCGTCGTCGTCGGCCGCCATCGCCGCCATCCGGCCGGTGACGTTGCCCGAGCCGCCACTGGAGTTGGAGGCGGCGTCGCGGTAGCGGGGATCGTCGGAGTTGTACGGCAGGTCGGTGACGTTCCGCCAACTGCCTCCGGTGCGGGGCAGACTGGTCAGGCTGTCCCAGGCGGCGCCGTACGCGCCGGGTGCCACGACGCCGGGTGAGGTGCGCGCCTCGGCGTACTGGTCCGCGCCCTCGGCGATCTCGTCGGCCTCGTTGCCGTCATCGCCGTCCTCATCCTTCAGCTTCGGGGTGACGGCGCCCACCGACTGCTCGCGCTCCGCGGCGAGTCGGGTGAGGGTACGGGCACCGAAGGGGCTGTTGTTCTTGCCGGGCGCGGCGCTTGCGGGTATCGCGACGAGTGCGGCGGAAGCGGTGATGGAGCAGATCGCCAGCCATCGTCTTCTACAGGTTGGTGCTGACACCAGGTTCTCCCAACAGGCGTTGTGACAGCCGTCGTTGGGACCTGATCACGAGTAGTGCAGAGCGTCCTCCGCTTGGCGAGTCCTTGACTGGAACCTGCCGAACTGCCTACCGGGAGGCGGCCGGCCCATGGTGTTGCCCCGGCTGAGCCGTCGCCGGTTGCCGGACGCGCCGATGGCGACCCTCAGAAGTTGTTGGTCCGTTGGAGGTCGCGACTGCTGCTCGGGGCCGGCGGACGACTCGTCAAGATCTCGCCCAGCGGGCGGGCCCACGCCGCGGCGGCGACCTCGTCGCCGGCCAGGTGTCCGGCATCGCCACCACCAAGGCGCCCGGCCTGGCCAAGGCGAACGCCCCCGGCAAGCCCCTCGCGGCCGCACGCCAGGGGCACCTGCTCACCACTTCGGCGCCGTCGGAGGAACCCAATGGCATCAATCTCGGCGACCACACAGGTGTCAACCGCCGAGGCCGTCTCTTCCGGACCCGACGACGTCGAACCCGACGTCAGCGGCCAGCCGGAGAAAGACGCCCTCGCAGAGTTTGGCCAGCACCAGCACCGCCGCCAGGAACCCGATCACAGGCCCCCAGCCGAGCGGCCTCGTCCCGGGCATGCTCCAGCGAGATCGCGCCGGTACCGATCACCACGGCGGCGGCCCGGCACCTCAGCAATATGCGGCTGGGACGTGGGCACCGCGTCGTCGCGCGCGATCGACGCCTCAACTTCCGTAGCGCGACGAGCCGAGCGTCACCTGGTGACCGATGAGGCTGATCTCGACGCCGTCCGCGGTGGCACGCGCCGCCGTGAAGCCGACGCCCGCCGGGAGACCGATCCGCCAGACGGTACTGGCCCTGTCGGCACCGGGGACAGTCAGGGAGAGCTCCGTTCCCTCAGCCAGGAGCGTCCCCGTGGCGTTCAACGCCGTCCCACCGGCCGTGCCCGAGACCTTGACGCGTGCCGCCTGGCCGCTCGATCCCGATGCCTGCGAGACCTGGAGCGGGCCGCCACTGCCCGCGAGCCGGGTCACCACGCCGGACAGTTCCTTGTACGAGAGTGTCAGGGTGCCGGTGGCCAGGTTCGCTTCGACGCTGCGCGCTGTCAGCGACATCACCTTCACATCGCGCAGATCCAGGTGGAGACGGTCGATGTGCAGATAGCCGCCCCGCGTATTGGTCGTGGTGTCGATGTAGAACCCGCCTGCGGTCAGGGTCACGTGACCGAAATCGCGGCCTGCCGCCTGAGTAAGGAACGGAAAGCCACGGTCCGATGGGCCATGCCGGCGTGTCCAGGTGAGACAGGAACCTGTCAGCGGGAACGGTGTGCCGATCGGCGACGGAGGGCGAGGACGATGCCGCCGCCGGCCATGACCAGCGCGGTGGCGGTGCCGGTGCCTTCGCCGGTCTCGGCCAGGTTGGTGCCACTGCCTGCGGGCGATGCGGCGCTGCTCGCATTCCGCGCCGGGTCCGGCCCTGCGGTCGAGGCTGTGGAGCGAGAGCAGGCCGATCGCGCTGCCCGCCTTCATACCGAGCGACGGCGCCTTGGCCACCGCGTCCTTCGCGTCCAGCCGACCGCGCTGACCGATCTCACCCATGAGACACGGTCATGTTGGGCTGGGAGCAGCCGCGGTTCCTGCCACCGACGTAGACCGCGGCGGCGCCGCGATACCGGCACCCGCGACGACGGCGACACCTGCCGTCCTCCAGGCGGCGTAGCGACGCTTCGTGGACAGCCGATGGCTGGACATCCCCACCCCAATTCGCGATCACGGCATACGGCACCCGGACGGCGCACCGGCCGAAGACGATGTGTGCTCCGACACGGCAAGAACCGACGCACTGACGCCGCCAACCGTCCCCGCCCCGCCCCGCATGGTGCGGCACGGTTCTTCCGGCATCCCGGGCGTCCGGAGCGGACCGCACAGTAATCGGCATCGACCCCGTGATCGGGAAACCGCGTCCCTTGATCACCACAAGATTCCCTCAAGGAACGGCAAATCATCGAAAGAGACAGCTGCTTTGACCAGGCTTTGAGTAATTGGAGATCAGTTCGTAGCCAGTGGAATATGGAGCGTACATACGATCAGGTACGTGAACAGAGCTGGGAGAATCGGCCTTGCCGGTACCTGCGCCGCCTTGGTCGTCGTCGGCGGAATCGGCGCCTACAACATCGTGCATGTCCTGACCTCCGGTCCCACGGGTGACGCCCGGACCAAGGCAGCGCGCACCTTCGACCCGTCGGCCGTGTCGAGTACGCCGCCGACGGACGCCGAAGCCCTCAAACAGACCCGCGCGTTCCTGGACAGCTGGTCCAAGCAGCACCTCGGCGACGCGGCAGGCGACACCGACCTCCCGGACACGGCCGCACAGGCACTGCGGGCATACGCGGACGGTCTGCACCTCAAAACGCTGTCGTTCACACACATTCGCTCAGCGGGGCCCTCGACGGTCACGCCCGGCGCCACCAAGGTCACCTTCGACGTCACCGCCCAGGTCGCGGACGGCACCTGGAGCTACCCCAGCGCGGTGGCGGTACGCAAGAGCGGAAACGACGTGTTGGCGGCCCACTGGAACAACTCGGTGCTCTACCCGGGCCTGGGCGACGACCAGTCGCTGACCGCGGGCAAGCTGCCGGCCGACACCACAACGGTGAAGGTGCTCGCCGGCGACGGAACGACAGACCTGTCCACCTTCCCGTCCCTGCGGGACATCACGGCGACGATCCGCAAGAACGCCAAGCCCACCGGCGGAAACCCCGGCACGGGCGTGGCCGTGGTCGACGGCACCGGCGCGGGCGTCAAGGCGCTGAAGGTCTTCTCCAAGGGCCGGGCTGCCGTCGTCAAGACCACGATCGACGCCCGTCTTCAGTCGGTGGCCGAAACCGCGGTGAAGGACGCCCATCTACGGGACAAGCCCGCCGGGACGGTGGCGCTCGACTGGAAAACCGGCCACATCCTCGCGATCGCCCACACGGGAGCGGACGGCGACATCGCCATCAACGGCATCAAGTCGCCCGGCTCCACCATGAAGATCGTCACGTCGGCGGCCCTGTTCGACCAGGCGGGCCTCGCGCCGGGCAGTCCGGCCCCGTGCACGGACTCGGTGACGGCCAACAGCCAGAGCTTCCACAACGACCCGGGTGTGAGGGCCAACCCGACCGCCACGATCGCGCAGGCGTTCACCGTGTCGTGCAACACCTCCTTCATCAAGGACGGATTCCACTACCTCGTGAACAACGGCGACGCCTCCGCCCTGCACGACGAGGCGGTGAACGTCTTCGGCATGGGCAGCTGGTCGATCGGCGGCGGGGTCGCCACCACGGACGCGAGCATTCCACCGGATGTCCAGGGCGGTGACCAGGCGGCCCAGTTCATCGGTCAGGGAAAGGTGACCGCCACGCCGCTGTTCATGGCGTCCGTGGCGGCGACCGTACGCAACGTCGGGTTCAAGCAGCCGGTCATCCTGCCGGGACAGCACCAGGACACCGCGCCGCGGCAGATCTCCAGTCGTACGGCCGGCTCCCTGCAGTCGATGATGCGCAGCGTGGCCACCAGCGGCACCGCGGCGCCGCGCCTGGGCGGTCTTGCGGGCGTGGGCGCCAAGACGGGCACCGCGGAGGAAGGGGACGACACGAACGGGTGGCTGACCGCGTACAACTCCCGCATCGCCGTCGCGGCGTTGGTCGAGGGCGGCAGTTCCGGTGTGGACTCCGCCGGATACGTCGTCCGGCAGCTGCTGACCGGGAGTTGATCCGCTGCCAGCGACGACAGTCTTGGGAGCGCCCCGCGACGACTGGTTGTTCAGAGGCGAACCTGACCGCCTCCAGCCGGTGCGGCATCGGGTGGAAGATGCTGCACCAATGATGTGGTCATGCCTGGCCGCTCCTCGGTCGCCCAGGCGCCGTATGATCCTCCGCCGGCGGTCGGCGTTGGCCGGCCGTGCCGGAATATCGGCGCCTCGCACGCGGGCACTGCCACCGCCCGCAGCTCGGGATCGACCCACAGGACCCGCGACCTCGCGTGCACTGACCTCGCCGGACGTGATGAGCCCGGCGAGGTCAGTGGCGTCGTGGTCGCCGACTGCGCCGTCGGCGGTGAAGGCGTGGACTGTGGTGGTGACGTCATGGAGCGCAAGGTCGCGCGGCGCCGGGCGCGGCTATCCTGTGGCGCACGCGGTGGTGTTGAGGTTGAAGCCGGGCGGGCTGCTGTTGGCTCCGGGCAGGGTGCCGGTGAAGGAGACCCGGCGGGTCTGGCCGGGGGCCAGGGCGCCGTCCGAGCCGGGGCTCCGCACGGTGACGTCGGTGCCGTTCTGGACGGCGTCGGCGCCCGTCGCCTGCTTGATCCGCTGGCCGTCGGCGTAGCGGAACCTCAGGGACCAGGCAGCGAGCGAGGTCCGACCGGTGTTCTTGATCTTCATGGTGCCGGAGAACTCCCCGCCGGCCTTCGGCTCCGCCGCGTAGCTCACCCGGCAGGCGCCGGCCGGCACCTCGCCGCGGGGGAAGAAGACCGTGCCGGGCAGCTCGGCGCGCTTGATGTCGGTGTTGGCCGCGATGAGGTCGCCCAGATTGTGGCGGAAGTCGATGCCGTACTTCTTGGAGATCGCCTCGAGGGTGCCGGCCTGATTGCCGTAGAAGAACCGGTCGCCGTCGCGCAGCCGCCGGAACTCCCGCGCCCACATGGACTGTTGCAGCTCGCCGAACTCCGAGCCCTTCAGGTGCGGTTCCGACTGCATGCCCACGTAGGCGTCCACCCGGTCGACCGAGCCGTAGATCGCCCTGAGTCGGGCGGCGAGCGTGGTCCGCTTGGTGTAGCTGACGGTGGAGAAGTCGCGCGGGTCGTTGCGGTGGCCGACCTTGCTGCCGAAGAGGTTGGTGATGTTGGTGAAGTCGGTGCTGTCCGGGTCGTTGATCTCGTTGCCGGGGGTGAGTTCCGGGTCCTTCGGGAAGGCGTCGGTGGCCTCGCCGGTGATGTCGGTGAACGACCGGGCGGGCGGGAGGCCGTAGGCCCGGCGCATGTCGTTGTACGACGGCATGCCGTGGTCGCGGCTGCGGGCCAGGTCGGTCGCGCCCAGGTCGAAGACGCACTTCGGGTCGGCGCTCTCCGGCCCGCACAGCACGCTGCGCAACAGGTGGTCGACCGTCTCGTCGTTGCGGTACTGCGCCCGCTCCCCGATGGTCTGCAGCGTCGGGCCAAGACCCAGGCCCTTGACCAGCGATGGGTTGTCGCGGGTGTGCACCATGTCGACCTCGACGACCACCTTGCCGTCGTTGGTGAGGAAGGCGGGCAGGCCCGCGGCCCGGAACGCCTCCAACTGCGCCGTCGTATAGCGGTCGGCGGGCTGGGTGACGGAGAAGCCGCCGTGGATCATGCTGTGCGCCCGGTAGCCGGTGGCGGCGAACTCGTTGGACAGCGTGGTGTTCACCTTCGGGTCGTAGCCCCGGTAGCGCGGCAGATTGATCCCCATGGCGGGCAGGAACTCCCGGTAGGTGATGTACTGGATCTCGCTGATCACCACCCGCCGGGCGATCTGGAACCGCTCCTCCTCGCTGAGCGACGCGGGCAGCGCGTCCACGATCCTGTTGTGCTCTCGGGCGAACAGCGTCTGGACCGCGGTCACCGCGATGTTGTTGTTCACCCGCACATCCCCGGCGACCGTCGCGCTGTCCGGATCGGCGTGCAGCCGGCCGTCGATGTCCGTGGCCGGAGCAGTCGAGGCGTCGCCGCGCGCGTCCCGGCGGGGCAGATAGCCGTCAGGCAGCAGCAGTTTCGCCCCGTTGTTGGCAACGTCACCGTCCGCCGGACCCTGCCAAAGCCAGTCCAGCCGGGTGTTCTTGGTGCCGTAAACAGCGGAGGCGTCGAGGTAGGAGCTCTGCATGTTGACGTGCTGGCGCGCGTTGGTCACGCCGGTGCCGGCGGCCGGCCTGGACCGTACGAACGGCAGATAGTGCTTGCCGGATATCAGCTCCAGCGGATCACTGCCGTCGCCCTCCATGTTCTCCCGCTCGCCCTGCGGGTCACTGGCCTGCTCGCCCAGCCGCAGCGCGAAGGTGTGGTCGAGGAACTGCGCCCAGGCCCAGCCCCACTGGCTGACCTGGCGGTCGGAGAAGATGTTCACCGCGGGTACGTCGCCTGCTCCCAGGACCTCTTCGTCGCCGAAGATCCGGTTGCTGACGTAGCGGGGGTCGGGCCCGGCGACGGGGGCACTGCGCCCGTCGGCGTAATTCGGGGCGGTGACACGCGCATACGGGTCGCCGGCCCGGCCCCAGTCCGGGTGGGCCCGGTTGTTGCCGCTGCCGTCCAGCGACTGGATCTGCGGGCGCACGCCGTCCTTGGCGTCCGCCGCGCCGGATGGCACGGTCAGCGTTACCACCAGCCCGGCCACCACCCACCACGCGCGTCTCATCTGTCGTCCCCTCCGTGAATGGCGATCGAATGCCTCGCCAAGAATGCACGGAGCGCCGTCCAACTGACAGAACCGACTGTTTGGACACGGCCAAGGCGGGCCCGCGTCAGCGGGCGTCGGGGACGAGCAGGTTGATGACGGTGAGGTGCTCGCCGCAGTTGGGGCACTCGTGGAGGGCGCCGCCCAGGCCGGCGCCGGGCTCGGCCGCGTACTGGACCTCCGCCGGCTCCGGTGCCTCGGCGGCCCGCAGCCGCTGCGCCCGCCACCACCGGGCCCGGCAGCCGGGGCCGCAGAACCTGCGGGTGGGGTTCCGGCTGGTCCAGGCGAACGCTACGCCGCATTCGGCGCAGGGCCGGGTGGCGGTGGCCATGAGGGCCTCCTGTATCTGCTCGCGGGGCTGAGGGCTGTGCGACCAGTAGACAAGGGAATGGGTAACTCCGCTGTAACAGGGCCACATGACAGGAAGGGGGGCGTTCCGCCTCTCGTTCGTCTGGTCCTCCTGTTACCTCGCTGAGACCACCCGAGGTGGAGGATGAGCGATTGATCAAGGGGGCGGATGAGTTGCGCACATCGGCAGGGGGAGCGGCGCGCGGGATCGAGCAGGCGGCACAGTCGCCGGTCGAGGGCCAGGAGCGGGCCGCAGCGGACGCCCGGGTGGCGACCCGGCGCACCGCGCTGACGCTGGCCCCCGGGCTTCCGCTGGCGCAGTGGCGCCATATCGGCCGGCAGATATTCGTGGTCACGGATTCGTCGGCATGGTGGCTGGGCGACTGGCTGATATACGGCAGGAAAGAGTATCCCGACCGCTACCGCAAGGCGGTGGCCGACACCGGCCTCGACTACCAGACCCTGCGCAACTACGCCTGGGTCGCCGGTAAGTTCGAGCCTGCCCAGCGGCATGCGCAGCTCAGTTTCCAGCATCACGCCGAGGTGGCCGGATGTCCTTCGGGGGAGCGGGAGTCATGGCTGACCCGGGCCGAGCAGGGCGGCTGGTCGAGGAATGAGTTGCGCCGCCGGATCCGGACCCGGCGTGCTTCCGGCGGAGGGTCACTCGACCCGCAGGTGCGGCTCGATCTGCCGTCCGATCGCCGGGGACGTTGGGAAAGGGCAGCCGCGGCGGCGGGGCTCGACCTGCTGGAGTGGATTGTCCGCATGCTGGACGAGGCGGCCGACGATCCCGGGGAATCCGCGGCCCTGCTCGATGCCTCTCTCGGAGCCTGAAACTCCGTTTTCCCCGCAGGGCGTTCGCCACGTTGTCCCGCCGGCGGGACAAACGGATTCGCGCATTCTCTCCCCTGTTTCACGGTAATTTCCCGCCTGCTCTGCGGGTACGGGTTGCCAGGCCGTGCGGATTCCGCCGGCGGTCGGCGGAGCCCGGCCGTACACACCCGTCGGACCTGCCTTATTCCCTTGCGTGCGGTGTCGGGGAAAATGATCTCGGCCCCGGCTGAGGCACCTGGTCGGTACCTCTGAAGGGGCGTACGACATCCGCATTCCTGGTGGCAGAGTCGGCGGACGGTGTTAGAGTCGCTAGCCCTAACAGGGCTGTGATTTTTTATGCGGCCCGTGCGGTGACATTGCGGGGGAGAAAGAATGCAATGGACTCAGCTGTGGGGAAGATCCACACGGAAGCGACCTTGGTGTCGCCCGGTCCACACTCCTTAGGGGTATCCCTGACGCCATGCGCCGGTGAGTGCGAGCTGGTTCGCGGGAATTGCCTCGAGAGGAGCTTGTGGTGCAGCCTGGCCAGGTCCAGTTTGAACAAGAGATGGTAGTCGAAGCCGACATAAGTTCATTGTTCGTCGCCGCTTCGCCGCGTAGTGCAGGCGAGGATCAGGATCATATACAGGCCTTGGTGGAAGTTCGGGTTCCGCTTCCTCCCGTGCTGGTGCACCGGCCGACCATGCGGGTGATTGACGGGGTGCACCGTTTACGGGCGGCGCAGCTTCGCGGTGATGAAAAGATCTCCGTCACGTACTTCGACGGAAGCGAATCCGACGCCTTCGTGCTCGCGGTGGAATCGAACGTCGCGCATGGCCTGCCGCTGTCGATGGCGGACCGGAAGCGGGCGGCGGGCCGGATCATCACGACGCACCCGCAGTGGTCGGACCGGATGATCGCCACGTCCACGGGTCTGTCGCCCGGCACGGTGTCCGAGATCCGTCGGCGGACGGCCGGGGACACCCTCATCGAGGGCAGCAGGATCGGTCAGGACGGGCGGGTCCGGCCGGTCAACATCGCCGCCGGGCGCGAACTGGCCGGCAAGCTCATCCAGGAGAATCCCGGGCTGTCGCTGCGGCAGATCGCGCGTGCGGCCCGGATATCTCCGGAGACCGCCAGGGACGTCAGAAACCGGCTGCACCGCGGCGAGGACTTGCTGCCGAAGCCGCGCGTGCGGGCGCATCCGCGACCCGAGGCCGCGGCCCCGGCAACGCCCACCGAGCGGGAGAGGATCGAGCCGCCCGCCGTGACGAGCGATGGCGAGGCGATCAGCAGGTCGCGGATCGCGGCGCGGGTGGCGGCTGTGGACCGGCTGAAATCCGACCCCGCCCTGCGGTTCAGCGAGACCGGGCGTACGTTGCTGAGGCTGTTCATCTTCACCCTCACCGGCGCGGAGTGGCAGGCGATCATCGACGGCGTGCCTCCGCATTGCAAAGGGATGGTGACCAGCCTCGCCCGCGAGTGCGCGGGCGTCTGGGAGGAGATCGCCGCGCGCATGGATCACCAGGCCGTAGCGCAGAGATAGTTCATCGCGGCTGCCCGACCGGGGCCGTCCAAGTGGCGAATTCAGCCGGTTGGACGGGCTCGGTCCAGCCGCGATTTCGTGCTTTCCGCCGCATTGTAATTTCCGCTGCTCAGGAGTTCACCGCCTCCGGTTGGACGCCGTTGTCGAATCCTGGTGGCCGTGTGATGCTGAAGCCGGAAATTCACCTTCATTGAATTGCCAGGCGGCCTTTTGGGGGAATCCATGGTAACGCGGCAGCTTGCGCCGACGGATTTACGCAGGCAGGACCTGCACGACTCCCTCGCCGACCCGGTGCTCGACACAATGAACTTCCTCAACGAGATCACCTTCCGCTATCCGGACGCGATCTCCTTTGCCCCCGGCCGCCCATACGACGGCTTCTTCGACACCGAGCAGGTCTTCACCTACATCCGCGGCTACCTCGACCACCTTGCCGCGCAGGGGAGTTCGCCGCAGGAGATCAGGACCGCGCTCTACCAGTACGGCCCGACCGCGGGCACCATCCGCGAGATCATCGCTGGTTCGCTGCGGGCCGACGAGGACATCGACGTCCCGGCCGAGTCGCTGGTGGTCACCGTCGGCGCACAGGAGGCGATGCTTCTGGTGCTGCGGGCGCTGATGGCCGGCCCCGACGACGTGCTGCTGGTCTCCAGCCCCTGTTACGTGGGGATCACCGGCGCGGCCCGGCTGCTGGACATCGCCGTCCGCCCGGTCGAGGAACGCGAGGACGGGCTGCACCCCGACGACGTCGAGACGGCGATCGAGGAGCAACTGGCCCGCGGCCGCCGCCCACGCGCCCTCTACGTGCTGCCCGACCACGCCAACCCGGCGGGCACCACGATGAGCGAGCCGGCCCGCCGGGACCTCCTTCGCGTGGCCGGGCGGCACGGCCTCCTGATCGTGGAGGACAGCCCGTACCGGATGGTGAGCCCCGGCCCGCGGCTGCCGACGCTGAAGTCCCTCGACACCAACCGCTCGGTGGTGCACCTGGGCTCCTTCTCCAAGACGGTCTTCCCCGGCGCTCGCGTCGGCTTCGTCGTCGCCGACCAGCGGGTCGACGACGGCGCCGGCGGTACGTCCTTGCTCGCCGCCGAACTCGCCAAGATCAAGAGCATGGTGACGGTGAACACCCCGTCGCTCAGCCAGGCCGCCGTAGCCGGCGCGCTGCTTGCCGCCGACGGCCGGCTCTCGGACCTGAACGCCAAAGCCGCCGACTACTACGGCGACGCCATGGCAGCCATGCTCCGGCATCTCGACGAGGCCCTGCCCGCCGACCGCCGTGCGGAGCTCGGGGTGCGGTGGAACGAGCCGGCCGGCGGGTTCTTCCTCAGCATGCGGGTCCCCTTCGCGGCGGACGAGTCCGCGCTGACGCGCTCCGCGCGTGAATTCGGCGTCATCTGGACGCCGATGCGGAACTTCCATCCCCACGGAGGCGGCCACCACGGCATCCGCCTGTCCATCAGCTATCTGACGCCCGCGGAAATGAAAGAAGGCACCGCGCGGCTCGCCTGCTTCATAGCGGCGGAGAACTCCGGAAGAGAAAGGTGAGGCAAGTGACCAGCTATTCAGGACTGCTGCGCAGTAAGCCGCGTAGGTGGGGGTGGACGTTCCGGTGACCGCCATCATGGAAAGCCCGCATTCTTCCCAGGAATCCGCACCGGCCGTGCCGCAGCCCGGCCTGACCGCGAGGCGGGAGCTCCTGCACCCGCGGATCGTCGGCGTCGGTACGGCGGTGTCGCCCACCTCGTACACCCAGCAGGAGGTGCTCGACGCCTTCGCGATAACCGATCCCCAGGTCCGTTCCGTCTTCCTCAACAGCGCGATCGAGCGCCGCCACCTCACGCTCCCCGCCGTGGACGAAACCGGTGCCCGGATCGCGGAGCCGCAGGGCGACCTGCTCGCCAAGCACAAGCAACTGGCCATCGAGATGGGCGCGGACGCGCTGCGCGCCTGCCTGAAGCGGGCCGGCGCCGACCTGGCCGACCTGCGCCACCTGTGCTGCGTGACCTCCACCGGCTTCCTCACCCCCGGGCTCAGCGCGCTGCTCATCCGGGAGCTGGGCATCGACCGGCACTGCAGCCGCTCCGACATCGTCGGCATGGGCTGCAACGCCGGGCTCAACGCCCTGGGCGTCGTCACCGGCTGGGCCGCGGCCCACCCCGGCGAACTCGCCGTCGTGCTGTGCACGGAGGCCTGCTCGGCGGCGTACGCGATGGACTCGACGATGCGCACGGCCGTCGTGAACAGCCTGTTCGGCGACGGCGCCGGCGCGGTCGCGCTGCTCGCGGGCGAACGGACCGGCGAACAGGCGGGCGCGGCAGGCGCCGAGGAAGGCCCGCGGCTGCTGAAGTTCGCCAGCTGCATCATCCCCGAGGCCGTCGACGCCATGCGCTACGACTGGGACCGGGACCTCGCCCGGTTCAGCTTCTTCCTCGACCAGCAGATCCCGTACGTCGTCGGCGCCCACGCCGAGATCGTCGTGGACCGGTTGCTGGCGGGAACGGGCCTGCGGCGCAGCGACATCGCCCACTGGCTGGTGCACTCGGGCGGCAAGAAGGTGATCGACGCGGTCGGCGTGAACCTCGGCCTGACCAGGTACGACGTGCGGCACACCATCGGCGTGCTGCGCGACTACGGGAACGTGTCCAGTGGCTCCTTCCTCTTCTCCTACGAACGGCTGCTGGACGAAGGCGTCATCGAACCAGGGGATTACGGCGTGCTGATGACCATGGGGCCAGGCTCCACCCTCGAGACGGCACTGGTCCAGTGGTGAGGCGGGAGAGCGCCGTGAACGAGGCGCTGACGCTGACCGTCGACGGCACCGAGCCACTGTCGGCCGCCGCCGTCGCGGCCGTGCAGGAGGCCTGCGACCGAGCCGAGGCACAGGGCGGCTCCGGCGGCATCCTCACCATCCACGTCTCCGGGGCCCCCGGCGGCGACTGGACCAGCGGACTCGACGTGATGCTGGTCAGCAAGTGGGAGCGGGCGCTGCGCCGGCTGGAACGGCTCCCCGTCGCCACCGTCGCGGTCGCCGACGGCGACTGCGGAGGGACGGCGCTCGACGCGTTCCTGGCCGCGGACGTTCGCGCGGCAACGAACGGCACCCGGCTGCTGATCTCCGGGGACGCCACCGCCACCTGGCCCGGCATGGCGGGCTACCGGCTCGTCGCGCTGGCCGGCATGGCGAGAATCCGCCGTGCCGTGCTCTTCGGCCTGCCGATCGAGGCTCCCGAGGCGCTGCGGCTGGGCATCGTCGACGAGATCGTCGTCGAGCCCGCCGCCGCCACGGCGGCCGTCGCCGGCCTTGCCAGCGGGCTGGCCGGCAAGGAGCTGGCGATCCGGCGGCAGTTGCTCTTCGACGCCGCGACGACGAGCTTCGAGGACGCGCTCGGCCCGCACCTCGCCGCCTGCGACCGGGCGCTGCGCGGCACGGCCCGGCAGGAGGCGTCGTGACGGCACCCGGACAGCCGGACGTCTGGCCGAGCCTGCGGGAGGCGGCGGCCCGCGTGGAGGACCTGATCGCGGCGCACCCCGACCCCGGTGCGCGCACGCCGGCGCAGCGCGCGGAGCTCGCCGCCGCCAAGGACGCGGCCCGCGCGCTGCGGGTGCGCTACCTCGACACGCACGCCGACGCCGTGTACGAGCGACTCGCCGACGGGCTGCGCGTCGACGAGCTGGTGGCAGCCGCCGCGGACGCCTACCCCGGCCTGGTGCCGACGGAGAAGCAGCTCGCCGCCGACCGCGGCCACCGCCAGGCGGACAAGGAAGGCTGGGAGATAGACCAGGGCATCTTCCTGCGGGCGGTGCTGCGTTCACCGCTCGCGGGCCCGCGGCTGCTGGACGCGATGCTGCGGCCGACGCCGCGCGCCCTTCGGCTGCTGCCGGAGTTCCGCCGCACCGGGGTGCTGCGCACCCGCTCGGTCCTGCTGGAACGGCGGGACGGCGCCGCGCACCTGACGATGTGCCGGGACGACTGCCTGAACGCCGAGGACGGCGAGCAGGTCGACGACATGGAGACTGCCGTAGACCTCGCGCTCCTCGACGAAGAGGTGCACGTCGGCGTGGTGCGGGGCGGGGAGATGAGCCATCCCCGCTACCGAGGCAAGCGGGTGTTCAGCGCCGGTATCAACCTCAAGAGCCTGCACGCCGGCGGCATCTCGCTGACCGGCTTCCTGCTCCGCCGCGAACTCGGCTACCTCCGCAAGCTGGTCACCGGCCTGCTGACCGACCACGCCGGGGCCTGGCATTCCCGTACGGTCGAAAAGCCCTGGATAGCGGCCGTCGACACCTTCGCCATCGGCGGCGGCATGCAGCTGCTGCTCGCCTGCGACCTGGTGCTCGCCGCGGCGGACGCCTATCTCACGCTTCCGGCCGCCCGCGAGGGCATCGTGCCGGGAGCCGCCAACTTCCGCCTCGGCCGGCACACCGGCCCGCGGATCTCCCGCCAGGTCATCCTGTCGGGGCGGCGGATCCGGGCGACCGAACCGGACGCCCGGCTGCTGATCGACGAGGTCGTGGAGCCGGACGAGCTCGACGCGGCCGTGGCCCGCGGTGTGGCGCGGCTGCAGAGCCCGGCCGTCGTCGTCAACCGGAGAATGCTGAACGCCGCCGAGGAGCCGCCGGAGGAATTCCGCCGGTACATGGCCGAATTCGCGCTGCAGCAGGCGCTGCGCCTGTACGGCGAGGACGTCATCGACAAGGTCGGCCGGTTCGCGGGGCGCGCCGGATGAGCGACGCCGGCCCCCGGGTGCGGTGCGTCACGCGCGACCACGTCGCCTACGTCACGCTCGACCGCCCGGACGTGCTCAACGCGATGGACCTGCGCATGCACGATGAGCTCGGCGCGGTCTGGGACTACGTCGAGTCCGACGACGAGGTACGCGTCGCCGTACTCACCGGGGCCGGCGACCGCGCCTTCAGCGTCGGACAGGACCTCAAGGAGCGCGCCCGGCTGGGCGCTCAGGGCGTGCCGCCGACCACCTTCGGCAGCCGCGGCCAGAGCGGCTGGCCGCGGCTCACCGACCGCTTCACGCTGTCCAAGCCGGTGCTCGCGCGCGTCCAGGGCTACGCCCTTGGCGGCGGGTTCGAACTCGCTCTGGCCTGCGACCTGATCATCGCCTCCGAGCAGGCCGTGTTCGGCCTGCCCGAGGCGCGGCTCGGCCTGATCCCCGGAGCGGGCGGCGCGTTCCGGCTGATCCGGCAGCTGCCGCAGAAGGTCGCGCTCGGACACCTGCTGACCGGCCGCAGCCTCGACGCCGCCGAGGCCCTGCGGTACGGCCTGGTCAACGAGGTCGTACCGCAGGGCCGGCTGGACGACTGCGTCGCGGAGTGGACGGGGGACCTGGTGCGTTGCGCCCCGCTCTCGGTAAGGGCGATCAAGCAGGCCGCCCTGGCGTCGGTCGACATGCCGCTCCCGGACGCGTTCACCGCCACCTACAGCTGGGAGGAGCGCCGCAGACGCAGCCGGGATGTGGCGGAAGGGGTCAAGGCCTTCACGGAGAAGCGCGATCCCGTCTGGACCGGTAAGTGAGCGGAGAGTAAAGGGGGATGGCCCGATGCCGGTGGTGCCCGTCAACGGGATCAAGCTCAGCTACGACGACCACGGCTCCGGAGAGCCGGTGGTGATGGTCACCGGAACCGCCGCGCCCGGGCGGATCTGGCGCACCCACCAGGTCCCCGCTCTGAAGGCGGCCGGCTACCGGGTCGTCACCGTCGACAATCGGGGCATCCCGCCGACCGACGCCGGACCGCAGCCGTTCACCCTCGACGACATGGCGGCGGATGTCGCCGGCCTCATCGAGCACCTGGGCGCGGGCCCGTGCCGGGTCGTCGGCTTCTCCCTGGGCGGCATCATCGTGGCCGAACTGCTGCTGGCCCGACCCGAGCTCGTCCGGCAGGCCGTGCTGATCGCCTCCTGCGGCCGGGCGGACGCGCTGATCGCCGCCATGGCGGCCGCCGACCTGGCACTGGCCGACAGCGCCGGCCGCCTGCCGCCGGCGTACGTGGCCTATGCACAGGCGATCCAGAACCTGTCGCCGGAAACCCTCAACGACGAGGAGCGCCTCCAGGACTGGCTGGGCGTCTTCGAGCTGTCCGGGGCCGCCCCCGGGTCGGTCCGCGGCCAGCTGGGCCTGCAGCTGATCGGCAACCGGCTGCCCGCCTACCGCCGGATCCGTGTGCCCTGCCACATCATCGGCTTCGCCGACGACCTCGTCGCCCGCCCGCACCTCGTCCGTGAGGTCGCGGCGGCGATCCCCGGCGCCGGGTACACCGAAATCCCCGGCTGCGGCCACTTCGGCTGCCTGGAAAAGCCCGACGCGGTGAACGAGGCGATGACCGGATTCTTCATATCAAGCTGACGTATCCGAGCGATAGCCTTCCGGTCGCATACGGACGGACCGCGCTAGGGGTGGTGGGCGATGAGAGTGCTGGTGGTCGAGGACCACGCCGTGCTGGCGGAATCGGTGGCGCGGGTATTGCGCCGCGAAGGAATGGCCGTCGATGTCGTATACGACGGCGAACGTGCTCTGGAGAGCACCGCCGTCGTCGACTACGACGTCGTCGTGCTCGATCGGGACCTCCCCGGAATCCACGGCGACGACGTCTGCGGCACGCTCGCCGAACAGCCGCGGCAGCCCCGCGTACTGATGCTCACCGCCTCCGGCACGATGGCCGAGCGGGTGGAAGGGCTGAATCTGGGCGCGGACGACTATCTGCCCAAGCCCTTCGCCTATCCGGAGCTCATCGCCCGGATCCGCGCCATCTCCCGGCGCCCGCCGCAGGCGCTCGCGCCCGTCCTCGTCCACGGCGACCTACGGCTCGACCCAGCCAAGCGGCTCGCCACCCGCGGCGGCGAGCGGCTGCCGCTCAACCCCAAGGAGCTGGCGGTCCTCGAGTACCTCTTGGCCGTCGAGGGCCGGGCGGTGCCGACCGAGGAGTTGTTGGAGCGGGTGTGGGACGAAGCGACGGACCCGTTCACCAACACCGTCAAGACGACGATCAACCGGCTGCGCGCCAAGCTGGGTTCCCCGCCCATGATCGAGACGGTACCCCGTGGCGGGTACCGGATCTGAGGTGTCATGCGCTCGTTCCCGCTGACCGCGACCCACCTTTCCCGCGCCCGGGCCGCCGCGCTGCTGCGGCCCCGGCGGGTACGGATGCGCCTCACCCTGCTGTACGGAGCGCTGTTCGTCCTGTCCGGCGCCGTCCTGCTCACCATCACCTATCTGCTCGTGGCCGGCTCCACCGGCGGCCCCGTCCTGGTCAGCGGCTTCCAGGAGTCGTCGGAGTCGGGTGAGCCGCCGCGCCACAGCCGGTTCATCGGCGACGGCCGACCGGCGTCCGTCGACCAGCTCACGGAAGGGCTGCGCCAGCAGGCCGCCCGTACCCACGAGGAAATGATGAGCCGGCTGCTGTTCGAGTCGGCGATCGCCCTCGGGATCACGGCGGTGATCGCGATCTGGCTCGGCTGGGTGGTCGCCGGCCGGGTGCTGCGCCCGCTGCGCTCCATGACCACCGCCATCCAGCAGATCACAGCGCGCAATGTGCACGAGCGGCTGGCCGTCGACGGCCCGCGCGACGAGCTGAAGGACCTCGCCGACACGGTGGACGGCCTGCTCGGCCGGCTGGAGACGGCCATGGACTCCCATAAACGCTTCGTCGCCAACGCCGCGCACGAACTGCGCACCCCGCTCACGCTGGAGCACGCGCTGCTCGAGGAGTCCCTCATCGACGGCGCCTCGACGGTGGAGTCCTTCCGCAGCAACTTCGAGCGGCTGCTGGCGATCAGCAAGCAGCAGGGCCGGCTGCTGGAGTCGCTGCTGTTCCTGGCCACCAGCGAGCGCGGTCTCGAGCAGCCGGAGCCGCTGGAGCTGGCGCACCTCGCCGACGAAATCGTACGTACCTTCCGCCCGGCCGCCGAACGGCGCGGCCTGCGGCTCGTCGCCGACATCGAGCCCGTCGCCCTGCACGGCGACCCGGTGCTGGTGGAACGGCTGCTGGCCAACCTCCTCGACAACGCCATCGACTACAACCGCCCCGACGGGCAGGTGGAGATCACCATCGGCACCCGCATCGGCCGGGCCTTCGTCCGGGTCGCCAACACCGGTCCGCAGATCCCCGCGGACCAGGTCGACCGGCTGTTCAACCCATTCCAGCGGATGCGCCGCAACGCCGACGACGGCCACCACGGCCTCGGCCTGTCCATCGTCCGCTCCATCGTCACCGCACACGACGCCGAACTCACCGCGCAGGCCCGCCCGGACGGTGGCCTGGTCGTGCAGGTGGTCTTTCCCGCACAGCGCGAACTCAGCGGTGCTGCGACAACGTACGCATTCAGAAGGAATGCGGCTGATCGGTGACGGTGTGTGAGGTGTGCTGGCCGGGTGGCCTGCATGATGGGGGCGTCCAGAGGTTGCCGGTGAAGGCGCGGTGGATGGCCTCGAAGGCGCTGTGGTCGCGGCAGACGGCCAGGGCGCGCGCACCGGCAGCGATGGGCCCGGTGCCCGGTCACTGTCACTGTGGACAGCGGGAGGTCCCGGACCCGGCGGCGCTCGAAGCCGATGCTGTCGTTCTTGTCCGCCGCCGGAACATGATCCTCGGCAGTGTCGGGTTTCTCTGTCATGGACAGACCCGATCCACCGGCAATTCCAAATAGCGCGTCCAAGTGCCGAGAATACGCGGTTGGACGGGGCTGCCAAATTACGCTGCTTGTCGTCTTCCAGGGCCCTGATTATCGTTGACCACGCCCAGGCGAACCCACTGACGGGAGTGGTCATGGCTAATCCCTTCGACGACGAGAACGGCTTTTTTCTGGTGCTGGTGAACGACGAAAACCAGCATTCTCTCTGGCCCGCATTCGCCGAGGTGCCGGACGGCTGGAAGGTCGTTTTCGGCGAGGGAACGCGAGCGGCCTGCATGTCGTACATCGAGGAGAACTGGACGGACATGCGCCCCAGGAGCCTCGCCGAGGCGATGGACGCGGCCGACGGCGAGAAGGCCACGGCCGAATCCGTCAACTGACCGAAGAACGACCGACGGCGAGACAACGGGACAGAGGTGGTAGCTGTGGCCATGATGGGTGGCCCAGGACCGGTGATCGTGCGAGGGGACGGACCCGATCCGTCCATCGGGAAACAAGAGGTCAGGCCCGGCACCACTAAACGAATATTCCCGTACGCCAGGCGACACCGCCGCATAATAGCGGGCCTGCTGGCGGCGACGACGCTGAACGCCGGCATCGCGGTTGCCATTCCGCTGATGTTCAAATACCTCATCGACAACGGAATCCTCAAGAACGACACCTCGGCGGTCGTATGGATAGCCGTGGCCGTCGCCGGAATGTCCCTCGTGGCCGGCCTGCTGGGATTCGTGGAGGCCTGGCTGTCCGCCCGGGTCAGCGAGGGGCTCATCTACGACCTGCGGACCGAGGTCTTCGACCACGTACAGCGGCAGCCACTGGCCTTCTTCACCCGGGCCCAGACCGGAGCGCTGGTCAGCCGGCTCAACACCGACGTGATGGGAGCACAAGCGGCACTCACCTCGCTGCTCTCCACCGTCGTCTCCGCCGCGCTCACCCTCACCTTCGTCCTGATCACGATGATCTATCTGTCGTGGCTCATCACGCTGATCGCCCTGCTGCTGGCGCCGTTCTTCGTGCTGCCCGGCCGGGTCATCGGCCGCCGGATGCAGCGGCTCATGCGGCGGCACATGCAGATCAACGCCGAAATGGGCTCGATGATGCATGAGCGGTTCAACGTCACCGGCGCCCTCCTCGCCAAGCTCTACGGCCGTCCCGCCCGGGAGTCGGCCGAGTTCTCCGGACTGGCGGACAGAAGCCGCGACGTAGGTGTGCAGACCTCCGTCCACATGAAGCTGCTCTTCCTCTCCACCATGCTGGTCAGCTCGCTGGCCACAGCCGCGGTGTACGGGGTCGGCGGCCACTTGGTCATCGACCGCACCATCCAGATGGGCACCCTGGTGGCCCTGGCCACCCTGCTCACCCGGCTGATGCAGCCGATCGGTCAGCTCTCCAACGCCCAGGCGGACGTCATGAATACGCTGGTCAGCTTTGACCGGCTGTTCGAGGTCCTGGACCTGAAGCCGCTGATCGCGGAAAAGCCGGACGCGGTGGCGCTGCCGGCGGCGAGCGGGGCCGGAGACGGTGCCGGCGGCAAGCAGCCGCCCGCGGTGTCGATCGAGTTCGACAACGTGTCGTTCCGCTACCCCAAGGCGGCCGACGTCTCGCTCGCCTCCCTCGAATCGATCGCGTTACCGATGCCGGAGCGCGCCGGCGACGCCTGGACCCTGCGCGACCTCACCTTCACCGCACCGGCCGGCAAGCTCACCGCGCTGGTCGGCCGCTCCGGAGCCGGCAAGACGACCATCACGCACTTGGTGCCGCGCCTGTACGACCCGGGCACCGGCACGGTGCGCATCGGCGGACACGATCTGCGCGACCTGACTCTGGCGTCGGTGCTGGACACCGTCGGCATGGTCACCCAGGACGCGCACCTCTTCCACACCACCATCCGCCAGAACCTCAACTACGCCCGCCCGGACGCCACCGAGCAGGACCTGATCGACGCATGCAAGGCCGCGCAGATCTGGGAGCTGATCGAATCGCTCCCGGACGGCTTCGACACCGTGGTGGGCGACCGCGGCTACCGGCTCTCCGGAGGCGAGAAGCAGCGCATCGCCATGGCCAGGCTGCTGTTGAAGGCGCCGCCTGTCGTGGTCCTCGACGAGGCCACCGCGCACCTCGACTCGGAGTCCGAGGCAGCAGTGCAACAGGCCCTCAAGACCGCGTTGAAGGGGCGCACCTCGCTGGTCATCGCCCACCGGCTGGCAACGATCCGCGACGCCGACCAGATCTTGGTGATCGACGAGGGCCGGGTCCAGGAGTCGGGCACCCACGAGGAACTGCTCGAACAGGGCGGCCTGTACGCCGAGCTGTACAGGACGCAGTTCGCCGGTCAGTCGAAGAACGGATCGCCTGCGCCGCGACCGGAGCCGGTGCATGCGGGCGGGCCTGGGCCGGGTGGTCCTGGTGGTCCTGGTGGCCGTGGTCCGGTGCGGATCGGGATGGGACCCGAGCCCGGGATGGGGCCAGGCCCCGGGCTGGGCCCCGGGCCGGGCATGGGACCAGGCCCCGGCGGACCCGGACCCGGAGGCGGCCCCTTCTTCCACCAGGGCCCGCCGCCACCGCCGCCGGAGCACCGCTGACTCCGCACGTCCAGTGATCGACGACCCAGTGGAGACCTCTGGCATGTCTGACTCTCGCCGCTCGAATGTCACCAACACCGTTCCGGAACTGATCCGGGCCCACGCGCTTCAGTCGCCGGAGGCATGCGCGGTGCGGTGCGGCTCCGAGACCCTCTCGTACGGGGAGCTGGATGACCGGTCGAACCGGCTGGCCCGCTACCTGCGTGGGCTTGGGGTGGGACGGGAGTCGCGGGTGGGTCTGCGGTTGCCGCGGGGTGTCGGCATGGTGGTGTCGATGCTGGCGGTGTGGAAGGCCGGAGGCGCTTACGTGCCGCTGGACCCGGAATACCCGGCCGACCGCCTGGAGTTCATGGCGGCGGACAGCGAGGCGTCGCCGGTGATCGACGCCGCGTGGCTGGCCGGCGCACGGACGGCGATCCCCGCGGAGTCCGCACAGCCGCTCCACGTGACGCTCGATCCGGATCAGTTGGCGTACGTGATCTACACCTCGGGGTCGACCGGCCGCCCGAAGGGTGTGGCCGTTCCGCATCGGGGTGTGGCCGATCTGGTCGAGGCGATGGGACCGGTACTCGGTGCCGGTCCCGGTGAGGTGACGCTGCAGTTCGCATCGTTCAGCTTCGACGCCTCCGTGCTGGACGTAGCCGTCACCCTGGCGACCGGCGGCACTCTCGCTATCGCTGCCGGCGAGGAGCGTACCGATCCGCAGGCACTGGCGGAGATGATCGATACGGCCGGGGTGACGGTGGCCAGCGTGGTGCCCTCCCTGCTGTCCGTGCTCGACCCGCAGACGGTCCCGGGGGTACGCAACTGGGTGCTGGGCGCCGAGCGGCTGACCGCGAGCCTGGCCGCCAAGTGGCGGGCCCAGGCGGGGCTCTGGAACACCTACGGCCCCACCGAGTCCACGGTGATCGCCACCGCCGTGGAGCTGCCCGCCGGCCTCACCCCGGACGACCAGCCCCCGTCCATGGGCCGCGCCCTGCCCAACGCCCAGGTCTTCGTACTGGACGACCTCCTGCGCCCGGTGCCGATCGGCGCCACCGGCGAGGTGTATCTCGCCGGACCGGGTCTGGCCCGCGGCTACCTGGGCCGCCGGGAGCTGACCGCGGAGCGCTTCGTCGCCAGCCCGTACGCCGACGGCGGGCGTATGTATCGCACCGGCGACCTGGCGAAGTGGAGTGGGGGCGAGCTGCTGCACTTCCAGGGGCGCGCGGACGAGCAGGTGAAGATCCGCGGCTTCCGTATCGAACTGGGCGAGATCGAATCCGTCCTCACCGCGCATCCTGCTGTTGCGCAGGCCGTGGTGGTCGTACGGGAGGACCGTCTCGCCGCGTATGTGGTCGCTGCCGGCGAGCTCGCTTCCGCCGCCGTTCGCGAGCTCGCCGCAGCGCGTCTCCCGGAGCACATGGTCCCAGCCACGGTGACAGTGCTGGACGCGCTGCCGCTCACCCCCAACGGCAAGGTGGACAAAGCGGCGCTGCCGGCCCCGACCGTACGCGAAAAGGTCCGGGCCCCCGTGACGACCGCTGAACTGTTGCTGTGCGATCTCTTCGCCGAGGTGCTGGGCGTGGAGGAGGTCGGTGCCGACGACGACTTCTTCGCACTGGGTGGAGATTCGATCCTGTCGATGATGGTCGTATCCGGAGCCCGCCGGGCCCGCCTCGCGGTCACGACCAGGCAGGTCTTCGAGGAGCGGACCGCCGCCCGTATCGCCGCGGTCGCGCTGCCCCTGGGCGACGCTCCTAGACCCGTCGACACAGCTGCCGGTACGGGTGAGGTGCCGCTCACTCCCGTCATGCTCGAATTGCTTCAGCGGGTGCGGCCGGAAGACCTGCCGGAGGTCTTCCAGTCAGCCCTGGTCGCGACCCCGCGGGGAATGGACACGGCCACCTTGACGGCCGCGGTGCAGGTGCTGGTGGGTCATCACGACTTACTGCGGGCGCGGTTGGTGCCGGGTGCGCGGGCGCGGCTTGTGGTGCCGGAGGCGGCTGCGGGGCGGGTGTGGGTGCGTCGGGTTGATGCGGCTGTTGCGGACGTCGATGCGGAGGCGCGTGCGGCGGTGGGTCGGTTGGATCCGCTGGCTGGTGTGATGGTGCAGGCGGTGTGGTTCGACGCCGGGTTGGACGCGCCGGGTCGGCTGTTGCTCGTGGTTCATCACCTGGTGGTGGACGGGGTGTCGTGGCGGGTGTTGCTGCCGGATCTGGGCGAGGCGTGTGTGGCGTTGGCGGTGGGTCGGGAGCCGGTGCTGGCGCCGGTGGCGACGTCGTTTCGGCATTGGGCGCGGGAGTTGGTGGTGCGGGCTGGGAGTGCGGAGCGGGTGGCGGAGCTGGATGCCTGGACCGCGATTCTGGCGGGTTGCGATCCGCTGCTGACGGCGCTGCCGTTGGATCCGGTGCGGGATGTCGAGTCGTCGGTGCGGCGGGTGTCGGTGCGGGTGCCGGTGTCGGTGACGTCGGCGTTGTTGACCGGGGTGCCGGCTGCGTTCGGTGCCAGGGTTGACGAGGTGCTGCTGGCGGCGTTGGCGGCGGCGATAGGGGAGCGGGGCGATCAGGGCCGGACTTCGTTCCTGGTAGATGTCGAGAGCCACGGCCGGCAGCCGTTCGACAGCGATGGACTGGATCTGTCGCGGACGGTGGGCTGGTTCACCGGAATCCACCCCGTCCGGCTGGATGCGGGCGGGTCGGTGGCGGTCGGGGAGGTCGTCAAGCGGGTCAAGGAGCAGGTGCGCTCCGTGCCTGGGGACGGTCTCGGTTACGGCATGCTCCGGTATCTGAACGCGGATACGGCGGCGGAGCTGGCGGCGTTGCCGACCGCGCAGGTCGGCTTCAACTACCTGGGCCGCTTCAGCAGCCGCTCGGGCGACTGGCAGCTGCTCGGCGACGGCCTGGGAGAGGGCTTCGCGAGCCGGGCGTCGGTGATGCACGCCCTTGAGGCCGAAGGCGTCGTTCATGATCTGGCCGAGGGGCCGGAGCTGACGTTGGTGTTGGCGTGGCCGGAGCGTCTGTTGGGCGTGGAGGCGGCGCGGGCGCTGGTTGACGGCTGGGCAGAGATGCTGGCCGGGCTTGAGGCTCATGTGGCCGCGGGTGGTGGTGGTTTTACGCCGTCGGATTTTCCGTTGGTGGCGTTGGGGCAGTCGCAGGTGGAGGAGTTGGAGGCGGCGG
>NZ_JBFAIR010000054.1:0-55075 GCF_040654815.1 Streptomyces sp. NPDC050619 | reverse complement strand
CGCGACACGGTCCGCTTCGCCGACGGCATCCGCACCCTCACCGGCCAGGGCGTCACCCGCTTCCTGGAGATCGGCCCGGACAGCACCCTCACCGCCCTCATCGAGCAGACAGCACCCGAAGACACCGTCATCGCCCCGCTCCTGCGCAAGAACCGGCCCGAAGAGACCGCCGCCCTCACCGCCCTCGCCCACCTCTTCACCCACGGCGCACCCGTCGACTGGCCCTCCCTCTTCACCGGCACCGGCGCCTGCCTCACCGACGCCCCCACCTACCCCTTCCAACGCCAGAACTACTGGCCCGCCGTCACCGCCTCCCTCCAGGACGCCGTGGCACTGGGCCTGACCCCTGTCGGGCACCCCCTGCTCGGCGCGGTCGTGCCCTTGGTGGAGTCCGAGGGGGTGGTTCTCGCAGGCCGCCTCTCGGCAGGTACGCAGACCTGGCTCGCCGACCACGAGTTGCACGGCAACGTCCTGCTGCCGGCAACCGCCTTCCTGGACCTGGTGCTGCGTGCGGGTGACGAGGTCGGATGCGGCCGCGTCGAGGAACTGTCCCTCAGCATGCCCCTGATCCTCTGCCCGCGTGAGGCCGTACGGATTCAGATCGCCGTGGGTGCCGCGGACGAGTACGGCCGGTGCTCCGTCGGTGTCCACTCCCGCCGCGACACGGCTGACGACGACCTGCCTTGGACCCGGCACGCCTCCGGGACGCTGGCTCCGCAGGAGCGCGCCCCGCAGATGCTCGACGTGTCGGAGTGGCCGCCCGCCGAGGCGCGGCCGCTGGATCTAGATGGTTTCTACCAGGCGCGGGCCGAGGACGGTTTCGCGTACGGGCCGGTGTTCCAGGGCCTGCGCGCCGTATGGCGCCGTGGCGATGAGGTGTTCGTCGAGGCCGAGTTGCCCGAGCATGTTCCGACCGGCGGATTTGGGCTGCACCCTGCTCTCCTGGACGCCGTGCTCCACGCCGCCGCCTTCACAGGAGGGGACGCCGAGGAGGCGGGCAGCCTGCTCCCGTTCGCCTGGGAAGGCGTGTCCCTGCACGCGACCGGCGCCTCCACGGTGCGGGCCAAACTCGTGCGCACCGGAACCGGCACCGGCACCGGCAGCATCGCCGTGACCGTGGCCGACGAGGACGGCAACCCGGTCGCGTCGGTGAGCCGTCTGGCCGTCCGCCCGGCCGACGACCGTCTCTCACCGGGCCGGACGAGCAGCGACCTGTACCGGATCGCGTGGACGCAGGTCGCCGCGACGGAGCACTACAGCGGTCCTCTCGCCGTTGTGGGCGGCGACGAAGCCGCCCGGCTCGCCGAGACATCGGGCGCCACCGCGTACGCCGATCTCGCCTCTGTCCCCGATTCGTTCCCCGGTGCCGTCCTCGCCCTCGTGGCAGCCGGCACCGCCGCTGACGACGATGTCGTCACAGCCACGCATGACGCAACGACCCGTGTTCTTCAGCTTGTTCAGGAGTGGCTCGACCAGGAGAGGCACCCTGACGCCCGCCTCGTCGTGACCACCACAGGCATGTCCGAACCGACCCTCGGTGCGGTACGAGGCCTCCTGCGCACGATGCAGAACGAACACCCCGGGCGTGTCGTCCTGTTGTCCTGGCCCGCCGAGGACGCGATCGAGACGGACCGGCTGCGCCGGGCGCTGACCCTCGACGAGCCCGAAACAGCAGTACACGAAGACCGATGCGAGGTCCCGAGGGTCGTGCGGGCCCCCGCGCCCGCCGACTCGGCCGGCCCTTGGACGGACGCCGGCCCGGTCCTGGTGACCGGCGGTACCGGCGGTCTCGGTGCGGTCCTGGCCCGGCATCTCGTGCGATCTCATGGTGTACGCGAGCTGGTGCTGCTGTCGCGGCGCGGTGCGGACGCGCCAGGGGCTGCCGAACTCGCTGCCGAGTTGGAGGAGTGGGGGGCGGACCGGGTCGACGCGGTGGCCTGCGACGTCGCCGACCGTGACGCGCTGGCCGATGCCCTGGCCGGGCGGCGGATCTCGGCCGTCGTCCATGCCGCGGGCGTACTCGACGACGGACTCGTCGGCGGCCTGACCCCCGAGCGACTGCACGCCGTACTCGCCCCGAAGGCCGACGCGGCCTGGTACCTGCACGAACTCCTGCCCGACGTCCAGGCCTTCGTCCTCGTCTCCTCGGCCGCCGGCACCTTCGGCGGCACCGGACAGGCCAACTACGCCGCCGCCAACGCCTTCCTGGACGCCCTCGCCGAGCACCGACGCAGCCTCGGTCTGCCCGCCGTATCCCTCGTGTGGGGGCCGTGGGATCTCGGCGGCACCGGTATGACGGGCGATCTCGCCCCCGCCGAACGCGAACGTCTCGCCCGCACCGGTTTCCCCGCCGTGACCCGCGAGCAAGGGCTCACGCTCTTCGACGCCGCCATGGCCCACGACGAGGCCGTCGTCCTTCCCATCCCGATGGACCTGCGCACGATCCGCGAACGCGGTGCCGTACCCGCGATGCTGCGCGGGTTGGTGCGGTCGCGTCGTCGGGTGGTCGCGTCGGGCGGCCTGCTCCAGCGGCTCACCGGTCTGGACGAGGTGGAGCGGCGTGAGGTGCTGCTGGACCTCGTGCGGGGGCAGGTGGCGCTGGTCCTGGGCCATGAGAGCCCGGCCGGCCTCGACGACTCGCGGTCCTTCCGCGACTTGGGCTTCGACTCACTGCTCGCTGTCGAACTGCGCAACGGATTGCAGTCGGTGACAGGGCTGCGGCTGCCCGCGACGCTGGTGTTCGACTATCCGACCGTGCACGCGCTCGCCGGGTTCCTGCTGGACGAGGTGCTCGGGTCGCGTGCGGCGGTCCCGGTTGCTCCGGTGGCGTCGGTGGCCGACGACCCGGTGGTGGTCGTGGGCATGGCCTGCCGGTTCCCGGGCGACGTGTCGTCACCGGAGCATCTGTGGCGGCTGGTGTCCCAGGGCGGGGACGCGGTGTCCGGGTTCCCGGAGGACCGTGGCTGGGACCTGGACCGGCTCTACCACCCCGACCCGGAGCACACGGGCACTTCGTCCGCCCGCGAGGGCGGCTTCCTGAACGCCGTCGGCGGGTTCGATCCCGAGTTCTTCGGGATGAGTCCGCGGGAGGCGTTGGCGACGGATGCGCAGCAGCGGCTGTTGCTGGAGTCCGGGTGGGAGGCGATCGAGCGGGCGGGCATAGACCCGACGTCACTGCGCGGCAGCCAGACCGGCGTCTTCGCGGGCGTCATGTACAACGACTACGCCAACCTGCTGGCCGGCCCCGAATTCGAGGGCTTCCGCGGCAACGCCAGCTCCCCGAGCGTCGTCTCCGGCCGCGTCGCTTACACCCTCGGCCTGGAAGGACCATCCGTCTCGATCGATACGGCGTGTTCGTCGTCGTTGGTGGCGGTGCATTTGGCTGCGCAGGCGTTGCGGTCGGGTGAGTGTTCGTTGGCGTTGGCCGGTGGTGTGACGGTGATGTCGACGCCGACGACGTTTGTGGAGTTCTCCCGGCAGGGTGGGTTGGCGCCGGACGGTCGGTGCAAGGCGTTCTCGGATGCGGCCGACGGGGTTGGCTGGGCCGAGGGTGTGGGTGTGCTGCTGTTGGAGCGGCGGTCGGATGCGGTGCGTAAGGGTCACCGGATTCTGGCGGTGGTCAAGGGGTCGGCGGTCAATCAGGATGGTGCGTCGAACGGGCTGACGGCGCCGAACGGTCCTTCGCAGCAGCGGGTGATCCGGCAGGCGCTGGCTGCTTCCGGGCTGAGTGCCCGGGACGTCGATGTGGTCGAGGCGCACGGAACCGGCACGACTCTCGGTGATCCGATCGAGGCGCAGGCGCTGCTCGCGACGTACGGTCAGGATCGTGAACGGCCGCTGTTGCTGGGCTCGGTGAAGTCCAACCTCGGTCACACCCAGGCCGCCGCCGGTGTCGCCGGTCTGATCAAGTCGATCCTGGCGATGCGGCACGGCATGGTCCCGCGCACCCTGCACGTGGATGCTCCGTCGTCGCATGTGGACTGGTCGGCTGGTGCGGTGGAGCTGGTCCGGGAGCCGGTGTCCTGGCCGCAGACCGGGCAGCCGCGTCGGGTCGGGGTGTCTTCCTTCGGTCTCAGTGGCACTAACGCGCACGTCATCCTGGAGGCGGGACCGGAACTCCAACCGACGTCGGTGTCGGGTGAGTTCGGCGTTCTGCCGTTGGTGGTGTCGGCTCGGTCGGAGCAGGCGCTGGATGCGCAGGTCGAGCTGTTGCGGGTGGGCGAGCCGTCGGTGGACGTCGCCTACACGCTGGCGGGCGGCCGTGCACGGTTCGCGCACCGGGCGGTGCTGTTGGCGTCCACGGAGGGTGTCACTGAGGCGGCCAGGGGAGTGGCGGCCGAGGGCCCGACGGCGTTCGTGTTCTCCGGTCAGGGTGCTCAACACCTCAATATGGGGCGGGAGTTGTATGCCCGTTTCCCGGTGTTCGCTCAGGCGCTGGATGAGGTCCTGGCCGAGCTGGACCCTGCCCTGCGGGACGTGATGTGGGGTGAGGACGAGGAGGCCCTGAACCGTACGGAGTTCACGCAGCCCGCGCTCTTCGCGATCGAGGTGGCGCTGTACCGGCTGGTGACCTCCCTCGGTGTCGTCCCGAAGTACCTGGCGGGCCATTCCGTGGGTGAGATCGCCGCCGCGCATGTCGCAGGTGTGCTGTCGTTGGTGGACGCGTGTGTGCTGGTGTCGGCGCGGGCGCGGTTGATGCGGGCGCTGCCCGAAGGCGGGCTCATGCTCGCGGTCGAGGCCACGGAGGACGAGGTCACGCCGTATCTCACCGATGAGGTGTCCATCGCTGCGGTCAACGGGCCCTCCGCGATTGTGCTCTCCGGTGTGGAGGAGGCCGTTCTCGCGGTCGCCGCCGCCCTGCCCGGCGGCCGGCGCACGACCCGGCTGCGGGTCTCGCACGCCTTCCACTCACCCCTGATGGACCCGATGCTGGAGGAGTTCCGCGCGGCGATCTCGGATCTCCACTTCCACTCACCGCGCATCCCGCTCGTGTCGAATCTCACCGGAGATCTCGTCGCTGCGGACACGGCGGACTACTGGGTCCAGCACGTCCGCGACACCGTCCGCTTCGCCGACGGCATCCGCACCCTCACCGACCAGGGCGTCACCCGCTTCCTGGAAATCGGCCCCGACAGCACCCTCACCGCCCTCATCGAGCAGACAGCACCCGAAGACACCGTCATCGCCCCGCTCCTGCGCAAGAACCGGCCCGAAGAGCCCGCCGCCCTCACCGCCCTCGCCCACCTCTTCACCCACGGCGCACCCGTCGACTGGCCCTCCCTCTTCACCGGCACCGGCGCCCGCCCCGCCGACGTACCGACGTACCCCTTCCAGCGTCGGCGTTTCTGGCCGGAGCCCTCGCCGTCGATCAAGGACGCCGTCGCCCTGGGCCTGGAACCCGTCGGACACGCGCTGCTCGGCGCGGCCGTACCCCTGGCCGGTTCCGACGGCATCGTCCTGACCGGTCGGCTGTCGCTCGCCACGCATCCCTGGCTCGCCGACCACACGGTGCACGGGCGTTCCCTGCTTCCCGGCGCCGCCGTGGCCGAAATGGCGTTGCGTGCCGGTGCGGAGTACGGCTGTCGCCGTCTCGCCGAGCTGACTCTGGGCACGCCGCTGGTGGCGCCCACTGAGGGTGCCGTACGACTTCAGGTCACAGTCGGCCCGGCCGACGCGGACGGGCGCCGGGCGGTCACCGTGCGGTCCCGTCCGGAGGGCGACGCGGAGGCGCCGTGGACCGCCCATGCGACCGGGCTGCTGGACAGCGAGCAGGAAGTACTCGCACCGGAACGGGAGTTGGCGGCCTGGCCGCCGACCGGTGCCGAGCCCGTCGCGCTCGACACCTTCTACGCCGACCGGGCGTCGACCGGGTTCGGATACGGCCCCGCCTTCCAAGGGTTGCGCGCCGCCTGGCGGCGCGGTGACGAGGTCTTCGTCGAGGCCGAGCTGCCCGAAGGGACCGGGCCGCGTGGCTTCGCTGTACACCCCGCCTTGTTCGACGCCGCTCTGCAAGGCACTTCACTGCTGGTCGGGGACGGTGTGGTGCCGTTCTCCTGGGAAGGCGTCACGCTGCACGCCGAAGGCGCCACGGCGGTGCGGGCGCGGCTGGCCCTCGTCGCGCCCGGCCGCGTCCGGGTGACCCTCGCCGACCCGACGGGGCAGCCCGTGGCCGGTGCCGACGCGCTCGCGGTCCGTGCCGTCACCGCGGAACAGTTGAACGTGGCGGCCACGGCCGGGTCGCTCTATCGCGTCGAGTGGGTGCCCGCCGCGGAGGCGGCCCGCAGCCCCGGCACACTGTGCGTCCGCGGGGACGACGACGGCACGCTCAGCGCGGCGTTGCGAGACGCGGGCCTCGTCGTGACCGAGGACGGCGCGGAGGCCGAGGTCCTGGTGCTGCCGCCGGCCGGGCCGGAAGCGCGATCCGCCGTTACGAAGGCCCTGGCGCTGCTCCAGGGTGCCCTCGCTCAAGAGCCCGGGCGCCGACTGGTCCTGGTCACGCGGGACACCGACGATCCCGCCGTCGCCGCCGTGCGCGGACTGCTGAGGTCGGCCGCGGCCGAGCACCCCGGCCGACTGGCCGTGCTCGCCGTCACCGATCCGGCACCGCGGGCGCTGCACAGCGCGCTCGGCCTGCTCCTGGACGATGCCGAGCCCGAGGTCGCCGTGCGGGGCGGGGACGTGCTGGTGCCCAGGCTGGTCCGGGTGACGGCCGGTGAAGGGCGGTCGCCGGCCTGGGACCGGGGCAGCGTCCTGGTCACCGGCGGCACCGGAGGACTCGGTGCCGCCGTGGCCCGGCATCTCGTCGAGCGGCATGGTGTGCGGGACCTGCTGCTGGTCTCGCGCCGTGGCCCTCACGCGCCGGGCGCCGCCGACCTGGTCGCCGAGCTGACGCGGGCCGGTGCCCGTGCCGAGGTCGCCGCCTGTGACGTGGCCGACCGCGACGCGCTGGCAGGGCTGCTGGCCGGGCGGACCCTCGGTGGTGTGGTGCACACGGCCGGGGTGCTCGACGACGGGGTGGTCACCGCGCTGAGCGAGGAGCGGGTGGCGGCCGTGCTGCGGCCTAAGGCGGAGGCCGCCCGCCATCTGCACGAACTCGTGGATACCGACGTGCCGTTCGTGGTGTTCTCGTCGGCCGCCGGTGTGCTCGGCAGCGCGGGACAGGGCAACTACGCCGCCGCCAATGCCTGCCTGGACGCCCTCGTACGCGAGCGGCGTGCCGCGGGGCTGCCGGGGCTGTCCCTGGCCTGGGGCCCCTGGGAGGCCTCCGCCGGGATGACGCGGCACCTCACCGACGCCGACCGTGCCCGCATGACCCGCACCGGGCTGCTGCCCCTGCCGTCGGCGACGGCACTCGCCCGCTTCGACGCCGCCCTGGCCGGCGACGAACCCGTCGTGCTGCCCCTGAGCCTCGACACACAGGCACTGAGCGCCGCCGGGTCCGCCGCACCCGCGGTGCTGCGCGGGCTCGTCCGCGACCGGCGCCGTACCGCCGCAGCGCCGTCCGTGCCCGGTGGTGAGGGGATCGGGGCGGCACTGGGCCGACTCGGGCCCGAGGAACAGCGGCGCGAGCTGCTCGGCCTGGTGCGGGGGCAGGTCGCCCGCGTCCTGGGACATCGCCGTGCCGACGCCGTCGATCCCAGGCGGCCCTTCCGCGATCTGGGATTCGACTCGCTGACCGCCATCGAGCTGCGCAACGGCCTCGCCGCCGCCACCGGCCTGCGGCTGTCCGCGACCCTCGTCTTCGACCACCCGACGGCCGCCGACCTCGCCGCGCACCTGCACGAGCGGCTGACCGGCGGCCCGGCCCCGGCCGCCGCGGAACCGGCCGCCCGGAGCGCAGCCACCGACGGCGACCTCGTGGCGATCGTGGGCATGGCCTGCCGCTTCCCCGGCGGCGTCGGCTCCCCGGACGACCTGTGGCGGCTGGTGACCGACGGCGTCGACGCGATCGGCGACGTACCCGCCGAGCGCGGCTGGGAGGAGACCAGGCGCGGCGGATTCCTCACCGATGCCGGCGACTTCGACGCCGACTTCTTCGGCATGAGCCCGCGCGAGGCACTCGCCACGGACGCGCAGCAGCGACTCCTCCTGGAGGTCTCCTGGGAGGCCGTCGAGGACGCGGGCATCGACCCGGTGTCGCTGCGGGGCAGCCGTACCGGCGTCTTCGCCGGCGTCATGTACGGCGACTACGGCACGCTCCTCACCGGTGAGCGCTACGCCGGCCTGCGTGGCGCCGGCAGTGCCCACAGCGTGGCCTCCGGCCGGGTGGCGTACACCCTCGGCCTGGAGGGACCGGCCGTCTCCGTCGACACCGCCTGTTCCTCCTCACTCGTGGCCCTGCACCTGGCCGCCCAAGCACTGCGCGGCGGCGAGTGCGCCCTCGCCCTGGCCGGCGGCGTGACGGTGATGGCGACCCCCTCGACCTACGTCGAGTTCGACCGCCAGGGCGGGCTCGCCGCAGACGGCCGCTGCAAGGCGTACTCCGACGAGGCCGACGGCGTCGGCTGGGCCGAAGGTGTCGGCCTGGTCGTGCTGGAGCGCCTGTCCGACGCCCGCCGTAACGGGCACCCGGTGCTGGCTGTCCTGCGCGGCTCCGCCGTCAACCAGGACGGCGCCTCGAACGGCCTGACCGCCCCCCACGGACCCGCCCAACAGCGCGTCATACGCCAGGCCTTGGCCGCCGCCGGACTGTCCCCGGCCGACGTGGACGCCGTCGAGGGCCACGGCACCGGCACCCGGCTCGGCGACCCGATCGAGGCGCAGGCCCTGCTCGCGACGTACGGTCAGGATCGCGAACGGCCCCTGCTGCTGGGCTCGATCAAGTCCAACATCGGGCACACGCAGGCCGCGGCGGGTGTCGCCGGCGTCATCAAGTCGGTGCTGGCCCTGCGCCACGGGGTCGTGCCGCGCACCCTGCACGCCGAGAGCCCGTCCACGCACGTGGACTGGGCGTCGGGCGCCGTACGCCCCGTGGGCGAAGACACACCGTGGCCCGAGACGGACCGGCCGCGCCGGGCCGCCGTGTCCTCCTTCGGCTTCAGCGGCACCAACGCCCACCTCATCCTGGAGGCGGCCCCGCCCCAGGAGGACGAGCCCGAGCGGGACTCCGTGGCCGTGACGCCGGGAGTGGTCCCGTGGGTGCTGTCCGCCCGCACCGCAGCCGCCCTCGACGCCCGTACCGTCCAACTCGCCTCCCGCGACGACGTCCTGGACGCCGGCTTCACCCTCGCGGCCACCGCTCGCACCGCCTTCCCCCACCGCGCCGTAGCCCTCGCCACCGACACCGGCACCGGCAGCCCCGTGGAGATTGCCCGGGGAGTGGCCGCCGAACCCGGCCCGACGGCCTTCCTCTTCTCCGGCCAGGGCGCCCAACGCCTTGGCGCCGGACGCGAGTTGTACGACCGCTTCCCGGTGTTCCGGGCCGCCCTCGACGAGACGCTGGCCCTGCTCGACCCCGGTCTGCGCGAGGTGCTGTGGGGCACCGACGAAGCCGCGCTGAACCGCACCGGCGCGGCCCAGCCCGCCAAATTCGCCGTCGCGGTCGCCCTGTACCGGCTGCTGGAGTCCCTCGGACTGCGCCCCGACGTGGTGGCCGGGCATTCCGTCGGCGAGATCGCCGCCGCGCACGTCGCCGGGGTCCTGACGCTGCCCGACGCGTGCCGCCTGGTGACCGCACGGGCCACGCTGATGGACGCCCTGCCGGAGGGCGGGGTCATGGTCGCCGTCGAGGCCGACGAGGACGACGTACGGCCGCACCTCACGGCCGGGGCGGCCCTCGCCGCCGTCAACGGGCCCGCCGCCGTGGTCGTCTCCGGCGACCTGGCCGCCGTCGAGGCCACCCTCGCCGCGCTCCCCGGCCGGCGCACCACCCGCCTCCCGGTCAGCCACGCCTTCCACTCGGCACACATGGATCCCATGCTGTCCGCCTTCCGGGAGGCGCTGGACGGCCTGGACTTCCAGCCGCCACGCCTGCCCGTCGTCTCCACCGTGACCGGAACCGCCGCGAGGGAAGGCGAGTTGACCGACCCGGGCCACTGGGTGCGGCAGGTGCGCGAGACCGTCCGCTTCGGCGACGCCGTCCGCACGCTGGCCGGCACCGGCGTGCGGGCCTACGTCGAGGTCGGCCCCACCGCCGCGCTCACGGCGCTCGTCGAGTCGATCCTGCCCGAGGACGCCGACGCCCTCGCCGTGCCGCTGCTGCGCTCGGGCCGCCCCGAGGAGAGCACGCTGGTCACCGCGCTGGCCCGGCTGTTCACCACCGGTGTGCCCATCGACTGGCCCGCGCTCTTCGCCGGCACCGGCGCCCGCCGCACGCGACTGCCCGCCTACCCCTTCCAGCACCGCCGCTACTGGCCGGCCGCCGGGGCCGCCCGCGGTGACGTCCGGGGCTCCGGACTGACCGCCGTGCACCACCCGCTGCTGGGCGCGGCGGTCCGCCTCGCCGACACCGACGCCGCCCTGTTCACCGGCCGCGTCTCGACCGCGACCCACCCCTGGACCACGGGCCACCGCGTCGCCGGCCGGGTCGTGCTGCCCGGCACCGCGCTCGCCGAAGTCGTCGCCCGAGCCGGCGCCGAACTCGGCCACGGGCACATCACCGAACTGACCCTCGCCCAGCCCCTGGATCTGCCCGACGGCGACGCCGTGACCCTCCAGGTGTCCGTCGCCGAGCCCGACGACTTGGGCCTGCGCCCCGTCACCGTCTCCTCCCGGCCCGGCGACGACCCCGACGCCCCCTGGCTGCGCCACGCGGCCGGTCTGCTCGCCGCCACCGCCGAGGCCCCCGAGTCCGGCGCGGCCGTCCCGTGGCCGCCGGGCGACGCGGAGCCGGTCGACCTCGACGGCTTCTACGCCGAACTGGCCGACACGGGCCTCACCTATGCCCCGCCGTTCGGGGCGCTCACCGCCGTGAGGCGGCGCGGCGCCGAGGTGTTCGCCGAGGCCGCCCTGCCGGACGACACGGACACCGACGGCTTCGGCCCGCACCCCGCCCTGCTCGACTCCCTGCTGCACGCCGCCGTCTTCACCGGCGGCACGCCGGGACTGCCGTTCGCCTGGCAGAACCTGGACCTGCACGGCGGCACGGGCGCACGCGTGCTGCGCGCCCACATCGTCCGCGACCCGGCCAAGGACACCGTCCGCCTCACCGTCACCGATCCCGCGGGAACACCGGTGGCCTCCGTCGGCTCCCTCGTCACCCGGCCGCCGTCCGAGACCCCTACGACGGTCCCCAACGCGCTGTTCCGGCGCACCTGGGCGCCGGTGCCGGATCTCGAAGCGGCGCCGGCCGCTCGTACGGCCGTACTCACCACGGGTTCGGCCCCGCCCTGGGCGCCCCAGGGCGCCGAGATCCTGCACGCCCTGGACGGCACCACAACGGCACCCAGCCCAGTGCCCCGACAGGCAACGTTCGCCCCGTCGCGACGCCCGGCACGCCCTCTCGCCGCACCGGCCGAAAGCCCAAGTACGTCCAGTACGAGAGCTTCCGGCCGGCACGCCGAGAGCACGCACCGAACGCCGCTCCTCAACGGGCAAACGTTGCTTGCCGGGGCACTCGTCCTCACCGAGATCACCGCCGACGACCTGCACACCACGCTCCGGCACACCCTGGACCTCCTCCACACCTGGCTCGCGGCCCCGGCATACGCCACGTCCCGCCTGGTCGTCGTCACCGCCGACGACGACAACCCCGTCCTCGAAGCCGTCCGCGGCCTCGTCCGCTCGGCGGCGAACGAACACCCCGGCCGCCTGGCCCTGCTCACCCGCGACCCGGGCACGCCACACCTCCCGCCCCCGGCCCGGCTTCTCGCCGCCTACGACACGGGCGGCGAGTCGGAGATCGCCGTCCGCGGTACGGAGCTGCTCGCACCGCGCCTGACCCGTCACGAGCCCGGCACCACGCAGGCCCGGGACAGCTGGACGCGGCCGGGCAGCGTGCTCATCACCGGAGGCACCGGCGGCATCGGCGCGGCTCTGGCACGCCACCTCGTCACCCACCACGGCGCACGCGACCTTCTGCTCGTGTCCCGGCGAGGGGCGGACGCCCCGGGCGCCGAAGAACTCCGCACCGAACTGACGGAGTACGGAGCCGGTGTGGAGATCGCCGCCTGCGACGTGGCCGACCGCGCCGCACTGGCCGACCTGCTCACCCACCGCACCATCGGCGCCGTCGTCCACACGGCGGGCGTCCTCGACGACGGCGTTCTCACCTCCCTCACCTCCGAACGCCTCTCCGCCGTCCTCCGCCCCAAGGCCGACGCCGCACGGCACCTGCACGAACTCCTCCCCGATGTCCGGGCGTTCGTCCTGCTCTCCTCGGCGGCCGGCACCTTCGGAGGCGCCGGCCAGGCGAACTACGCCGCCGCCAACGCCTACCTCGACGGCCTGGCCGCCCGCCGCCGCGCCCTCGGCCTGCCCGCGACCTCCCTCGCCTACGGGCCGTGGCAGCTGACCGACGGCATGACCGGCGACCTCGACCGCACCGACCGCGAGCGCCTGGCCCGATCCGGCTTCCGCCCGCTCTCCGTCCAGGAGGGCCTGGCCCTGTTCGACGCCGCTACGGCCGACGAGACACCGGTCGTGGTACCCGTACGGTTCGACCATGCGGCCCTGCGGTCGCGGACCGACGTCCCGCCGCTGCTGAGCACGCTGTTCCGGACCCGTACGACCACTGCCGGCGACCTCCCCGGTCGCCTGGCGGGGAAGACCGGGGAGGAACAGTGGGCCGTGCTCCTCGACGTGGTCCGCGCCCGCGCCGCGGCCGTCCTCGGCCATGACGACGCCGGGGCCGTCGAACCCCGGCGTCCCTTCCGCGACCTGGGCTTCGACTCGCTGACCGCGGTCGAACTGCGGAACGCCCTTGCCACGGCGACGGGCCTCAGGCTGCCCGCCACGCTGGTCTTCGACCACCCGACGGCCGAAGCACTGGCGACGTACCTGCGCGAGCAGTCGGCGGGTACGACCACGGATCCGGCCGACTTCCCGCCCCAGACGCACCTCTCGGACGACCCGGTGGTGATCGTGGGCATGGCCTGCCGTTACCCGGGCGGGGTCGAGTCGCCGGAGGGCCTGTGGCGGCTGGTGTCCGAGGGCGTCGACGCGGTGTCCGGTTTCCCCGAGGACCGGGGCTGGGACCTGGAGCGGCTCTACCACCCCGATCCGGAGCACAGCGGCACGTCCTCGACCCGGGCCGGTGGCTTCCTCGCCGACGTCGCCGGGTTCGATCCGGAGTTCTTCGGGATGAGTCCGCGGGAGGCGCTGGCGACGGATGCGCAGCAGCGGCTGTTGCTGGAGTCCGGGTGGGAGGCGATCGAGCGGGCCGGTATCGACCCGACGTCGCTGCGCGGCAGCCGGACGGGTGTGTTCGCGGGCGTGATGTACAACGACTACCGGGAGTTGCTGCCGGGGGAGGAGTACGAGGCCTTCCGGGGCAACGGCAGCGCGCCGAGCATCGCGTCGGGCCGCGTCGCCTACGCCCTCGGCCTCGAAGGCCCGACCGTGACCATCGACACCGCGTGTTCGTCGTCCCTCGTCGCTCTGCACCTGGCGGCGCAGGCGTTGCGCAGCGGCGAGTGTCCGCTGGCGCTGGCCGGTGGTGTGACGGTGATGTCGACGCCGACGACCTTCGTGGAGTTCTCCCGGCAGGGCGGACTCTCACCCGACGGCCGCTGCAGGGCGTTCGCGGACGCGGCCGACGGGGTCGGCTGGGGCGAGGGCGTCGGCATGCTGCTGCTGGAACGGCAGTCGGAGGCCGTGCGCCACGGCCATCGGATCCTGGCGGTCGTCCGGGGCAGTGCCGTGAACCAGGACGGCGCGTCGAACGGGCTGACCGCGCCGAACGGCCCGTCGCAGCAACGGGTGATCCGCCAGGCGCTGGCGTCGGCGGGACTCGAGGCGCGGGACGTCGACGTGGTGGAGGCCCACGGCACGGGCACCCGGCTCGGCGATCCGATCGAGGCGCAGGCCCTGCTCGCCACCTACGGTCAGGATCGCGAACAGCCGCTGCTGCTGGGCTCGGTGAAGTCCAACCTGGGCCACACCCAGGCCGCCGCCGGTGTCGCCGGTGTGATCAAGAGCGTGCTGGCGATGCGGCACGGCACGGTCCCGCGCACCCTGCATGTCGACGCTCCCTCCGCGCACGTGGACTGGTCGGCGGGCGCGGTGGAACTGGTCCGGGAACCGGTGCCGTGGCCGGACAGCGACCGCCCGCGCCGGGCCGCTGTCTCCTCCTTCGGCCTGAGCGGCACCAACGCCCATGTCGTCCTCGAAGCCGGCCCCGAGCAAGAGCCCCTCGCGGACGACACCCAGCGCGTCGTCCCCCTCGTCGTCACGGCCCGCTCGGAAGAGGCGCTCGACGCACGGATACGGCAACTCCAGCCGTACGAGCCGTCGGTGCACGTCGGCCTCACGGCGGCGACCGGCCGGGCTTCCTTCGCTCACCGCGCGGTGCTGCTGCCGTCGGCGGACGGGACGACGGCAGGCGCCAGGGGAGTGGCGGCCGACGGCCCGGTGGCGTTCGTGTTCTCCGGCCAGGGCGCCCAGCGGCTCGGCATGGGCCGCGAACTGTACGCCCGTTTCCCGGTGTTCGCTCAGGCGCTGGACGAGGTCCTGGCCGAACTGGACCCACGACTGCGGGACGTGATGTGGGGCGAGGACGAAAGCGCCCTGAACCGTACGGAGTTCACGCAGCCCGCGCTCTTCGCCGTCGAGGTGGCCCTGTACCGCCTGGCGGAATCCCTCGGCGTACGGCCGGACTTCGTGGCCGGGCACTCCGTGGGGGAGATCGCCGCGGCCCACGTCGCGGGCGTGTTGTCGCTGGCGGACGCATGCGTGCTGGTGTCGGCCCGCGCCAGGCTGATGCAGGCTCTCCCCAAGGACGGCCTGATGCTGGCCGTGGAGGCCACCGAGGACGAGGTCACTGGGCTCCTCACCCACGAGGTGTCCATCGCGGCGGTCAACGGGCCGTCCGCGCTCGTGCTGTCGGGCGCCCAAGAGGCCGTTCTCGCGGTCGCCGCCGCCCTGCCGCAGGACCGCCGCACCACCCGGCTGCACGTCTCGCACGCCTTCCACTCGCCGCTGATGGACCCGATGCTCGACGAGTTCCGCGCGGCGATCTCCCCAGTGCGCTTCGGCGAGGCGCGCATCCCCCTCGTCTCGAACCTCACCGGAGACCTCGCCGCCGCGGACACGGCGGACTACTGGGTCCAGCACGTCCGTGGGACGGTCCGGTTCGCCGACGGCGTGCACACCTTGGCCGAGCAGGGCGTCACCCGCTTCCTGGAGATCGGCCCCGACGCCACCCTCACCGCCCTGGTACAGCGGTCCGCCCCCGAAACGGCCCTCGCGGTCGCGGCCCTGCGCCACCACCGCCCCGAGGAAGAGGCGTTGGCCGACGCACTGGGGCACCTCTTCGTGCACGGTGTCCCCGTCGACTGGGCGGCGTACTTCGCGGGGACCGGCGCCCGTCTCACCGATGTCCCCACCTACCCCTTCCAGCGGCAGCGCTTCTGGCCGGAGCCCCGTACGGGTCCCGGTGCCGGCGATGTACGCTCCGCCGGGCTCCTGCCCGCCGGGCATCCCATGCTCAGCGCGGCGATGGTGCTCGCGGACGGCGACGGCGCGGTGTTCACCGGCCTGCTCGCGCCGCAGGCGCAACCCTGGCTCGCCGACCACACGGTGCTCGGCCGGCCCCTGGTCCCCGGTGCGGCCCTGGTCGAGCTGGTGATCCGGGCCGGCGACGAACTCGGTGCCGGACGCGTCGAGGAACTGACGACGGTCGCTCCGCTCGTGCTGCCCGACGACGGCGGACCCGTCGGATTGCAGTTGCGGGTCGGCGGCGCCGACGACACCGGGCGGCGCACCTTCACGGTGCACGGCCGCCCCGACCGGGACGCAACGGACGCCCCCTGGACCGCGTACGCCCACGGCGTGCTGACCAACGCCTGCGTCGAGGAGCCGGTCCCCGGCACCGCCGTATGGCCGCCGGAAGGCGCCGAGTCCGTCGAACTCGCCACGCACTACGACACGTTGGCGGACGCCGGCTTCGACTACGGGCCGTCCTTCCGCGCGCTGCGGCACGCCTGGCGGCGCGGCGAAGAGGTGTTCGCCGAGGTGTCCCTCGAACCGGAGACGGACGCCGAGGGCTACGGCGTCCACCCCGCCCTCCTCGACGCCGTGCTGCACGCGGCCGGCTTCACCGGCGCGGGCGGCGACGAGGGTACGGCGCTGCCGTTCTCCTGGGAGGACGTGGCCCTGTTCGCCTCGGGTGCCCGCACGGTGCGCGCCCGGCTGGAGCGGACGGCGGAGCGGACCGTGCGCATCGAGGTCGCCGACGGTGAGGGCGGGGCCGTCCTCACCGTCGGCGGGCTGACCGTACGGCCCGTCGACGGCGACCGGATGGCCGGTGCCGCCTCCGCCGCCGCTCCGGACGCACTGCTGCGCACCGCGTGGACGCCGGCCGGCGAGTCCGCGGCCGAGGTGCCCGCCGAGATCGCCGTACTCGGAGAACTGCCCGAGGATGTCGCCGGGGAGCTGACCGCGGCCGGCGTCAAGGCGGTGGCGTACGACGATCTCGCCGCCGTGGCCGCGCACCACGGCCTGGTGCTCGCTCCGGTGCGGGAAACCGGCGACGATCCGGCCGGCTCCGCGCACGCCCACGCTCGTGCGGCGTTGTCCCTCGCCCAGACCTTCTCGGCCGACGAACGGCTCGCCGGGGCACGGCTCGTCGTCCTGGCGCGCGGGGCCACCACGGGGGCGGAGCCGGGTGCCGCCGCGGCGTGGGGGCTGCTGCGCTCGGCGCGGAGCGAGCATCCCGGCCGTATCACCCTGCTCGACGTGCCCGGCGAACCGACCCGCCTGGCCCGGGCGTTGAGCGTCACGGAGCCCGAAGTGACCGTGGTGGACGGCGAAGTGCTGGTGCCACGGCTGGAGCGCGTGACCCTCGACACCGGCTCCAGCCGGCCGGACGCCGACTTCCCCTTCGCCGAGGGGGGAGCCGTGCTCGTCACCGGCGGCACCGGAGGCCTCGGTGCCGTCCTCGCCCGGCATCTCGTCGCCCGGCACGGCGTACGCGACCTGCTCCTGCTGTCCCGGCGTGGCGCCGACGCGCCCGGCGCCGCGGACCTCGTCGCCGAGCTGACCGGGCAGGGCGCCCGCGTCGAGGCGGTGGCCTGCGACGTCGCGGACCGGGACGCCCTCACGGCCGCCCTCACCGGCCGGAGTGTCGGCCACGTGGTGCACGCGGCGGGCGTCCTCGACGACGCCACCGTCGCGCATCTCACCCCCGAGCGCGTCGCCGCGGTCCTGCGGCCCAAGGCCGACGCCGCCTGGCATCTGCACGAACTGCTGCCGGACGTCCTCTCGTTCACCATGTTCTCCTCCGCCGCCGGCACCTTCGGTAACGCCGGGCAAGGTGCGTACGCCGCCGCGAACGCCTTCCTGGACGCGCTCGTACGGCACCGTCACCGGCTCGGCCTGCCGGGCCGCTCCCTGGCCTTCGGACCGTGGCAGCAGCCGGACGGCATGGCCGGCGCGCTCGGCGCCCGCGACGTCGAGCGGATGCGTGCGGCCGGCTTCCCGCCGCTGCGTACCGACGAGGGCCTGGCCCTGTTCGACCGGGCCGCCTCGACCGCGGAGTCCGTGCTGCTGCCGGTGCGGATCGACGTGGCCGCGCTGCGCGCCCGCGACGACGTGCCCGAGCTGCTGCGAGGGCTGGTACCGGTACGCCGGTCCGCGGCCCGGGCCACCGATCCGGGGCTCGTGGCACGACTCGCGACGCTGGACGAGACCGAGGGGCGTACGACCGTACTGGAGCTGGTGCGCGACCAGGCCGCCCGCGTCCTCGGCCACCGGCCCGGCGGCACGACGGACCTCGAACCGGAACGGGCGTTCCGCGACCTCGGGTTCGACTCGCTGATGTCGGTGGAACTGCGCAACGCGCTCAGCGCCGCGACCGGCCTGCGGCTGCCGGCCACCCTGGCCCTGGACCACCCGACTGTGGAGGCGGTCGCCCGGCACCTGTACGCGCTGCTCGCGCCCGAGGCCCAGCGGACCGGGGCCGACGGCCTGCTGGCCGCTCTGGAACGCGTCGAGCGGATGATCGCGGCCCTGCCGGAACCGGCCGCCGACTCAGTGGCGCACCGGCAGATCGCGGGACGGCTCGACGTCCTGCGGACGCGCTGGTCCGCCCTCGCCGCCTCGGCGGCCACGGCACCGGAGCGGGCTGCGAACGACCCGGAGCGGGCGGAGGAGCTCGACATGGACACCCTGTCGGACGACGAGATGTTCGCCTTCCTCGACGACGAACTCGACGGCGGGTGACCGAGGGATGGAGAGCTTCCACTGATGTCCCCCGCCGCGCCCCGCCTAGCGTGGGCGAAACCGGTACACGAACAGCGGACCAGCGGCACGGCCGGGTCCCTGAGCCGAAGAGGCGATGAGACGTGGGCATGGTCAAGACGGACGACGGTCCGGCCATCGAGGTGCGTGATCTCGTACGCGCCTATCGCGGGCGGGGCGGTGAACTCATCAGAGCCAACGACGGGTTGACGTTCGACGTGCCGCGCGGGCAGGTGTTCGGCCTGTTCGGTGCCAACGGCGCGGGCAAGACGACGCTCGTCCTGCAGATGCTGGGGCTGGTGCGCCCCACCTCCGGCTCCATCACCGTCAACGGCTTCGACGTGGTGCGCCACCCCGAGCTGGTGAAGTCCACCGTCGGCTTCCTGCCGCAGCGCGGACTGTCGATGCGGCTGATCGAGGCGCGCCGGGCCCTGCACTACACGGGGCGGCTGCGCGGCCAGAGCGAGGCGGACACCCGGCGCCAGACCGACGAACTGATCGACGAGCTGGGTCTGGGGCCCTACGCCGACCGGCAGGTGGAGCGGCTCAGCGGCGGGCTGATGCGGCTGGTGAACTTCGGCATGACCCTGATGGGCCGGCCCGAACTCATCGTGCTCGACGAGCCCACCAACGAACTCGACCCGCACAACCGGCGGTTGATCTGGGACATCGTGCAGCGCCGGGCCGCCGAGGACGGCACGAGCGTCGTCCTCGTCACCCACAACGTGCTGGAGGCGGAGAAGGCCGTCCACCGGGTCGCCGTCATGCACGCCGGCCGGATCACCGCCATGGGCACCCCCGGCGAACTCAAGGAGCAGACCGGCGCTCGGGCGCGGCTCGAGCTGTTCGTCCGCGACGGCGGCAACCTCACCGACGTGGAGGCCGCCCGGCTCGGCCGGCTCGGACTCGTCACGCCCGGCGACCGCCCCGGCAGCTACCTCGTCACGGCACCGCCCGACCGGATCCAGCCCCTGCTGGAAGTCCTGGTCAACGACCTCGGCGTGACCCGCGTCGACGACTTCCGCTTCGCCCGGCCCACCCTGGAGGACGTCTACCTCAGCCTCAAGCCCGCACCCGTCGGCGAATCGGAGCAGCCGGCCGAGCCCGAGCCGGCACCCCAGCCGACCGACTCACCCGAACCACCGCCCCCCGTCAAGGAACTCGCCGCCGTCGGCGCCCTGGGCACCGAACCCGAAGCGGCCCCCGACGCCACCGCACCCGCGACCACCCCACCCGCCCCTGTCCGGCGCGCACCGCTGCCCGCCGCCCGCACTCCCCGGCCGGCACCGCCTTCCCCGGCCCCCGCCCGGCCCCCCCGGCGCACCCTCGGGTCACGGCTGGCCACCTTCGGCAGGTCCTTCAAGTACCTGTGGTTCGAGCACATGCTGATCGTGCGCACGTCCTGGCACGTCCACATGGTCTTCGGCATCTTCATGCCGCTGACGATGGTGTTCGGCTTCTCCCGCATCGGCAGCGGGCTCACCGACCAGTCCAGCCTGCTGTACATCGCCAGCGGCTCCGGCGTGTTCTCCATCGCCGCGCTCGGCACCACGGCCATCGCCCAGCGCATCGGCGCCATCAAGGCCGAGGGCTCGATGATGTACTACGCCTCGCTGCCCATCAGCAAAGTGGCCTTCGTGATGGCGTTCGTCGCCGCCCGCCTCCTGCTCATCGCGCCCGGCCTGCTCACCTCCCTGCTCGCCGTGGAGGTGCTCTACGACATCAAGCTCACGCTGTCGCCGACGCTGGTGTTCGTGTATCCGCTGACCACTCTGCCGCTCGCCGCGCTCGGCCTTGTCATCGGCAGCCTCATCGACAGGATCGAGCTCATCTCCATCGTCACCTACATGCTCAACTTCCTGCTGCTGCTGGGCGCCCCGCTGCTCATCCCGATGGAGTCCCTGCCGCTCGCGCTGCGCGTCATCAGCTACGCCATGCCGACCAGCTACGGCGCCGACGCCATCCGGCACAGCGTCACCGGGGACATCGACGGCACCTTCGTCCTCGACGTGGCCGTCCTGGCCGTCGCCTCGGTGGCGTCGCTGTGGATCGCCGACAGGGCACTGCGCTGGCGGGCCTCCTGACGTCGGTCCACGACCAGTGTTTTCCCCAGTGACCGCCCCACCGGATCGCCGATAGCATCTTTTCCGTATCCAGAGGGTGAATGTCCGACGGCCGTTCTCCGGGCTTGGTGCGAGACCCGGAGAACGGTCGTACGGGTTCATCGAAAACACCTCGGAGAACGGCAAGAACGGCACCGGAAATCGGCTCGGCGCATTCGGGGAAACCGGACGGGAACACCGGAAGAGGGAGCCGTCCCTTTTCATCGTGTCTTTCGTCTCCTGCCGGTCCTTACGATTGTTTTGCGGGCCGGAGCGGACGGGAGCGACACCGGCATGAAATTCCAGGTGCTGGGCCCGCTGACGGTACTCGGCGACAGCGGCCCGGTCGTGCTGAGCGGCATCAAACAGCGGGCCACACTCGGCCATCTGCTCCTGCACGCCAACGAGGTCGTCGCGACCAGCGCCCTGATGCGCGCCCTGTGGGACGGCGAACCACCGCCCACCGCGCGGAAGATGCTCCAGAACGCGGTGTCCGCCCTGCGCGGCCTCCTCGCCACCGAGGACACCCGCGGCGGCCCCGTCCTCCTCACCCACGCCCCCGGCTATCTGCTGCGCGTCGACGGCGACGACCTCGACCTGACCACCTACCGCGCCCTCGCCGACCGCGGCCGCGCCGACCTCGCCGCAGGCGCCTGGACCTCCGCCGCCCGCACCCTGCGCGCCGCCCTCGACCTGTGGCGCGGCCCCGTCCTCGCCGACCTCGCCGAGTCGGGCACCGACTGGCCCGAACTGCGCACCCTCGCCCAGGCCCGCTCGGCCACCCGCGAGGACCTGTACGAGGCCGAACTCGCCTGCGGTCGGCACTTCGACATCCTCGGGGACCTGGAGACCCAGGCCCAACAGGAACCGGCGCGCGAGCGGATCTGCGCCCAGCTGATGCTCGCCCTGTACCGCTGCGGCCGGCAGACCGAGGCCCTGGACGCCTACGGCCGCACCAGGACCGCGCTCGCCTCCCGGCTCGGCCTGGAACCCGGCCGGGCACTGCACGCCGTGGAACGCGCCGTGCTCGATCACGATCCCGTCCTCGGACAGCCCGACGCGCTCGCCATTATCGCCCTCGACGGCGAGACCCGCCGAGCCCTTCCCCGTCCCACGGGCCCGTCGGCCGCACCTCGCCCGACGCCGCCCGCGGTGCCCGTCGCCCCGGTCGGCTACGGACCCCGGCAGACGGCCCGGCCGACGGTCCCCGCCCCGTCCACCGCTGTGGGCCCCCCATACCCCGCCGCACCCGCCGGCGCCCTCACAGAGCAGCGCAAACAGCTGTCGATGCTGTTGGTGCGCACCACTTTGGGCAAGGGGCTCGGTGGCGACCCCGAGGACGAGGCCCGGTTGTCCGGCGATCTCGCCGCCGCCATCCGCGACGAGGTCGCCCGGCACGGCGGAAAGGTATCCGGCGTCCTCGGCCCCGTCACCTTCGCCCTGTTCGGCGTCGTCCGTACCCGCGAGGACGATGCCGAACGCGCCGTCCGGGCCGGCCTGGCGATCCTGCGCAGACTGCGCCAGTACGGCGCCGGCGGCCCCGTCCCCGTCCACGGCCGCTCCGCGCCCCGCGTGGCCGTCGCCACCGGCGAGGTCGTCGTCACCTGCGCCGCCGACGGCACCGGCGCGGTACCCGTCGTGAACGGCGCTGTACCCAAGAGCTGCACCGATCTCCTTCAGATCGTGCCACCCGGCGGCATCCGGGTGTGCGCCACGACCCGTGCCGGCAGCGAACGCGCCGTTGCCTACGGCCCGGCCGGACCCGACGGTGCCTGCGAACCTCTCGGACCACGCCCCGCCGGCGCGGGCGCCCCGCCCCCGCTGGTCGGCCGGGACCGGGAGACGGAACAACTGCGCGGGGTGCTCGACGACGTCGTCCGCAAGCAGCGGCCCTGCCTCGTCACCGTCCTCGGCGTGGCCGGCGCGGGCAAGACCCGCCTCGGCGACGAACTGTCCCGTCTCGCCCGCCGTTCCCCGCACGGCTACGGTGTCGTCATCGGCCACAGCTCCTGGTACGACTGCGAACGGCCACTGGCCCTACTGGAACGCACTCTGGCCTCCGCCACCCGAACCCACCGCAACGAGGACGAGTCCGACCGCGACGCCCTCACTCGCACCGTCCACGCCCTGTTCGGCACCGGTGACCGCGGCGCCTGGCTGATCGACCGCCTCGCCCCACTGCTGCGCACCGAGCCACCCGCCCCTGCCGAATGGCCCGACCTCGCTACTGCCTGGCGGCTGCTGCTCACCGGCCTCGCCGCCGAGCGCCCCCTCCTGCTCCTCCTGGAGGACCTGCACCGCGCGCCGGACCCCGTCCTGGACCTCATCACCGAACTCGCCGACGCCGCCGGCCCCGTGTCGCTGTTGGTCGCCGTCACCGCGCGGCCCGAACTCCTCGACCGCAGGCCCACCTGGGGAGGCGGCCGGCGCGACGCCCTCACCCTCACCCTCGATCCGCTCGACGGGACCTCCACGGCCGCACTGCTCGACGCCCTACTGGCCCCCACCGGCCGCGACCTCACCGTTGACCTCCGGCGCGACCTGCTCGCCCGCATCGGCGGCAACCCCCTGTACGCCGTGGAGTACGCGCGCGAACTGATCACCGTGGCGCCTGCCCGCCCGGCGGGACCGCCGCGACTTCCGCGCCACGTACGGCAAGTCGTCGCCTCCCATCTCGACACCTTGCCGCCCGTCGCCAAGGCCGTCCTCGTCAACGCCGCCGCTCTGGGCGGCGTGTGCTGCACCGAGGGCGTCGCCGCGGTCGGCGGACTCGACTGCGCCGAAGTGGCCTACTGGCTGGAGCACCTTGAGCGTCGCGGCTTCCTGCGCCGCTCCCGGCACCCGTCGGTCACGGGTGCCCTGCGCTACGCCTTCCGTCATCCGGCCACCCGTGAAGTGGTCGACGAACTCGTATCCCGCACAGTGCGCGAGAACCGCAGGAGGCGCGCCGAGGCCTGGGCCAAGCAGACGGCGGCACAGCTGTCCGGCTGACCCCGTACGTCCATCCGTGGACCGGAAGGCATGGCCTTTTTTACTAGGCATAACCCTTCTTGACCGCTGACAGCATCGAAGCGATTCGCCCACTCATGGAGGGCCATATGCCGCAGGCCAGTCAGCCATCCGTCCCGGACCACATACCCCCTTCGACTACTGCCGGTTCCGCCGATGCCGATGGTTTTGGCGAACCCTCGGACCGTACCCACCGTGGTTCCACCCAGCGCCGTACGAGCCTCCTCACGACGTTGGTGCTCGGCGGGCTGACCGCTCTTCCCCCGCTCTCCACCGACATGTACCTCCCGGCCCTGCCGAAGGTCACCGAAGCGCTGCACAGCTTCCCCTCCGCCACCCAGCTGACCCTCACCGCCTGCATCATCGGCCTGGCCCTCGGCCAGCTCGTCGTCGGTCCGATGAGCGACAGGTGGGGGCGGCGCCGCCCCCTCCTGGGAGGTCTGCTGGTCTACGTCATGGCCACGGCCATCTGCGCTCTCGCCCCCACCGTCGAGCTTCTGATCGGCTTCCGCCTGCTGCAGGGCCTCGCCGGGGCCGCCGGCATCGTGATCGCACGAGCTGTCGTCCGTGACCTGTACGACGGTGTCGAGATGAGCCGCTTCTTCTCCACCCTGACTGCGATCTCCGGGGCCGCTCCGATCCTCGGTCCCGTCCTCGGTGGCCAGCTGCTGCGGTTCACCGACTGGCGGGGCGTCTTCGTCGCCCTTGCCGTCCTCGGACTGCTGCTCGTCCTCGCCGTGTGGCGCTGGCTGGACGAGACGCTGCCGGCCGATCAGCGGCACGACGGCGGTGTCCGCCGGGCACTGCGTACGATGGGTGGCCTGTTCGCCGACCGGATCTTCACCGGATACCTCCTCACCGGCGCGTTCGGGTTCGCCGCGCTCTTCACCTACGTCTCCGGGTCGTCGTTCGTGGTGCAGGGGGTCTACGGTGCGTCCGCGCAGACCTACAGCCTTCTGTTCGCCCTCAACTCCATGGGGTTCATCGTCGTCAGTCAGCTCAACGGCAAGGTGCTGGTCGGCCGGTTCCGCACGGGCAGTCTGATGGCGGTGGGCCTCGGGCTGATGACCGTAGCGGCGACCGTGCTCCTCACCATGGCATCCGGGGTCCTCGGCGAAGTGGGACTCGTGCCCATGGCGGCCGGACTGCTCGTCCTGTCTTCGGCGATGGGCCTCACCCAGCCGAATGCCAACTCTCTCGCGATGAGTCGGACGGGGCACGCCGCCGGGTCCGCCTCCGCCCTGCTCGGCTCCTCGTTCTTCCTCATGGGTGCGGTCGCCTCCCCGCTGGCGGGGATCGCGGGGGAGGACACGGCGGTGCCCATGACCGCCGTACAGTTGGTGTGCGCGTTCGCAGCGGTCGCATGTTTCGTGGGACTGTGCCGTCCCTGGCAGCCGAGCGGCAGCTGAACGCGGGCACGACACGCGTGACGCCCCGCGTCGGCTGTCGCGCTCGCCCCCGCCCATCGCCCGGACCCGCGACAAGCCCACTGCCGAACGGCGTGCATGTTCGGCAGTGGGCTGGGCCACCTGACCCGCGCGGTGCGGCGGAACCGGCGCGACGTCACCGCGGACGGGCGCTGATCAGTGAGCGTATGGCCTGCTTGTGCGGCTTGCCGATGGGGGTCAAGGGGATCGCGTCGAGCACCTCTACCTGTTCGGGCACCTTGTAGTGCGCGACGCCGTGTGCGGTGAACGCGTCGCGAACGGATTCCAGCGTGGGGGGTGGCTGGCCTTCGGCGGGTACCACGACAAGGCAGACACGTTCCCCCAAGTGGGCGTCCGGCACAGGCACGGTCACCGCATCCCTGACGGTGAGCATCGCCCGCGCCAGGCTTTCGACTTCCTCGGCGGAGATCTTTTCGCCGCCACGGTTGATGAGGTCCTTGTTGCGCCCCTCGACGACAAGGTTGCCGCTCGGATGCGTGCGTACCAGATCACCGGTGCGGTACCAGCCGTCCGTCGTGAACGTCCGTCGGTTGTGCTCCGGTGACCGGTAGTAGCCCCGAGGGGTGTACGGGCCGCGGGTGAGCAACTCGCCGACGGCACCCGGCGGGACCGCCACACCGTCGTCATCGACGATCAGTAGTTCGTCGCCCGGGCTGATGGGACGTCCCTGGGTGCCGAAGACCACGTCGTCATCATCGTCCAGCCGGGTGCAGTTGAGGAGCCCTTCCGCCATCCCGAACACCTGTTGCAGGCGGCAGCCGAGCGTGGCCTGGATCCGTCTGGCAAGAGCGGGGTCCAGAGGTGACCCGCCGACCTGCACGACCTCCAGGCTGCTGAGATCCCGCCAGGTGGCCTCGGCTGCCTCCACCCAGCGCCGTGCGATGGCGGGCACCAGCGACGTCACCGTCGGGGACTCGCGCTCGATCATGGTGAACGCCGCGTGCGGCTCGGGAGAGGGCAGCATCACCACGCGCCCGCCGACGGCCAGCGTGCCGACGATGCCCGGTCCGCCGAGCGGGAAGTTGTGTGCCGCGGGCAGGGTCACCAGGTACGTGGTCTCCGGTCCCACGTGGATGATCTCGCCCATGCGGCGCGCCGCGTACGTGTAGTCGTTGTGCGTCCTCCCGATCATCTTGGGCTGTCCGGTGGTGCCGCCGGACAGCACGAACAGCGCGATGTCTTCGGCGGCCGGGGCGGTGCCGTCGATCCGCCTCCGGCGGGCCGAGACGTCCCCGGTGACGCGCAGCATGTGCCGCAGGTCCAGATGACCGGGGTGCGGGTGGTCGCCGACCACCGCGACAGGGAGCGGGCGGCCGAGCTGCTCGGCCAGCCGGGCGGCCATGGCCTGATGGTCGAAGGCGCGCCAGCGGTCCGGAACCACGATCATGCGTGCCTCGGCATGGCGCGCGAGGTAGTCCAGCTCGTGTTCCCGGTGCGGCACCAGGGCCAGCACGGGTGCGATGCCGGTGCGGGCGCAGGCCAGCACGAGTAGCACGAGCTCCCAGCAGTTGGGCAGTTGGACCAGGACACGGTCACCCCGGTCCAGCCCTTGGACGAGCAGAGCCTCGGCCAAGGCATCGGCATGCTCGGCCATGGCCCGGTAGGTGATCCGGCGGTCGCCGTCCACCAGCGCTGTGCGGTCCCCGTGTTCCTCCGCACGACGCCACATCCAGCTCCCGAGCGGTTCGTCCCGCCAGTAGCCGGCAGCGCGGTAGCGAGCCGCGAAGTCCGCAGGCCACGGCGGGACACCGATGGCGCTCGCCGAGGACTGGTCTGCCGTCAGTTCTTCCGGCGATGTCCGCTCGGTCATGCGACGCCCCCCGGGACCAGCAGGCCGGGCGGCTCGGGAAGGCGGCGGTCGGCGGAGAGCTCTCCGGCGAGGTACACACTCAGCGCCTCGATCGTGGGGTGGTTCCACAGCAGGCTGGCGGGCAGGCGGACCGGGAACAGCTTCTCCAGCCTGCGCCGGACGCCGAGTGTCATCACGGAGTCCAGTCCCATCTCCGCCAGCGGCTTGCGTATGTTGATGTCCGTGGGCGGCAATTTGATCTCGTAGGACACCTGGTGGCTCACCTCGGTGACCAGGTGGGCCAACAGTTCTTCGGCGGCCAGGTCCTTCCAGGGCGTGTCGGCGCGGTCCACCGCGGCCGGCTCGTCGTCGAGCAGTGCGCCGTCCGGCACGCCGAACCGCAGCCCGCTCAGTTCGATCAGTACGCGACCGGCCTGGTCGGCGACGGTCACGGCCACCGTGTCCGGCGCGTCGGGTGCCGCCAGCCGAACATGGATCATCACGGTTTCCTCGGGATCCCCCAGCACGGCCATCCGGTCGACCTCTGCCGGCATGCGCAGGGTGGGCGGGCCGGGGAAGACCGCGGTGGGCAGGGAGAGGGCCGCATCCAGCACCGAGGCCCAGGTTGCCGGCCGTGGCGCGCCGCCGGACACCACTGCCAGCAGTTCGCCCTCCGCACGCCACAGCTCCTCGAGCCGCCACGGGAAGCCCATCGCCGGCACATCCAGGGTCGCGAGCAGTGAGAACACGTGGTCGTCGGGAAGCCGCTCGGTGATCCGGTCGCGCAACTCCCCGATGTCCAGTTCCGTCGCCGGGACCGCGCCGCTCTGCCTGGTCCTGGCGGTGGTGTGCGTCAGCCACGATTCCTCGTCGACGGCTCCGTCCGCCAGCCGTGAAACCAGGCGCAGGACGTCGTCCTGGTGGACCACGTGGAGCTCGCGCGGCGCGGCCAGCGATATGGGTACACGCAGGACCATGTCGGTGAGCACCGACGAGCCTTGGCCGGCCACGGCAGCGTGAAAGGTGTTCAGCAGCACCGCGGCCGGAACGATCTCCACGCCGTGTACCGGGTGACTGCCGGGGTAAGGACGACAGTCGTAGTCGAGGTAGGTCTGCCACAGCCGAAGCAGGCTCGTTCCGGTGACCGTTGTCAGACCACCGAGCAGGGCGTGGCTGTCAAGGTCGTGCTGGAGCGTCTGAAGGGTTCCGGTATGGGTCCCCCCGCGCCAGAACCGGCGGTGCTGCCACGCCTGCGTGGGGAGGTCCACCAGCTCGCGATCGGGGAACAACGCCCCGAAATCGACCTGGACGCCGTGACAGTGCAGTGCGCCGAGGTTCGCCAGCAGTGCCTCGACGTCGGGTGCGCCGCGGCGCAGACTGCCGGTTGCGAACCCGTTCCCCGCACGCGCCTCGGCGAGGATGTCCCAGATCGAATGGGTGACGACGGGATGGCTAGAGAGCTCCAGGAACACCCGGTGCCCGTCCTCGACGGCCGCCGAGACGGCCTCCGCGAAGCGCACCGGAACCTTCAGCTGGACCGCCCAGTACCGGGCCGGGTCCGCCACGACGGCCCTTGGATCGTCCGCCCCCGTACGGTAGATGGGGAGCACCGGCTCGGTGTGCAGGACGCTTCCTGCCGCCTGGGCCATTTCCTCGACGAGTGGGTCCATCTGCGGAGAGTGGAAGGCCACGTCCGAGGAGACCCGGCGGATCGCGATGCCCTCGGCCTGCCACGCCTCGGCCAGTTTCCCGACGGCGTCGGGTTCGCCGGAGAGTACCGTCCACTGCGGCGCCGCGGAGATGGCAGGCACCACGTCGGAGCGTCCGTCCAGCCGCTCGGCGGCATCGTCGAACGGCATGCTGACCATGACCATCGCGCCCTTGCCCGCGAGGCCGCGAAGAAGCAGCGAGCGGCGGCAGACCAGCCGGGCACCGTCCGACAGGTCCAGTGCGCCCGCGGTGACGGCGGCGGCGATCTCGCCCACCGAGTGACCGATCACTGCCGCCGGCTCGACCCCGTAACGACGCCACACCGCCGCGAGTCCGACCTGAACGGCGAAGATGGCGGGTTGGATCAGTTCGACCGCTTCCAGCCTGTCGAACGAGAGGATCTGACGTGGAGTGAAGCCGATCTCGGTTCGGAAGATTTCGGCGATGTCATCCTGTACCTGCGCGAACACCGGCTCGGACGCAAGGAGCTCGCGGCCCATGCCGACCCACTGAGATCCATGGCCGGAGAACACGAACACCGGCCGGCCCTGAGGCGGAGTCAGCGGGCTTCCGAACGAGGTTCCGTCGGGCTCCTGACCCGTGCTGATGGCCCGTAGCCGCTGGACGAGCCCGGCGTGGTCGGTGGCGATGACCGTCGCTCGCTGCGCCAGGTGCGTCCGGCGAGCGCTGAGGGTGTGCCCGACCGTCCCGAGCGGGTGCGGCTCCGTTCGCTCCAGCCAGCCTGCCAGCCGGGCGGCGTTGGCGCGCAGGCCCGCATCGGTTGCCCCGGAGATCGGGAAGACCAGCGGCGCGCGCTGCGGTGTGTCGGACAGTGCCGCCGTGCTGTGCCGCTGTGTCTGCGGGGGGAGGGGCGCCTGTTCGAGAATGACGTGCGCCAGGGTGCCGCCGTATCCGTAACCGGACACTCCGGCCCGCCGGGGGTGGTCCATGACCGGCCATGGCTCGGTCTTGGTGCTCACTCGCAGGCCCGAGGTGTCCCAGGGGACCAAGGGCGTGGGCGTCGCGCAGTTGAGGCTCGCCGGGATCGTGGCATGGTGCAGGGCGAGCGCTGCCTTGATCACTCCGGCGACGCCGGCAGCGCCCTCCAGATGCCCTGTGTTCGACTTCCCCGAACCGATCAGGCACGGTGAGCCCGGGTCCCGTTCAGTGCCGATCACGGTGGCGAGCGCGCCTGCCTCGATCGGATCGCCCACCGGGGTGCCGGTGCCGTGCGCCTCGACGTAGTCGATCGTCGCGGGGTGCACGCCTGCCGCCCGGCAGGCGCTGCGCAGCAGATGGACCTGGGCCTGCTCGCTGGGCGCCATGATGCCGTTGGTGCGGCCGTCCTGATGCACGGCCGCCCCCCGGATGACGGCGTGGATCACATCGCCGTCCCGCTGCGCCTCGGACAGTCGCTTGAGCACGACCACGGCTGCTCCCTCGCCACGGCCGTAGCCGTCCGCCGAAGCGTCGAACGACTTGCACCGGCCGTCGCTGGACAAAGCTCCGGCGGCGTCGAGCATGACCGTCAGCCCGGGCCCGAGGATCAGGTTCACCCCGCCGACGATCGCCAGCGAGGACTGGCCGGCGGCCAGCTCCCGGCAGGCGAGGTGCAGGGCGACCAGCGATGCCGAGCATGCCGTGTCGACGGTGAGGCTCGCCCCCCGCAGGTCCAGCGAGTAGGAGATCCGGTTGGCCAGACCGCTCAACTGGGTACAAATGCCCGTCCACGCCTCGATACCGGGGAGGTCCTCCAGCAGTCGGCGTTCGTAATCGTCGGAGACGGCCCCGATGTACACGCCGGTGTCGGTTCCGGCCAGGCTGCTCGCGGGAATTCCGGCGTGTTCGAGAGCCTGCCAGGTGACCTCCAGAAGAAGCCGCTGCTGCGGGTCCATCAGCTCGGCCTCACGCGGAACCACACCGAAGAACTCGGCATCGAACTCCGCCACGTCGTCCAGGAACGCACCGTGGCGGACGGTCTTGCTCAGCAGCGCGGCGTTGCGCGGGTCCGCTGCGTACTCCGCCCATCGGTCGTCCGGCATCCGTGAGATGACGTCTCTTTCGCTGAGCAGCAGGTTCCAGTAGTCGGCGGGCGACTCGACGTCGTCCGGGAACCGACAGCCCATGCCGACGATCGCCACGGGCTCCGGCAAAGGGGCTTCAGCCCCCGGCGCGCTGTGCAGGTTCATTCTGTCCGTCCTTCAGGAGGGGCGGGGACATCGTCCCGGCCACTGGCTTTCACTTGGTTGCGTGGGCATCGGGTCATCGGACGGAGCTCGCCCCATGACTCCGATCAGGTCCACGCGGCCACTCAGGACCGCCACGCGAAGGGTTGCCGACCAGCCGTCGGCGCCGTCACCGTCACTCATGTCCGGCCTCCAGGCGACGGGCGCGTCGACGAGAGTAGGGACGTCTGCCTCCGTCCTGATGCGGTCTGCGCATGCCAGGGTTTCCTCCACGTCGTGACCGGTCGGCTCGCCGCCGTACACATGCACGGCCGCGACACCCCGGGCCCGCAGTGCGCGGCAACGGCTCACCAGAGCGTCGACCTCAGCGGACCACGCGCCCTGCGCGGGCCTGCTGATGCCGGCGCACACGGCGACGTCCCACGCCGCCGACGTGCCGAACACGGCATCGAGCACCTTGTCGTCCGTGGAGGCGTCCGGTTCGAGCAGAACTTGCACCACGCGGACGCCGGCCGCCCAGGCGTCGGCCGCCCTGCCGCCCAGGGCATCCGCCGCGTTCAGCAGTACTCCGGGCACGGGACCGGGCCCGGCCGACTGCTCGGCGGTGGCTGTCCAGGGTGCGAGAGCGGCCGCGGGGCCGTCGCCCGTTCCTCGCCAGTCCGTGAACACGAGCGCGCTCTCCGTCGCCGGATGGGCACCCCACTGGGCCCTCTGCTCGTCCGCGTCACCCGAAAGTCGCGTGACCAGACGGTTTCGCAGCACGACGGGACCGAGCACGAACGGTGCCGCCGGCGCGCTCGTCACCGCGGCCCTGCCGGACCCCGCGGTGTGGAGTTCGGCCTCGGCCTCGTTGAGGCGGTCGGCGTGCCTGTTGCGCAGACCCGCGTAGCTGATCGCGCCCGTGCGCGTGATGAAGTGGAGACCGAACTGGTGTGGGGGAAGGTGCAGGCGGCGGCCGAACGTCGCCCACCACCTCATGCTGTGCTCGGCAAACGACTGCGTTCTCGCCACTGCCTGGCGTCGTTCCCGTTCATATGCGCCAAACGCTTCGGTGGTGGTGCGGCCATGGGCGAGCGCGGCGGCCAGAGCTGCCGCATCCGCCATGGCCATGCTCGTGCCGGAACCGACCGAGAAGTGCGCCGTGTGTGCGGCGTCTCCCAGCAGCACCATGCGGCCGTTCCACCAGCGTTCGTTACGCACGACCTGGAAGTTCAACCACCGGCTGCCGGGCCCGCTCACGAGTGGTCGGCCGCCGAGGTGGTCGGCGAAGATCTCGGTGAGCAGCCGGCGCGAGTGCTCGTCGGCGCGGTCCCCGGGCTGTCGTGGCACGGCAGCGAAGCCTGCCATCCCGGCCGCCGTCCACGTCTGTTCGTCGGTCTCGACGACGAAGCTGCTGACACCCTCCCCGTAGGGGTGGGCATGTGCCGCGAACGCGCCGTACTCAGTGACGGCGAACGGAAATGTCATGGCGTCGAACCGGGCTGCGGTACGGAACCAGATGTACTTCGCCCGGCCCGTGTCCACCTGGCTTCCGAAATGATCCGAGAAAGCCCTTCGGCTGCTCGAGTTGACACCGTCCGCGATTGCGACGACATGCGGGGCATCGCCGCGGTGCAGCAGTTCACCAGCGGTGCGCGCATTGTGGAATTCCATACGGGCACCGACGCTGCGAGCCTGTTGCCGCAGTATGTCCAACAAGTCCCGGCGCGAAATCGCCGTGAAATTGTATCCGGCGTAACGCAGCGTTTTCGCGGGAAGCCGAAGCTCGACGTCCGACCAGGTGACACTGGCCTTACTGATCAGTTCAGCGGTTTGCGGATCCGCGTTGTGCAGCATTGCCATCGTCCGGTCGGAGAAGACCAGCCCGAAGCCCTCCTGACTGTCCGGGCCATTCCGCTCATACAGCCGGACATCAGCGGAAGGGTCTGCCAGGAGTACCAGACGGGCCAGGAAGAGGCCCGCCGGACCGCAACCGATGATCCTGATCCTGAGCGGCCGGCCGAGTTCTCGTGTCTCCTTTTCGGACCCGCTTGTCCGCGATGAAGTGTCGATAGAGGTCATCCTCACTCCGTCCGCTTCCTCCGCGTCAAACCGACGCCATTCGCAAAGCAGAGATCCCGAGCCCAAGGGCCCGGAAACTAAAGCACGGGGCGCCTTGAGTATGCAGCGAAAAGAGGTCGAGCGGACCATGGAGCACGCTTTACTGGGGATTTCGCCAGACTTTCATCCACCCGGGTTGCGGCCGGGCGCCGACATCGCAACTCTCTGAATCCTCCATATCAACTATGCCGTGACCGCAAGAATTGAGGAAGAATTGAGCATTCATGCGACCGACTCCTTGCATAATGCGACGCGCCCGCTGGCCGGCTTCGAGGCCGTGACGGCCCGCGCTGCCTGCGCGTCGCTTCGCCGGACCAGCGCTGTCGTCCTGGACCATCTGCGACTGCTGGGCGCGCGGGTGAGAGAGGACACGACGCCCGCCGACCGCTGCGACGACGACGAGTGGCGGTTGGAACTCCTCGGCGACGGCGTGGCGGTGGACTGCGTGGTCAGCGGCTGGGGCGATCTGGACAACGGACCCTTCGACGAGGCTCTTGCCCAAGCGGCATCCGGTGTCATGGCGGTGCACGGCCGTGCCACGGGCGGTCCGCGCCGGCTCGGCGTCGACTACGCGGCCGTGTTCGCCGGAGTACTCACCGTGCAGTCGGTCCTGGCCTGCGCGCTCGGCCAACTCCGCGGAGTCCCGGTGCGCCGTGTCGAGTTGGACGTGGCACGAGCGGCAGCGTTCGCGCTGCTCCAGTACGTGGCGCACGCCACAGCGGACGAGGAGCCGGACGTCATCCTCGCTGGGGAGATGACCGAGCGCGACCGCCCGCCCTTCAGCTCTTCCGACGGCGTCTGGTTCGAGCTGGAAGCCCTCGACGCGGTGCCCTGGAGGGACTTCTGGGTCCTCCTCGGTGCCTCGCCCCGTGCGGCACAGAGCAGTTGGCGACCGTTCATGCTCCGCTACGGACGCGCCACCTGCCCCCTGGAACCCGAATTGTTCCGGGCCGCGCGCGAGATCACGTTCGAGCGGATCCTGGAAGTGGCCGCGACCACGGGCATGAGCGTGTGCCGGATACGCTCGGTCGACGAACGCCGCAGGGACGCGGGGCTGTGGCCCGCCACCGGCAGCTGTGCCCCGTGGACCCTTGTGCCGTCACAGGGCCGACAGGCCGGTGGCACGGCCGCCCCGGGCTCCTCGGCGCCACTGGCCGGGGTGCGGGTTCTCGAGTCCGCCCGGCGGATGCAGGGGCCGCTGGCCACCCGGTTTCTCACGTTGTTCGGTGCCGACGTCACCCGGATCGAGCCCCCCGGCGGCGAGCCGGCACGCGGCATGCCACCGCTGGCACGAGGCCGCGCCGCGGGGTTCCTGTCGGCCAACCATGGCAAACGGTCTGTTGAGATCAACCTCAAGACGGCAGACGGACATGCTCGAATCCTCGGCCTCGTCCGTGACGCCGATGTCTTCCTGCACAACTGGGCTCCCAAGAAGGCCGAATCACTCCGGCTGGACGCGGGTGACCTGCATGAGATGAACCCCGGCCTTGTCTATGCCTACGCCTCAGGGTGGGGCGACGCTCTGGGCGAGAACCCTCCGCTGGGCACGGACTTCCAGGTCCAGGCGCACTCTGGGCTGGCAGAGCGGATCAGCGCGGGAGAGCCGGGGCCGCCTCGCCCCACTCTGCTGATCATCACCGATGTGCTGGGGGCCGCCGTGTCCGCCGAAGGCGTGCTGGCCGGGCTGGTGGCCAGACAGCGCTTCGGCACAGGGATGCGGGTGACCAGCTCGCTGTTCTCCGCGGCGACGACACTCCTTGCCGAGGAACTGAAGGCGGCACCGCCCGCCGTTGCCCCCGAACCCCAGCTGGACAAGGTCTTCCGGACCTCGGATGGCCATATCGCCGTCTGCGCGAGGACCGACGAGCATCTCGGCCGGCTCGCGGCCCTTGTCGGCCCGACCACCGGGACGGTGGAGGAGATCGCAGAACGTCTCGAGAAGCTCCTGGCCGGCGGGATCAGCGAGGCGTGGGAGAAGAGGTTCCGAGCCCTGGGTATCCCCGCGGTCACCGTTCTGGAAGACGTGTCCATGCTGCCCCGGATGGATCACTTCTCCTCGATGTTCGACTATGACGGGTGTTTCATCGCCATGGCTCCTTGGCGTTTCCGGCAAGAGGCGGACCGATGACCGGCATGGGACTCCCCACCGCGGTCGCCGAGACGCGCCTGCGCACAGCGACCATGCCCGTTCTCGGGGCGTCGGCCACCAGGACGGAGGTACACGGTCAGTGAGGATGCTCTTTACCACGCCTCCTGGGGTGGGACACATACTGCCGTTGGTGCCGACGGCGCAGGCCGCGCTGGCTGCCGGGCACCAGGTCCTGTTCGTCACGACCGGGCCCCATGCCGACATCCTCCGCCGTCGGGGAGTGCAGACCGAGGACGCAGCTCCGCACGCCGACGTCTCCGCGCGGTTTCATCGGCTCAACCAGGAGACGAACCGTCCCGGCATCACCGCGGAAGAGGTGCTGTCCGCCGCCACGGCGGCGTGGGCCGAGATCGGCGATCTGATGCTCGGCGGCCTGCTGCGCGCCATTCAACGATGGCGGGCCGATGTGGTCGTCTACGAGCCGTACCACGTGGCCGGCCTGGCTGCGGCAAGGCTGACCGGGGTTCGCGCCGTCCTGCACGGAACCGGGCTGCCGATGGGGACCTTCCGGCGCGCGCTGGAGAAGATGGTGCGGCCCCGGGAGCACTACGGGGCCGCCGAAGTGTCCGGGACCCCGGACGCGGTGGTGAACGTGTGCCCCTCCAGCATGACGTCCCCGGACCGGAACCGCGGCTGGCCTATGCGCTACGTGCCGGCCGATGTGGGCGCGGTCGCTCCGGGCTGGGAGAACACACCGCCCTCGATGCCCAGAATTTGTGTGACCTTCGGCTCGGTGCTACCCGGCATGGCTGAGCATGTCGTCCGCGCCACGGTCGAGGGGTTGCGTGAACTGGAGGCGGAGATCCTGGTGTCCGCCGGTGGCGCCGCCCTCGACGGCTGGGGGCCGTTGCCCGCGAACGTGCGGATGGCGCGTTGGCTGCCGATGGTGGATGTGCTGCCGAGTTGTGCCGCTGTGATCCACCACGGCGGATCGGGAACGATGTTCGGGGCACTTGCCGCAGGCGTTCCCCAGGTGGTGCTGCCGCTCGGTGCTGATCAGCCGACGAACGCAGAGGCGGTGGCCCGGCGGGGGGTGGGCCTCGCCCTGGACACGGCGGCCGACGGCATGCAGACGGTCGGGGAGGCCGTCCGGCAGGTCCTCGCGGACCCCTCGTACGGCCGGGCGGCGCGGGACGTGGCCAGGGAGAATTGCGCACGGCCCGCACCCTCCGCCGTGATTCGGCAGATCGCCCGGCTGACCTGACAGGTCGCCGTCCGCGGCACCACCGCCACCGGCTCGACACCTCGATCGCCGACTCCACCCCAGGCCCAAGGCCGTGTCCATGGAGGTGGTGTACCGGCCGGCACCCCGCAGCGGGTATCGCACACCGGCGGGCACCGCAGGCGACGTCACCCACTGCCGCCTGCTGCCGCTGGATGCGTCAACTCAACGGCTGTCCTCGGGCATCTTGGTGATCCAATCGTGTCTCGCCGTCGCTGCAGGCCAGGAGCCGGCGGACGTCGGCGCTCCACTCGTCGGCCGCGAGGTCTGACCTTGCCCTCCCGCAGATTACCCGCCAGTGGAAACACCCCACTGGGAGCAGGCACGGTGTTCGCCTAGGTTCGGTGCCGAGCGGCGCGGAAAGCGCCGAACACTCGGGAAAACACCGAGAGCGGCGGCGCATCATGACACGGCCGACGGCCCGGCGGCGCGTAGCGCCCGACTTCCCGCCCCGTTCCGCCGAAGTCGCCGAACGCCGCTTCCGTACGGAAAGGAATGGTTGTGCGTATTCTCTGCAGCCTCGCGCTGTCGCCCTCCAACGCACGCGCTCTGCTCCCGCTGGCCCGCGCCGCGGCGGAGGCCGGCCACGAGGTCACCGTGGTCTCCCCGCCGGAGATGGCCGGCGTCTTCGAGGGTGAGAACATCCGCGTCCTGCCGCTGTTCACCGACATGGCCGAGATCGTGCTCAGCCTGCTGCACCAGAAGCGCATCGACTTCGCCCCCTCGGACCCGTTCTCGCCGCAGACCCTCCTCGCCACCGCCTGCGGCCCCCACATCACCGGCGCCTATCGTCAACTTCTCGACGTCGCCCATGAGTTCAAGCCGGACATCGTCCTGCGCAGCGGCGTCGAGTTCGCCGGCCAACTGGTCGCCGAGACCCTCGGTATCCCGCACGTCACCGCGCCCTCCGGCGGCGGCCAGTACCTCGACGCGAACCTGGTCATGGCCGAGCTGAACCTGCGCCGCGCCGAACTGGACCTGCCCGAGAGCGACTCGGCCGAGGCGATCCACGCACACGGCCGCTTCGACTGCATGCCGCCCGAGTACGCCTTCACCGCCCACGAGATCGGCGGCACCTTCGCCTACCAGCAGCCGTCCGCCGTCGTGCGCACCGAGACCGGCCCTGAGTGGCTGCGCGACCTCCCCGGCGACAAACCGCTCGTGGTGGTCTCCAGCACCAACGTGTTCGCCTCGCTGATGCACAGCGAGGTCTTCCCGCGCATCCTCACCCTGTTCCTTGACGGCATGGTCACCGGACACCTCTTCGAGCGCATGGACATCCAGGCCGACCCGGCACTGGTCGTCGGCGCCCTCATGCCCGGCGACGCCAACCCGCTCACCACTGTCGTCAAGGGCCTCTCCCAGGTGGACTGCACCGCCGTCGTCGCCACCCGCGGCATGCCCGTCGACCCCTCCGCCGTCGGCGACAACGTGCACCTCTTCGACAGCATCCCGCAGCCGCTGCTGCTGGAGACCGCCCAGCTCCTGTTCACCCACGGCGGCTACAACAGCGTCCGCGAGGCCGTCCGGGCCGGCGTCCCCATGGCCGTCCTGCCCGAGCTGAGCGACCAGGCGCACAACGCGAGCCGCGTCGAGGAGCTCGGGCTCGGGCTGCGGGTGCCCAGCGCCGGACCCGACGACGTCGCCGAGACCGTCAACCGGCTGCTCGGCGACCCGAGTCACACCCAGGCTGCGCGCACTGCGCAGCGGCACATGCTCGCGCTGCCCCAGGTCACCGCCGCCGTCGACCACCTCGTCGCCCTCGCCGGGCACTGAACCGAAATACAGACAGGAGCAGGCAGATGGACACGCAGTTCATCCGGGCGTTCTACGACCTCGCCTCATGGATCCGGCTCGCCCCGCTGCTGAACGGCCCGTACCTGCCGTTCTCCGTGTGGTCGCTGCGACCCGGTGCACTGATCAAGCTGCTCGACGACATCGCCCTCGGCGACCGCAAGGTCCTCGTCGAGTGCGGCAGCGGCACCTCCACGATCCTCGTCGCCCGATACCTCGCCCAGCGCGGGTACGGCAACATGCTCTCCCTCGAACACGACGAGAAATGGACCCGGTGGGTGAACAACCAGCTGGCGCAGGAGGGCCTGAGCGAGATCGCCCGCGTCGTGCACGCCCCGCTCGCCGAGCACCCGGCCGCGGTCAAGAGCGTCGACTGGTACGAGCCGCGGACCGTCACCGACGAGGTCGGCGCCTTCACCGACAAGCACGGCCCGATCGACCTGCTGCTCGTCGACGGTCCGCCCGGCTGGGAACAGGGCCGCAAGATGGCCCGCTACCCGGCCGTACCCGTCCTGAAGGACCACCTCGCCCCCGGCGCCAGCGTGATGCTCGACGACGTCCAACGCTCCGAGGGCGTGGAGATCACCAAACGCTGGGAGGACGAGTGCGGGCTCGCCATGGAACTCGACCCGTACGGCACCCGCACCGCGTTCGGCACCTACGCCGGCTGACCCGCCCCCGCCCCCGCGGCGAACACTCCGACAAGGAGAGGCCATGCTGGCCTTGAACGGCGGGCCCAAGGTGCGGACACAACCCTTCCCGCGCTGGCCCGAGTACGACGAGACCGAGAACCTCGCCCTCGCCCGCGCCCTCCAGCAGGGCGAATGGGGGCGGCACGGCGGCAAGGAGGTCCAGGCGTTCGAGCGTGAGTTCGCCGAGTTCGGCCAGGCGCCGGCCGCGCTCGCCGTCACCAACGGCTCCCACGCCCTCGAACTCGCCCTGGAACTCGCCGGCATCGAGCCCGGCGACGAGGTGATCGTCCCCGCCTACACCTTCGTCGCCACCTCCACCGCCGTCCAGCGACGCGGCGGCGTCCCGGTGCCTGTCGACATCACCTCCGACACCCTCTGCCTCGACCCGGCCGCCCTCGACGACGCCGTGACCGACCGCACCCGCGCGGTGATCCCCGTCCACATCGGCGGCCACGTCGCCGACATGGACGCCATCACCGCCTGGGCCGAGGCACGCGGCGTCACGGTGGTCCAGGACGCGGCCCAGGCCCACGGCGCGACCTGGCACGGCAAGGGCCTCGGTGCGCTCGGCTCGATCGCCACCTTCTCCTTCCAGAGCACCAAGGTGATCACCGCGGGGGAGGGCGGCGCCCTGCTGCTGCCCGACGAGGACACCTACGAGGAGGCCTGGGTACGGCACAACTGCGGCCGCACCCGCGAACTGCACCTCGCCAGCGCCGCCTCCAACTTCCGCGTCTCCGAACTCACCGCCGCCCTGCTGCGCGCCCAACTCGCCCGGTTCGCCGACCAGAACGCCCGCCGCTGCGCCCGCTACACCGAACTGGCCGCCGCACTCGGCGAGATCCCCGGCATCCGCCTCCAGGGCCGCGACCCACGCTGCACCAGCACCCCGCACTACATGACCACGCTCGTCCTCGACCAGGACGAACTCGGCGGGCTCGACCGCGACACCGTCGCCCTCGCGCTGCTGATGGAAGGCATCCCCGCCTTCGGCAGCCACCAGGCCCTGCACCGCACCGACGCCTTCTGGACCGGCGCCACCCGCGACATCGGGCCCGAAGAACTCGCCGAGCGCTGCCCCAACGCCGAACGCGTCAGCCGCGACGGCGTGCTGATCCCGCACCAGGCCCTGCTCGGCACCCGGCAGGACGCCGACGACATCGCGACCGCCGTGGCCAAGGTTCTGGGCGAACTGCCACGCGCCGGCACCTCCCCGGCCGCCTGAAGCCGCCGGAACCCGCCGACCCCGACACCGACCCCGCACACCCCGCGCCCGGCGCGGCGGTTCACAGGATGGGAACGAATGAGATGACCAGCGACAACCCGGCCGGCCGGACCTTCGAGGTCCTCGTCGTCGGCAACGGTGTGCTCGGCCTGTCCCTGGGCCTGACCCTCGCCCGCCGTGGCACCAAGGTGGCCGTCCTCGGCCGCGCCGACCGGCTCTGGGCCGCCTCCACCGCCGCCGGCGCGATGCTCGGCACCTTCGGCGAGGTCACCTCCACCCTCGTCGCCAGCGAGCAGGGCCGCGCCAAGCTCGACCTCGGCGTGCAGGCCACCCGCCTGTGGGACGACTGGCTGGACCAGCTGTCCGAGGAGACCGGCGAGAGCGACGACCTGCGCTGCGCCGACGGCACCGTGATGCTGCTGAACTCCGTGGGCGTGCCCGGCATCGATTCCGCCAACTACGCCGCCATCCGCAAGACCCTCGACGACTACAAGGAGCCGTACGAGGACATCGACCCGGCCGAGCTCGGCTGGCTCGACCCCGACCCGCTGGCCCGGCCCCTGATGGGCATGTTCATCCCCGGCGAGCACGCCGTCGACGCCGGTCGTCTGCTGGCCCGGCTGCAGGCGGCGCTCCTGAAGGCCGGCGGCACCCTCATCGACGGCTTCGGCCAGAGCCTGGTCACCGAGGGCGAGCGCATCACCGGCGTCAGGCTCACCAGCGGCGACACCCTCACCGGCGGCCAGGTCGTCCTCGCCGCCGGCGCCGCCTCCCAGACCCTCCTCGACACCGTGCCCGCCCTCAACGGCAGCATCCCGCGGCTGTGCGCCGGAGTCGGCGTCTCCGTCGTCGCCCGCGTCGACCCCGACGTGCCCGGCCCCACCAGCGTGCTGCGCACCCCCAACCGCGCCTTCGCCTGCGGCCTGCACCTCGTGCCGCGCGGGCAGGGCCACGTCTACCTCGGCGCCACCAACGCCGTCGAGCCCGAGCCCGCCGACGTGCCGTCCATCCGCGACGCCACCTTCCTGCTCGGCTGTGCCCTGCGCCAGCTGCGCCGCGACCTCGACACCAGCGGCATCGAGAAGATCCAGGTCGGCAACCGGCCCGTCGCCTTCGACGGCTTCCCGCTCGTCGGCGGCACGGGCCTCGACGGCCTGTGGATGATGACCGGTACCTACCGCGACGGCCTGCACCTGTCGCCGCTGCTCGCCGACGAGATGGCCCGCCGCATCCTCGGCGACGACACCCGCCACGACCTGTCCGTGTTCCAGCCCGTCCGCAAGCCCACCCAGGCCCACAGCCGCACCGACGTCGTCGAGACGGCCGTGACCCACCTGCTCGCCACGGGCTACGAGGACGAGTGGAAGATCCCCAACGCCTGGCCCGCCGTCATCGAGGCCCAGCTGCGCGCCGGATTCACCAAGTTCGCCGACGTCCTCGACGACGAGTACACCCCGCCCGCCGAGATCCTCGCCAAGGCCCAGATGAACCCGGACTTCGCGCAGCAGATCCGCCAGTACTACGCCGCGAGCCGCGCGGCCCTGTGACCTGACGGGCGGCCGCACCACCCCCCACCGCACCCCCACACAAGGAGAGTCGCACCACCATGAGCTGTCCCGAACTTCCGCCGACGGTCGACCTGCTCGTCGTCGGAAGCGGCCCTGTGGGGTCGGCCATCGCCCGCCGGGTGTACGACGCCGTACCGCACGCCCGGATCCTGATGGCCGACCTCGGGCCGCGCCTGACCGGGCAGGCCGGGCTGCACCTCGGCAACCTGCCCGCACCGGAACGGGCCGCTGCCCAGGCCCGTTCCCAGGGACGCGATCCCGAGACCGCGCCCGGCGAGGACGGCGCCTTGGTGAAGAAGTACGCGGACCGCGGCACCCATCTGCTGCGGCCGCGGTGCGACGACGAGCCGGAGCAGTCCGGCATGCCGGCCGCGGTCATGTCCAGCAACGTCGGCGGGATGGGCGTGCACTGGGCCTGCACCGCCCCCCGCCCGCTGGACACCGAACGGCTGTCGTTCCTGCCCGGCGACGACCTCGACGCCGCCCTGTCCGTCGCCGAGCACCTGCTGAGCGTCACCCGCGACGCCTACCCCGCCACCCAGGCCGGCGACCTCGTCCTCAAGACGCTCGGCCAGCTCTTCGACGGCGACTACCCGGTCGGCCGCGGCGTCGGCACCATGCCGCTCGCCTGCACCCCCCGCCCGGGCAACCGGCCCCTGTGGGCCGGACCCGACACCGTCCTCGGCCCGCTCGCCCACGCCGGCGCCACCGCGGGCGACGGACGCTTCCGCACCGCCGACGAGACCATCTGCCGGCGACTGCTGTTCTCCGGGCGCAAGGTCACCGGCGCCCTCCTCGAACACCTCCCGACGGGTGCCGAGTTCGCCGTCCGCGCCTCGGCAGTCGCCGTCTGCGCCGACGCGCTGCGCACCCCGCAGCTGCTGTGGGCCTCCGGCATCCGCCCCGACGCACTCGGCCGCTACCTCAACGACCAGCCCAAGACCGTCAGTTCCATCCACGTCAAGGACGGCCCCACCGCCGGGCTCGCGGCCCGCGGCACGGTCGAGTTCGGCGGCGACATCCGCGACCTGGAGACCGGCCGCTTCTGGGTGCCCTTCGCCGACCCCGGCCGTCGCAACCACGGCCAGGTCATGACCATCGACACGTCACCGCTGGAGAGCGTCGACCCGGCGCTGTTCGTCGGCATGGTCTGGTACGGCGCCAAGGAGATCCGCGACGTGGACCGCATCGAGTTCTCCACGAGCGAGGCCGACGCCTACGGCATGCCCGACATGACCGTCCACTACGACCTCACCGAACGCGACCGCGCGGGCGCCGAACAGGCCCGCGCGGACCAGGAGGCCGTCGCCGAGGCCCTCGGCGGCGAGTTCCTGGAGCGACCCGAGCTGTTCCCCGCCGGCAGCTCCAAGCACTACCAGGGCACCGTGCGCATGGGCCCCGGCGACGACGGCACCTCGGTGTGCGACACCGACAGCCGCGTCTGGGGCTTCGACAACCTCTACGTCGGCGGCAACGGGGTCATCCCCACCGCCACCGCCGTCAACCCGACGCTGTACAGCGTGGCCCTGGCCGTCCGTGCCGCGGCGTCCATCAGCGCCCGGCTCATCGGCGTCTGACCGCAGCGAAATTACCGAGAAACGAGGTGGCCGCCGTGCACCGCCACACCATCGCCGTCATCGGCACCGGCTATGTGGGACTCACCGCCGGTGCCTGCCTGGCGTCGCTCGGACACCGGGTGGTCTGCGCCGACCTGGACCCGGTGAAGGTCGCGGAACTCAACCGCGGCGACGTGCGCATCCTGGAGGAGGGCCTGCCCGAGCTCGTGCGCGCCGGACTCGACGCGGGCCGCCTCCGTTTCGTCGTCGGCGCCGCCGACGCCGTACGCGGCGCCCGCACCGTGTTCATCTGCGTCGGCACCCCCACCGGTCCCGACGGACGCGCCGACCTGACAGCCATGGACGCCGTCGTCGAGGAGATCCGCACCCTGCTGGAACCCGACAGCGTCCTGGTCACCAAGTCGACCGTGCCCGTCGGCACCGCCGCCCGCGCCACCGCCGCCCTCGGCCGCACCGACGTCGGTGTGGTCAGCAACCCCGAGTTCCTGCGCGAGGGCACCTCCGTCAGCGACTTCCTCCAGCCCGACCGGGTCGTGATCGGCTCCGACAGCCCGTGGGCCGCCGCCCAGGTCGCCGAGTTGTACGCCGGAGTCGACGCGCCCGTCGTCATCGCCGACGCGGCCAGCGCCGAGGTCGTCAAGTACGCCGCGAACTGCTTCCTCGCCGTCAAGCTGTCCTACGTCAACACCCTCGCCGAGCTGTGCGAGCAGGCCGGCGCCGACATCGGGCGCGTCACCGCGGCCCTCGGCCAGGACCACCGCATCGGCGGCGCGTTCCTGCGCCCCGGACCCGGGTGGGGCGGCTCCTGCCTGCCCAAGGACACCCGCGCCCTGCTCGGCACGGCCGACGCCCTCGGCGTGGACTTCCCGCTCGTGCGCGCGGCCATCGACACCAACGCCCACCAGCGGACCCGGCTCGCCGAGAAGATCGCCCGGCTGTGCGGCGACGCCGACGGCTCCCTCGCCGGCGTGCGGATCGGGCTGCTCGGCCTCACCTTCAAGGCCGGCACCGACGACCTGCGCGACTCACCGGCTCTCGCCCTGGCCGCCGAACTCGCCGGCCGCGGCGCCGAACTCACCGCCCACGACCCGGCGGTCCCCGTCACCCGGCACACCGAACTCCCCGCGGACATCACCGTGGTCGACGACCCCCACCAGGCCGCCAAGGGCGCCTCCGGGCTGGTCCTGTGCACCGAGTGGCCGCACTACCGCGGGCTCGACTGGCCCCGCGTCGCGGCCGACCTGCACCGCCCGTTCGTCGTCGACACCCGCAACCACCTCGACCCGGCCGCCCTCAGCGCCGCCGGCCTCGCCTGGCACGGCACGGGCACCAGCCCGGTCGAGCCGGACTGACCGCCGTACAGAGCCGACCCTGACCGCCGTACAGAAAGGTGTTCCGTCATCATGCGGGTGCTGTGCAGCATCACCGGCTCGCCCTCCCACGCGCGCGCCTGCCTGCCGCTCGTGCGGGCCCTCGGCGAGGCCGGACACGACGTCCTCGTCGTCACGGCCGGCAAACTCGCGCCCGTGCTCGCCGCAGAGCGGGCCCGCGTCGAGGGCGTCTACACCGACATCACCGCCCAGGGCATGCGGCTGATGTTCGAGGGCAGGCTGCCCATCCCCAAGGAGTTCAGCCGCTTCGCCCACGAGCTGTGGGCCACTCTCGGCTGCGGCCCACAGCTCGCCGACGCCTACGGTCTGCTGCTGCCCATAGCCCGCGACTTCCGCCCCCATGTGATCCTGCGCGACGGCTTCGAGTTCGCCGCGCTCCTCGTCGCGGAGACCCTCGGCGTGCCCCACGTGCCCGCGCCCTCCGGTTCCGGCCAGTTCCTCGACCCGGCCCTGCTGCTCCCGCTGCTGAACGACCGGCGCCGCGAACTCGGCCTGCCCGAGTCCGAGGACCCGGTCGCCGTCTACCGGCACGGGCGGCTCGACTGCATGCCCGCCGCCTACACCTTCGCCCGCCCCCTCGCCCCCGACGCCGTCGCCTACCGCCAGCCCCGCACCGTCACCCGCGGCGAGCACCTGCCCGACTGGTTCGCCGAACTGCCCGCCGACCGGCCCCTCGTGCTCGCCTCCCTCGGCACCGGACTGCCCGGCACCGTCCTCGAATTCCTCGACAAAGCCCGCGAGTTCGGCGCCCCCATCCCCGTCTACGACCCCGCCGAACCCCTCGACACGGTCGTCGAGGCCCTCTCCGCGCTGGACTGCGCGGCCGTCGTCTCCACCCTCGGCATGCCCGTCGACACCACCAAGGCCGCGCCCCACCTCCGTGTCGTCGACCGATTCCCGCAGCAACTCCTGCTCGAACACGCCGACGTGTTCGTCACCCATGGCGGCTACAACAGCGTCCGCGAGGCCGTGCGCGCCGGCGTGCCCATGGCGGTACGGCCCATGTTCGGCGACCAGCAGTACAACGCGCTGCGTGTCGCCGACCTCGGACTCGGCGAGCACATCGCCGCTCGTGGCGCCGACCCCATGCTGGAGACCTGCCGTCGCCTGCTGGCCGACCGGACCGTCACCGACGAGGCGCGGCGCGCCCAGAAGGAGATGCTCTCCCTGCCGGGCGTCGACGTCGTCGTGGCCCACCTGGAAGGCCTGGCCGAGACGTGACGGCCACCCCCTGACATCCTGCCCACGCCGACGCGGCCCCATCGGCCCGTCGGCGTCGTCATGATCCGGGCGCGCGCTCCATCTCCTTGTGTTTCCACCAGTCCTCCGTCCGAATAATGGATCCCGAAAGGCGCACGGATCAGGCCACCCCCCCCACTTTCCCGGCTGGCGCCGGCCAGGCGCCCCCCACCAGGGCCGGTCCGGAATCCGAAGACGTGGCGACGAGTCATCCGTGGGAGAGAACGTGTCTGATCAAGCTCGCTCCACCTCGACCACCCGCCCCGTTCCTGGGCAGCCCACGCCCCTGGCTCCTCACCGGGCGGAGCACCCGGGTCGGACGGGAGCGGGTCCGCATCCTGCGGACCCGGGGGGCATGCTCATCGGCGGCCACGAGACCACCGTCGGCCAACTCGCCTCCCACGTCCCGGCCCTGCCGCAGGACCGGACCCGTTACGAACGGCGTCACCCTCCGTGCCGGCGAGGCCGTCGCTTGCTCCTCGCCGCCGCCAACGCGACGAGGACGTCTGCAAGAACGCCGACACCGTCCTCCTCGACCGCGAGACCAATCCGCACATCGCCTTCGGCCAGTGCCCGCACTACTGCCCCGGCGACCCGCCGGCCCGCGTCGAACTCCAGACCGTACTCGAGGCCCTGACCAGTCGGCTCCCCGGCCTGCGCCTGGCCGTGCCCGCCGACGAACTCACCTGGCACCGCGAGACGCTCGTCCGCTCCCTGGTCACTCTGCCCGTCACCTGGTGACGAGCGCCGCCCGGAATTCTGCCCTCCGCAGCGATTCCGCCTCCTTCCGTTTGGCTCGTATCTCTGGCTATGGAGAATCAATGACCCCGAAGAACGCCGGGCAGTACGTGGGTGACAACGACATAGCCGTCGTGGGGATGGCGTGCCGACTCCCCGGAGCCGTCAACGTCGAGGAGTTCCAACGGCTTCTGCGCACCGGCGGCCACGCCGTCACCCGGCAGTCCGACGGCACCTGGCGGGCCGCACTGGAAAACCATGCGGAATTCGACGCGGAGTTCTTTGGCATGAGCACGGCCCAGGCCGCCGCCACCGACCCCCAGCAGCGCCTCGTGCTCGAACTCGGCTGGGAGTCCCTCGAAGACGCGGGCATCGTCCCCGCCCGCCTGCACGGCACCCGCACCGGCGTCTACGTCGGTATCGCCTCCGACGACTATGCTGCCCTGGCCCGTCGCACCGTCACCATCGGCGGCCACAGCGCGGCCGGACAGCAACGGGCGATGACCGCCAACCGTCTCTCCTACCTCCTCGGCCTGCGCGGCCCGAGCATGGCCGTCGACACCGCGCAGTCCTCCGCGCTCGTCGCCGTCCACCTCGCCTGCGAGAGCCTGCGGCGCGGCGAGAGCGACCTCGCCCTCGTCGGTGGCGTCAACCTCGTCCTCACCGAGGACAGCACCACCATCATGGAACTGATGGGCGCCCTGTCCCCGGACGGCCGCTGCCACACCTTCGACGCCCGCGCCAACGGCTACGTACGCGGCGAGGGCGGCGCGGCCGTCGTCCTCAAGCCGCTCGGCCGCGCCCTCGCCGACGGCGACCGGGTGCACTGCGTCATCAAGGGCGGCGCCGTCAACAACGACGGTGGCGGACCCAGCCTCACCACCCCCGACCGTTCGGCCCAACAGGCCCTGCTCAGCGAGGCGTACGAGCGCGCCGGAGTCCCCGCCGGCCGGGTCCGCTACGTCGAACTCCACGGCACCGGCACCCGTGCCGGGGACCCCGTCGAGGCGGCAGCCCTCGGCGCCGTACTCGGCGCGGCCCGCGCCCCCGGCACCGGTCCGCTGGCCGTCGGATCCGCCAAGACCAACGTCGGCCATCTGGAAGGCGCCGCTGGCATCGTCGGCCTGCTCAAGGCGGCGCTCGCCGTCCGCGAGGGTGAACTGCCGCCCAGCCTCAACTACGAGACCCCCAACCCGGACATCCCGCTCAACGCACTCAATCTGCGCGTCCAGACCGAACTCGAGCCCTGGCACGAACCGTCCGGACAGCGCCGCCTCGCCGGCGTCTCCTCCTTCGGCATGGGCGGCACCAACGCCCACCTTGTGCTGGAACAGGCGCCGCAGACCGAACCGGCCCCCGCCGCTCATCGACTCCCGGTCCTGCCGGTGGTTGTCTCCGGCCGCACCGCCGAAGCCCTCCGCGACCAGACAGCACGGCTCAGCGCCCACATCGAACACGCCCCGGGGCCGGACCTCCTGGACATCGCCTGGACCCTCGCCGCCTCCCGCACGGTCTTCGGCCACCGGGCCGTCGTCCTGGCCGCCGACCGCGAGGAACTCCTGACCCGCCTGGAACGCTCCGCGGTGCACGGCATCGCGTCCGCCTCCGGTCGGCGGGTGTTGGTGTTTCCGGGTCATGGGGCTCAGTGGGTCGGTATGGGGGCCGGGTTGCTGGAGTCGTCGCCGGTCTTCGCGGCGCGGCTGCGGGAGTGCGCTGACGCTCTCGCTCCGTTCGTGGACTTCGATGTGGTCGAAGTCATCGGTGAGGGGCGGGAGTTGGACCGGGTGGAGGTGGTCCAGCCGGTGAACTGGGCGGTGATGGTCTCCCTGGCCGAGTTGTGGGGTTCGCTGGGCGTCGTTCCGGATGCGGTGATGGGTCACTCACAGGGGGAGATCGCCGCCGCCGCTGTGTCGGGCGCCCTGTCCCTTGAAGACGCCGCCCGCGTGGTGGCGCTGCGGGCTGCGGTGATCGGGCGTGAGCTGGCCGGTCTGGGTGGCATGGCGTCGATTGCTCTTCCTGCGGCCGAGATGGAGGACCGGCTTCAGGCCTGGAGCGGGCGTCTGGGGATCGCCGCGGTCAACGGCCCGTCGGCCACCGTGATCGCCGGGGACGCGGACGCGATCGTCGAGTTCGTGGAGGCAGTCCGGGAGGAGGGCATCCGGGCCCGTCAGGTGTCGGCGGGCTACGCCTCGCACTCCGCGCACGTGGAGCGTATCGAGGCGGAACTCCTGGACTTGCTGGCCCCGGTCACCCCGCTCCGCCCGCAGGTTCCCTTCTATTCCACGGTCACCGGCGAGCTCGCCGACAGCCTGGACGCCGCGTACTGGTATCGCAACCTGCGCAACCCGGTCCGCTTCGAGCAGACCGTACGGAAGCTCATCGAGGACGGCTTCGGTACGTTCGTCGAGTCCAGCGCGCACCCGGTACTGACCATGAGCGTCGAGGAGACCGCCGACAGTGTCGGCGTCGACGCGCTGATCACCGGCTCGCTGCGGCGTGACGACGGTGGTCTGGAGCGGTTCCTGACTTCGGCCGCCGAACTCTTCGTACGCGGCACCGACATCGACTGGGCGGCTCTGTTCGACGGCACCGGCGCGAAGAACGTCGACCTGCCCACCTACGCCTTCCAGCGCCGCCCCTACTGGCTGTCCGCAACGGACGCCGACGAGCGGACCTGGACCGCGCCCGACACCGAGGAGACCCTGCTAAGCCGCGAACTGCAGGGCCGTTCCGCCGAAGAGCAGCTCGACCTCGTACTCGAACTGGTGCGGGTCCACGCCGCCGCCGTGGCGGGCAGGCCCTCCGCCGACTCGATCACCCCCGGGAAGACCTTCAAGGAGCAGGGCTTCGAGTCCGCCGACGGCATCGAACTGCGCAACCGGCTGCGGTCCGCGACCGGTCTGCGGCTGTCCGCCACCCTCGTCTTCGAGCACCCGACCCCACTGGCCGTCGCCCGGCTGATCCGTGCCGCCGCCGTCGAGGAGGCCGCCGCCACGCCCGTTCCGGCTCGCCCCGAGCAGACGGCCCCCGACCCGGACGACGCCGTCGCGATCGTGGGGATGGCGTGCCGTTTTCCGGGTGGCGTGGGTTCGCCGGAGGGGTTGTGGGATCTGGTGGCTTCCGGTGTTGACGCGGTGTCGCCGTTCCCGGGGGACCGGGGTTGGGATGTGGAGGGTCTGTTCGACCCGGAGCCGGGTGTGGTGGGCCGGTCGTATGTCCGTGAGGGCGGGTTCCTGCATGAGGCGGGAGAGTTCGATCCCGGCTTCTTCGGGATATCGCCGCGTGAGGCGATGGCGATGGACCCGCAGCAGCGGCTGCTCCTTGAAACCTCCTGGGAGGCTTTGGAGCGGGCCGGGGTTCCGGCGACCTCGCTGCTCGGTTCCCGCACCGGCGTCTTCGTCGGCGCCATGTCCCAGGAGTACGGCCCCCTGCTGCACGAGTCCGGCCAGGGCCACGAGGGCTACCGGCTCACCGGCACCACGGCGAGCGTCATGTCCGGCCGGATCTCGTACGCGCTGGGACTGGAGGGCCCGGCCGTGACCGTCGACACGGCCTGCTCCTCCTCCCTGGTCGCACTTCATCTGGCCGCGCAGTCCCTGCGGTCGGGGGAGTGCGACCTCGCCCTGGCCGGCGGTGCCGCCGTGATGGCCAGTCCCGGCATGTTCGTGGAGTTCTCACAGCAGCGCGGGATGGCCGCCGATGGCCGCAGCAAAGCCTTCTCGGACTCCGCCGACGGCACCAGTTGGGCCGAGGGTGTGGGTGTGCTGCTGGTGGAGCGGTTGTCCGACGCCGTGCGCCGGGAGCACCAGGTGCTGGCGGTGGTGCGTGGTTCGGCGGTGAACCAGGACGGCGCGTCGAACGGTCTGACGGCGCCCAGCGGTCCCTCCCAGCAGCGGGTGATCCGTGCGGCGCTGGCCAGTGCCGGGCTCGGCACCTCGGATGTGGACGTGGTCGAGGCCCACGGGACGGGGACACGGCTGGGTGACCCGATCGAAGCCGAGGCCCTGCTGGCGACGTACGGCCAGGGCCGGGACGCCGAACGGCCGTTGTGGCTGGGTTCGTTGAAGTCCAACATCGGCCACACCCAGGCAGCCGCGGGGGTCGCCGGCGTCATCAAGATGGTCATGGCCCTGCGCGCGGAGCGGCTGCCGCGCACCCTGCACGCCGACGAGCCCTCCGCGTACATCGACTGGTCGCCCGGCACGCTGCGGCTGCTCCAGCAGGAACGCCCCTGGCCGCGCGGGGAACGCCCCCGCCGGGCCGGCATCTCCTCCTTCGGCATCAGCGGCACCAACGCCCACCTCGTCCTCGAAGAGGCACCCGCAGCCGAGGAGTCGACCGAGGAACCGGTCACGTGCCTGCCCGTCGTGCCGTGGGCGGTCTCGGCGCGCGATGAGCAGGCGCTACGCGACCAGCTGGACCGACTGACCGCACTCGACGCGGACCCGCTCGACATCGGTCTGTCCCTGGCCACCACCCGGGCCGTCCTCGAACACCGCGCCGTCGCCCTGCACCCCGGCCCCGTCGTCACCGGTGCGGTGTCGGAGGGGCGTACGGCGTGGATGTTCACGGGGCAGGGCAGCCAGCGGCCCGGCATGGGACGGGAGTTGTACGCGGCGTTCCCGGTTTTCGCGGCGGCGCTGGACGGGGTGTGCGAGCTGCTCGACGCCGAACTCCGCTTCGCACGGCCCCTGAAGGAGGTGCTGTTCGCCGAGGATCCGGAGGACGGCACCGGCTACGCGCAGTCGTCGCTGTTCGCCCTGCAAGTCGCGCAGGTGGAGTTGCTGCGGTCCTGGGGCATACGGCCGGAGCTGCTGCTGGGGCACTCGGTGGGCGAGATCGCCGCCGCATATGCGGCCGGCGTGTTCGAACTCGCCGATGCCGTACGGCTGGTGGCGGCGCGGGCGCGGTTGATGCAGGCGTTGCCCGAGGGCGGTGCGATGGCGGCGCTGGAGGCTTCCGAGGCCGAGGTCGCCCCGTGGCTGGTCGACGGTGCGGTCATCGCAGCTGTCAACGGGCCGTCGGCCGTGGTGGTTTCCGGTACGGAGACCGCCGTCGACGCCGTTGCGCAGCTGGCTCGGGACGCGGGGCGGCGGGCGACGCGGCTGCGGGTGTCACACGCGTTCCACTCGCCGCTGATGGACCCGGTGGTGACCGCGTTCACGGAGGTTGCCGAGCAGGTGACCTACCGTCGGCCGACCGTGACGGCCATCAGCACCTCGTCGGGCGCCGCGCTGGCGGACGGGGACTGGACCACGCCCACCTACTGGGCCGAGCAGATCGTCAAGCCCGTGCGCTTCCATGAGGCGTTGACCGCGGCCCGTGACCTGGGCGCCGGGCGCTTCCTGGAGATCGGCCCCGACCCGGTGCTGACGGCGCTCGCCGGTGACGTCCCGGCCGCCGCGACCCTCCGCAAGGAGCGCCCCGAGGCGGAGACGCTGCTGGGTGCCGTCGCCGAACTCTTCGTCCGAGGCGCCGACATCGACTGGGCGGCTTTCTTCGAGGGCACCGGCGCCCGCCGCGTCGACCTGCCTACCTATCCCTTCCAGCGCCGACGCTACTGGCTGCCCGACCTCGCCCGTCCCGGACGCCGGGCGCAGAGCGACGGCGTCGCCGACGGAGGATTCTGGGACCTCGTCGACCAGGGCGACGCCGACTCGCTGGCCGGAGAGCTGGGCGTGGACAGCGCCGCCCCGCTCGACGCCGTGCTGCCGATGCTCGCCGGCTGGCGTCGCAAGCGCCGTGAGGAGTCGCTGCTGGCCGGTCTGCGCTACCGGATCGCCTGGCGGCCGGTCCGTACGCCCACGTCGGGAACCCTGGACGGGACATGGCTGCTCGCGGTCGACGAGGACACTCCGACCGAGTTGGCCGACGCGGCCGAGAGCGCTCTGCGGGCCGCCGGCGCCGACGTGACAGTCGTGACCGGACCGGCCGCCGAGCCGGACGCGTCATTCGCGGGCGTGCTGTCCCTGCTCACCGAACCCGCGCAGGTGCTCGCGCTGACGCGGGCCCACCCCAAGACGCGGCTGTGGTGCGTGACCTTCGGCGCCATGGCCGTATCCCAGGGTGACGGCCCCACACACCACGAGAACGCCGCCGTATGGGGACTCGGCCGGGTCGTGGCGCTGGAACAGCCCGACCGGTGGGGCGGACTGATCGACCTGCCGGACGATCCGCGCCCCCGGCTCTGGCAGAGGGTCGTGGCCGTCCTCGCCGCCGGGGGAGCGGGGGAGGACCAGCTCGCCGTACGTGCCACGGGCATCCACGCGGCCCGGCTGGTGCACGACCGCTCGGCGCGTCCTACGCGGGCCTGGCGTCCGCGCGGCACCGTCCTGCTCACAGGGGCGACCGGCTCCCTGGGCGGGCACCTCTCCCGGTGGCTCGCGACCGGCGGCGCGGCACACCTCGTCCTCATGTCGCGGCGCGGCGCCGACGCCCCGGGTGCCGCCGAACTAGCCGCGGAACTGGGCGAGTCGGGCACCGCCGTCACCTTCGTCGCGGGCGACGTGGCCGACCGCGAGACCGTCGCGTCCGTCCTGGACGCCCACGAGCCGACCGCCGTCGTACACGCCGCGGGCATCCTCGACGACGGGCTCGCCGCCGAGCTCACCCCCGAGCGTCTCGCCCGCGTCGTGGCGGTGAAGGCCGAGGCCGCGCAGCACCTGCACGACCTGACGCGCGACCGGGAGCTGGACGCCTTCGTCCTGTTCTCGTCCGTCACCGGAGTACTGGGCAACGCCGGCCAGGCCGCCTACGCCGCCGCCAACGCCCGTCTCGACGCGCTCGCCGAGCACCGCCGCGCCGCCGGACTGCCCGCGACCTCCCTCGCCTGGGGGCCGTGGGGCGGTGGCGGTATGGCGGCCGACGAGACCGTGGCCGGGCACTTCCGCCGCCAGGGCATACGTCCCCTGGAACCGGCCCGTGCCCTCGACGTGCTGCAGCGCGCCCTCGACGAGGGCGTCACCTGCACGACCGTCGCCGACATCGACTGGCAGCGGTTCGCCGCCGCCGCGTACACCCCGCGTCCCCTGCTCGCCGACCTGCCCGAAGCCGCGCCGCCCACCGCCGCGCCGGTGGCGCCCGCAGGGGGCACGCTCGGCGCCCAACTACGCGACCGTACGGCCGCGGAGCAGGACCGGCTGTTGCTCGACCTCGTCCTCGACCAGGTCGCCGCCGCCCTGGGGCACACCGACCGGGCCGCCGTGGACGCCGCCCGTGCCTTCAAGGCCCTCGGCTTCGACTCGCTGACCGGAGTCGCCCTGCGCCACCGGCTCGCGGCGGCCACCGGACTGTCCCTGCCCGCCACACTCGTCTTCGACCATCCCACCCCGGCCGCGCTCGCCGCGTTCCTGCGCTCCCAGGTCCTCGGCGTCACCACGGACGAGATCGAGCGCGGCGGCCCGGCCCTCGAACCCGTCGGCACCGACGACGACCCGGTGGTCATCGTCGGCATGGGCTGCCGCTTCCCCGGCGGAGTGACCAGCCCCGACCAGTTGTGGGACCTGCTCGCCTCCGGTGCGGACGCCCTGACGCCGTTTCCCGAGGACCGCGGCTGGGACGTCGAGCGCCTCTACCACCCGGACCCGGGCCACTCCGGTACGACATACGCGCGCGTCGGCGGATTCGTGCACGACGCCGCGGACTTCGATGCCGAGTTGTTCGGCATCAGCCCGCGCGAGGCACTCGCCATGGACCCGCAACAGCGGCTGCTGCTGGAGACTTCGTGGGAGGCCCTGGAGCGTTCCGGGATCGACCCGCTGTCGCTGAGGGGGTCGGCCACCGGTGTGTTCGCGGGCACCAACGGCCAGGACTACCGCGAGACCACCCACGTCACAGGCGAGGACGTCGAGGGTTACGTCACCACCGGCTCCGCCGCGAGTGTCCTGTCCGGCCGGGTCAGCTACGCGCTCGGCCTGGAGGGTCCTGCCCTCACCGTCGACACCGCCTGCTCCTCCGCGCTGGTCGCGCTGCACCTGGCCGCGCAGGCCATCCGCCAGGGCGAGTGCCGCACCGCCCTCGCCTCAGGCGTGACCGTGATGGCCACGCCGGGCGTCTTCGTCGAGTTCTCCAGGCAGCGCGCCCTGTCCGCCGACGGCCGCTGCAAGGCCTTCGCCGAGGGTGCCGACGGCACCGGCTGGTCGGAGGGCGCCGCCGTCCTCGTACTGGAACGGCTCTCCGACGCCCGGCGCGCCGGTCACCCCGTGCTCGCCGTGGTGCGCGGCTCCGCCGTCAACCAGGACGGCGCGTCCAACGGACTGACCGCCCCCAACGGACCTTCCCAGCAGCGGGTCATCCGGCAGGCCCTCACCGCCGCCGGTCTGCGGCCCGGCGACGTGGACGCCGTCGAGGCACACGGCACCGGCACGAGCCTCGGCGATCCGATCGAGGCGCAGGCGCTCCTGGCCACCTACGGCCGGGACCGCGCGGAACCGCTGTGGCTCGGCTCGGTCAAGTCGAACATCGGCCACACCCAGGCGGCGGCGGGCGCGGCCGGCGTCATGAAGACGGTGCTGGCCCTGCGCGCCGAACAGCTCCCGCCCACCCTGCACGTCGACGCCCCCTCCAGCCGCGTCGACTGGAACTCCGGCGCCGTACGCCTGCTCACCGAGGCACAGCCCTGGCCACGCGGCCGGAGCCCGCGCCGGGCCGGCGTCTCCTCCTTCGGCATCAGCGGCACCAACGCCCACGTCATCCTGGAGGAACCCCCCGCCGCCGACGCCCCGGCCCCGGCCCGGCCCGTCGGCACGGTGCCCTGGGTGCTCGCCGGCCGGAGCCGGCAGGCCCTGCGGGCACAGGCCGC
>NZ_JBFAIR010000053.1:0-59708 GCF_040654815.1 Streptomyces sp. NPDC050619 | reverse complement strand
TCCCGCCTTCAGTGCCTTGTCGGCCAGTTGTTGCGCGTGTTCGAGGGCGCTCGCCCAGTCGGCGACGCTGTCCGGGCGGACCCGTGCGCCCATGGTCGTCCATCCAGATCAGCTCGTAGGCGCCGAGGCGCAGGATGTTGCGGTCGACGACCGGCATCCGGTCGAGCGTCCAGCCGACCGAGTACTGCGCGATCAGCTCGTCGATACGCTTCGCGTGCTGCGCGTAGCCCTCGATCAGCTGCATCGTGTACTCGGACACCGGCGGCTGCCGGGTGTCGTCCCGGGAGAGCCGGATCCAGTCCGCGAGGACGGTCAGGACATCGGCCCCGCGCTGGTCGCCCTCGAAGAGGATCTGGAAGGCACGCTTGCGGGCCGTGTTGCGGGCAGCCACGGTTAGCTGTTCACCCGGCCGAGGTAGTCGCTCGTGCGGGTGTCGACCTTGATCTTCTCACCGGTGGTGATGAAGAGCGGCACGTTGATCTGGTGGCCGGTCTCCAGGGTGGCGGGCTTGGTGCCGCCGGTGGAGCGGTCGCCCTGGACGCCCGGCTCGGTCTCCTGGACCACGAGCTCGACGGCGGCCGGCAGCTCGACGAAGAGCACCTCGCCCTCGTGCTGCGCGACGGTGGCCGTGAAGCCCTCGATCAGGAAGTTGGCGGCGTCGCCGACGGCCTTCCGGTCGACCATGAGCTGGTCATAGGTCTCCATGTCCATGAAGACGAAGTACTCGCCGTCCATGTACGAGAACTGCATGTCCCGCTTGTCGACGGTGGCCGTTTCGACCTTGACGCCGGCGTTGAACGTCTTGTCGACGACCTTGCCGGAAAGCACGTTCTTCAGCTTGGTGCGCACGAAGGCCGGGCCCTTGCCGGGCTTGACGTGCTGGAACTCGACGACGGACCACAGCTGGCCTCCGTCGAGCTTGAGCACCAGGCCGTTCTTGAGGTCGTTCGTGGAAGCCACGGTTGCGGAATCTCCTGGACTGACGTGGACGACCCCGGGGCGGGCGCACAGCTCGAAGCTAGAGCGCGAGCAGCTCCTTGGTCGTGATGGTGAGTAGCTCTGGTCCGCCGTCCGCCTCGGGGCGGACGACGAGCGTGTCATCGATCCGGACGCCGCCCCGGCCCGGGAGGTGGACCCCGGGTTCGACGGTGACCGGCACGCAAGCGTCCAGTTTACCCATGGCCGCGGGGGCCAACTGCGGGTCCTCGTCGATTTCGAGTCCCACACCGTGCCCCGTCAGGGCGGGGAGGCTCTCCGCATAGCCTGCGGAGTCCAGTACCTGGCGTGCCGCGCGGTCCACGTCGCGGTAGGCGGCGCCCGGTGCCAGCGACTCCCGTCCGGCGCGCTGGGCGGCGAAGACCAGGTCGTACAGCTCGATCTGCCAGTCCGCGGGCGACGTACCGATCACGAAGGTACGGCCGATCTCGCACCGGTAGCCGCGGTAGGTCGCGCCGAGGCAGACGGAGAGGAAGTCGCCCTCCTCGACCCGCCGGTCGGTGGGGCGGTGGCCTCGCCTGCCGGAGTTGGGGCCGGTGGCGACGGAGGTGGCGAAGGCGGGGCCGTCGGCGCCGTGGTCGACGAGGCGGCGCTCCAGTTCGAGGGCGAGGTGGCGTTCGGTACGGCCGACGAGGATCGATTCGAGGAGCTCACCGAGTGCCTGGTCGGCGATCTCGGCGCCGATCCTGAGGCAGGAGATCTCCTCCTCGTCCTTCACGACGCGCATCTGCTCGACCGCGCCGCCCAGGTCGGCGAGGCGCAGCCGAGGCACGACCGAGCGGATGGCGCGGTACCGGGCGACCGTGAGGTGATGCTCCTCGACGGCGAGTGACTCGCCGCTCCGCGCCGCCGCGAGGTCGGCCGCGGCGACGGCGGGATCGCCCCCGGGCCCGGGCAGCCGCTGCACGCGCAGCGCCTCGTCGGGCCGGCCTTCGGCGGGGCGGTCGTCCGGCGGACCGGGGCACAGCAGCAGGTCCTCGGTCCTGCCGATCAGCAGGACGGCACCGTGCGGGGCGGTGCCTGCGAGGTAGCGGACGTTGGCGGGGCGGGAGACCAGCGCGGAGGCGCTGCCGCTGGCTTGGCAGCGTTCCCTCAGGTGGGTTCGGCGGGCAGCGTAGACCTCTGACATGACACGAGCGTAGGAGGGGTGTCCGGATTGTGCTGGTTGGGAGGGTGCCGTTTGGGGGACGGGGGGTGCGGCTCGCGGTTGTATGCCGGGTGCAGGCCGGTGGGGGTTGATCGCGCAGTTCCCCGCGCCCCTAAAGTACGCCTACCAGCTCGGTGGGCTTGCTATCGATCTCGCCAGTACGTCGTCCAGGACTCGGGCCGTTTGTGAGACGTCCAGCTGGGAGTTGTCGATGATCGGGAGGCCGGAGCCGTACCAGCCGGCCATGCGGCCGTGGATGCGGGCGACCTCCTCGTCGGTGAGGCGGCGGTTGCCGGTGCGCTCGGCGTTGCGTTCCAGGACGATCTCCAGGCCCGGCAGGAGAACGACCGGGAGCAGGCCGGGCCCGACGTGCCGTTTCCAGCCGCCGAGGCCGACGACCGGGCGGTCGGGGAAGACCGCGTCGTCGAGGATGCACGAGATGCCGTTGGCCAGGAAGTTGCGGGCGGCGAAGCCGCAGGTGCGGCGGGCCAGGCGGTACTGCGCCTCGGAGTGGTCGTTCCACCCCGACTGGGGGTCGGCGAAGCCCGAGCGGACCCATTCGCGTACGTCGTCGAGGCTGATGTGGGCGGTGGGGACCCGGCGGTGGTCGGCCCAGTACTTGGCCACGCTCGTCTTCCCGGCACCCGCGGGGCCGATGAGCAGCACCGCGAGAATCGTGGTGGCCGGGTCGGCGGCGACCGTGGGGGGCGGTGCGCTGGGCATGGGGACGGGGCCGCCGGGCGGCAGCGGCACATGGCCCGTGGTGTCTGGCACCGGGGCGTGCTGCGGCGCGGGCGGAACGGGTGCCGCGGGCACTCCGGTGAAGCCCGGAGCGGGAGTGGGCGAAGGGGGTACAGGGGCGGAACCCTGGTATGCGCCCGGGTGGTGCGGACCCGATTGGTTCGCGGCCGGCGACCAGCCGGCGGCCGGTCCGTGCCCCGGCTGGTGGGGGGGCGGCAGCGGAGAACCCACTGCGTGCTGCATCCGGTGCCACTCCGTCTCGTACAGGCGATGGGCGCTGACAGCGGGGTGAACCCCGCACGCTACCGAACGGTACCGCCCCCTGCCGTCGTTTGGTGAAACGGCCGGGGGCGGTCCGAAGTGCCCGCTGACGTACGGCGAATCGGGCGGAAGGAGTATCCGAGGACTTACTCGCCCACTTCGCCGTAGGCGGCGAGGAGGACGGCCGGGTCGGGGCCTTCCAGGACGGTGGGCTTGGCAAGGCCGTCCAGGACGATGAAGCGCAGCAGGTCGCCGCGGGACTTCTTGTCCACCTTCATGGTCTCCAGCAACTTGGGCCACTGGTCGTAGCGGTAGTGCAGCGGCAGCCCCACCGACTCCAGCACCGTGCGGTGCCGGTCAGCCGTGGCATCGTCCAACCGGCCCGCCAGGCGGCCCAGTTCGGCGGCGAAGTGCATGCCGACCGCGACGGCGGCGCCGTGCCGCCACTTGTAGCGCTCGTTCTTCTCGATGGCGTGGGCCAGCGTGTGGCCGTAGTTGAGGATCTCCCGCAGGCCCGACTCCTTCAGGTCGGAGGAGACGACCTCCGCCTTGACCCGGATGGAGCGCTCGATGAGTTCCGCGGTGTGCGGGCCCGCCGGGGTGCGGGCGGCCTCCGGGTCGGACTCGATCAGCTCCAGGATCGCCGGGTCGGCGATGAAGCCGGCCTTGATGATCTCGGCGAGCCCGGAGACGTAGTCGTTCACGGCCAGGGAGTCCAGCGCGGCCAGATCGCACAGCACACCCGCCGGCGGGTGGAAGGCACCGACGAGGTTCTTGCCCTCGGCGGTGTTGATGCCGGTCTTGCCGCCGACGGCCGCGTCCACCATGGCCAGCACGGTCGTCGGCACGGCGATCCAGCGCACCCCGCGCAGCCAGGTCGCGGCCACGAACCCCGCCAGGTCGGTGGTGGCACCGCCGCCGACGCCGATGACGACGTCCGTGCGGGTGAAGCCGGACTGGCCCAGCGCCTTCCAGCAGTAGGCGGCGACCTCCGCGGTCTTGGCCTCCTCCGCATTGGGCACCTGGATGGCGACAGCCTCGTAGCCCTGCCCGGCCAGATCGGCCCGCAGCGCCTCACCGGTCTCGGCCAACGCCTCCGGGTGCACGACGGCGACCCGCTTGGCCTTGTCCCCGATCAACCCACCCAGCTCACCGAGGAGTTGCCGGCCGACCAGAACCTCGTACGGGTCACTGCCCGCGGTGCCGCCGACCTGGATCCGGGTGACTGCCTCGCTCATGCTTCCTTCAACTCCAGTGAATCCAGGGCGACTTGGGTGACTTCTTCGGGCGTGCGGCCATCCGTCGCGACGACGACTGTGGCGGCCTCCTCGTACAAGTGCCGCCGCGCCTCCATCAACTCGCGCCACTGCTTGCGCGGGTTGACCGCCAGCAGCGGCCGGGCGGCGTTGAGGCCGGTGCGCTTGACGGCTTCGTCGACGTCCATGGAGAGATAGACGACGCGCTGTCCGGCCAGCAGAGCGCGCGTGTCCGCATCCAGGATCGCGCCGCCGCCGAGGGCGAGGACGCCGTCGTGCTCGGCGAGTGCCGTGTGCACCGCCCGCTTCTCGATCGCCCGGAAGGCCGCCTCGCCCTCCTCCACGAAGATCTCCGCGATGGCCCGGCCCTGAGCGGCCACGATGTCGTCATCGGTGTCCCGGTAGCCGACCCCGAGCCGCTCCGCGAGCAACTGCCCGACGGTGGACTTGCCGACCCCCATCGGGCCGACCAGGACGACCAGCGGCACAGCACTCACCGGATCACCAGGTTGTCGAGGTAGGACCGCACGTTGCGGCGGGTCTCGGTCACCGAGTCGCCGCCGAACTTCTCCGCGACCGCGTCCGCGAGGACGAGCGCGACCATCGCCTCGGCGACGATCCCGGCCGCGGGCACCGCGGACACGTCGGAGCGCTGGTGGTGGGCGGCCGCCGCCTCGCCGGTGGTCACGTCGACGGTCTTCAGGGCCCGCGGCACGGTCGCGATCGGCTTCATCGCGGCGCGCACCCGCAGCAGCTCACCGGTGCTCAGGCCGCCCTCGGTGCCACCGGAATGACCGGAGACCCGCTTGATGCCTTCGTCGGTGCCGACGATCTCGTCGTGCGCCTGCGAACCGGGTACCCGCGCCAGGTCGAAGCCGTCGCCGAGTTCGACGCCCTTGATCGCCTGGATGCCCATCAGCGCGCCCGCCAGCCGCGCGTCCAGCTTGCGGTCCCAGTGCACGTGCGAGCCCAGTCCCACCGGCACGCCGTACGCCAGCACCTCGACCACGCCGCCGAGGGTGTCGCCGTCCTTGTGGGCCTGGTCGATCTCCGCGACCATCGCCTTCGACGCGTCCGCGTCCAGGCAGCGCACCGGGTCGGCGTCCAGCTTCTCGACATCCGCCGGCGTCGGGTACACGCCCTGCGGGGCCTTCGCGCCGGCCAGCTCCACGACATGCGAGACGATCTCGATCCCCGCCGTCTCCTTCAGGTACGACCGGGCCACCGCGCCCAGCGCCACCCGCGCCGCCGTCTCCCGGGCCGAGGCGCGCTCCAGGATCGGCCGGGCCTCGTCGAAGCCGTACTTCTGCATGCCGGCCAGGTCCGCGTGGCCCGGCCGCGGCCGGGTCAGCGGCGCGTTGCGGGCCAGGCCCGCGAGGATCTCGGGGTCGATGGGGTCGGCCGACATGACCTGCTCCCACTTCGGCCACTCGGTGTTGCCCACCATGACCGCGACCGGCGAGCCCAGCGTCAGGCCGTGCCGCACACCGCCGAGGAAGGTGACCTCGTCGCGCTCGAACTTCATGCGCGCACCGCGTCCATAGCCCAGCCGGCGCCGGGCCAGGTGGTCCGCCACCATCTCCGTGGTGATCGGCACACCGGCGGGAAGACCCTCCAGCGTCGCCACGAGTGCGGGACCGTGGGACTCCCCCGCGGTCAGCCAGCGCAACCTGCTCAACGGTGCTCCTCAATGCTCGCGCCCTGGTACTGCCCTGCGTACACGCGTCCTCGCGTACGGCAACGGCGCGACCAGGTGCGCGGCCCCGGCCCGCCACCTCCGATCCTCCCACGCCCGGCCCCGTTGCCCGGTCGCAGGTCCATCAGGCGGACTCGGTGGACGGCGAGCAGGCGCTCGCCGTTCCAACCCGCCAGATCACGGCCGGCTCAGGTTCCCGCCTTGGAGAGCGCGCGTTCTCCTGCCGCCCTCATCGCCTCGACGGGTGCGGGTGCGCGTCCCGTCATCTGCTCCACCTGGAGCGCGGCCTGGTGGACCAGCAGATCCAGGCCGCCGACGACGCCTCCCCCGTTCGTGCCCCAGGCAGCGGCCAAGGAGGTGGGCCAGGGCGCGTACAGCACGTCGAAGAGGGTGCCGGGCCGCTCGGGCACGCGTGGGACCAGGGAGTCGGTGGCCCCGGCCGGAGTGGTGGCGATCACCAGTGGGGCTTCGAAGGCACGGTCCGCCTCCACCCAGTCGGCGATCCGCACCTCGACGCCCAGACGCTCGCCCCAGCCCCGCATCTCGCGGGCGCGCGCTTCGCTGCGCACGAAGACGGTCACCGGACCCGAGCAGATATCGGCGAGCGCGGCCAGCGCCGACGACGCGGTGGCGCCGGCACCGAGGATCGCCGCGGCCTCCGCCTTCTCCACGCCTCGTTCACGCAGCGCGGCGATCATGCCGGGGATATCGGTGTTGTCGCCGACGCGGCGGCCGTCGTCGGTGAAGACGACCGTGTTGACGGCCTCGACGGATCGGGCGGTCGCACTGATCTCGTCGAGCAGCGGAAGGACCGCTCGTTTCAACGGCATGGTGAGGGAAAGCCCGGCCCACGACACGTCGAGCTTCTCGAAGAAACCGGGCAGTCCGGCCTCGTCGACCTCAAAACTCTCATACGTCCAGTCGGTGAGACCCAACTCCGCATAAGCGGCCCGGTGCAGCACCGGGGAGAGAGAGTGAGTGATGGGCGAGCCGAGAACCGCGGCACACTTCGCTGTACTCATTGACCTGCGTCTCCCCGCGCCTTCTCGTACTCTTCCACGTTCTGGTTGTGCTCTTCGTTGGTGACCGAGAAAACCGTCTTGTTCGCGTTGATCGACACGAAGTAGTACCAGGGCCCGGGGGTCGGTTTCATCGCACCCTCGATCGCTTCCTTGCCGGGATTGCTGATGGGGCCCGGCGGAAGTCCCCTGATGTCGTACGTGTTGTACGGGTCCTTGATCTGCCGCAGTTCAGCGACCGTGCCGACATCCAGGGTGCTCTGATTTTTGATGTAGTTGACGGTGGAGTCGAACTCCAGCCTGCCGACCGTCTCGAGGTTGTCCGGCTTGAGGCGGTTGTAGACGACACGGGCGACCTTGCGGAAGTCGTGCTCGTACTTGCCCTCGACCTGAACGAGGCTCGCCACCGTGAGGAGCTGCAGCGGGTTCTTCAGCTTCAGCGCCTTGGCCCTCGACTCGAGTCCGAGTTGGTCGTACTGCTCCGTCGCATACTTGACCATCTCCTTGAGGACATCCTCGGGTTTCATGCTCTCGGAGACGGGATAGCTGGACGGATAGAGGAACCCTTCCAGCGGATCCTTTATGTCCTTACTGCTGTTCGCCCAATCGGGCAGACCGAGGTCGTTCCAATCCTTCTTGGCGACCGCCGCGGTCGTGCCTTTCTTGAGCTTAAGACGATTGTCGATCAGCGTATACACTTCGGCGCTACGCTTACCTTCGGCAATGATCAGGTTGTCACGGCTCTTGGGGCTGAGCATCAGCGTGACGGCACTCTCGGCGGACATTTCTTTGTTGAGCGTATAGACGCCCGCCTGGAGCATATTTCCTTTGGGATTCTTGGTCTGCGCGGCCACAAAAGCGTCGACACTTTTGACGACGCCCGCGGCCTTCAGGGCCTGCCCGATGGCGGCGCCGTTCGCGTCCTGCGGGATCGTGACGGAGACCTGCTCGCTCGTGCCGTCGCCCGCGTAGTCGGGCGCCGGGGCGAAACGATCCTGGTAGAACTGGTAGCCGAAATATCCGACTCCGCCGAGTCCACCGGTGAACACCAGCACGACAACCAGGCAGGCGCACCCACTGCGGCGCTTCTTCTCCTTGCCACCGCCCTTCTCCTTGCCGCCGCGGCCCCGCCGGTCGCCGCGCCCGCGGCGGTCCCCCGGATCGTCGCCGTCGTCATCGTCGCCGCCCGAGAAGAAGGCGTGTTCACCCTGGTCGGGGCCAGGGTCCCAGTCCACCCGCGGCTCGGGTTCGGCACGCCGTCGGCCGGGCGGCTCCGGCGGCGGGTACGCGTTCTGAGTGCCGTAGTGGTCCGGCTGCTCCCCGCCGGATGCCATGCCCTGTTGCTGCCCGTACGGGTCCGAGGGGTCGGGGTACGGGACGTGCGGATGGGTGCCGGTGGCCCAGCCGCCGTTGTCGTACTGCTGCTGTTGCTGGGCCGCGTACTGCTGTTGCTCGTACTGCTGCCGGTCGTACTGCTGCCGGTCATAGCGTTGCTGGTCGTACTGCTGCTCGCCGTACCCCTGCTGGTTGTACTGCTGCGCCTGACCGTATCCGGCCTGTTGGCCGTCGCCCCAGTCGCCGTACTGCGGCTGCTGCGGCTGCTGCGGATAGTGCTGCGGCTGGCCGCCGTAGGGGGACTGCTCACCCGTCTGGGCCTGCTGTCCTCCCCATCCGTCGTCCCCGTACAACGGGTCCTCCGGATGCCACGGTTCGGAGCCTTCGCCCCGGCCATACTCAGTCATCGATCCCCTAGAGCCGCGAGGCGGCGGTCGCCGTCTTCACAGCTCGGCTACCGTTCCGCCTCTCTCTGTGCGGTGGCTGTTCGAATGCCGCCGCATCGCGCGGAACGTTACCGTATCGCGATCAGATGACCACTTCGACGCCCTCGCCGGGTGCTTTACCTGACACTCGTTCGGATTCCAGGGCCTGTTGAAGGATGATCACGGCGGCTACCTGGTCAATGACCGATCTGCCCTTTTTCGACTTCACCCCTGAAGCGCGCAGTCCCTGACTTGCCGTCACCGTGGTCATCCGCTCGTCCACGAGCCTCACCGGGACGGGCGCGATCCCCTTGGCCAACTCCTGGGCGAAGCCACGGACCTTGACGGCGGCCGGGCCCTCGCCCCCCTTGAGGGAGCGCGGGAGTCCGACGACGACCTCGATCGGCTCGTACTCCTCGACCAGTTGCCTCAACCGGCGGTGAGCTGCGGGGACGTCCCGGCCGGGGACCGTCTCGACCGGTGTGGCGAGGATCCCGTCGGGGTCGCACGAGGCGACCCCGATGCGGGCGTCCCCGACGTCGATCGCGAGTCGACGGCCGCGGCGCATGACCTGATCTTCTTCGGTCACTTGGCCGTTTCCGCGACGAGCCGCTCGACGGCGTCGACGGCATCACCGAGGGCGGCCGGGTTCTGGCCGCCGCCCTGGGCGAGGTCCGGCTTGCCGCCACCGCCGCCGCCGAGTGTCTTGGCGGCCGTACGGACCAGGTCGCCGGCCTTGAGACCGCGCTCGCGGGCGGCCTCGTTGGTGGCGATGACGGTCAGCGGCTTACCGTTGTTGACCGTGAACAGGGCGACCACGGCGGCCCGTCCGCCCTGGATACGGCCGCGCACGTCGAGTACCAGCTTGCGCAGGTCGTCAGGGGTCGTACCGTCCGGCACCTGACCGGTCACGAGGGCGACACCGCTTACGTCCTTGGCGGACTCGGCGAGACCGGCGGCGGCCTGGAGCACCTTCTCGGCGCGGAACTTCTCGATCTCCTTCTCGGCGTCCTTCAGCTTGCCGAGCATGGCGGAGATCTTCTCCGGGAGCTCCTCCGGGCGGCCCTTGACCAGTTCCTGGAGCTGGGCGACGACCGTGTGCTCACGGGCGAGGAAGTTGTAGGCGTCCACGCCGACGAGAGCCTCGATACGGCGCACACCCGAGCCGATCGACGACTCGCCGAGCAGCTTCACCAGGCCCAGCTGGGCGGTGTTGTGCACATGCGTGCCGCCGCACAGCTCCTTGGAGAAGTCGCCGATGGTGACCACCCGCACGCGCTCGCCGTACTTCTCGCCGAACTCGGCGATGGCGCCCTGCTTCTTGGCCTCGTCGATGCCCATGACATCGGCACGGACGTCCAGATCGCGGGCGAGCACCTCGTTGATCTTCTGCTCGACGTCGGTCATCACGGCCGTCGGAACGGCGGACGGGGAACCGAAGTCGAAGCGGAAGCGGCCGGGCTGGTTCTCGGAACCGGCCTGGGCGGCCGTCGGGCCGAGGGCGTCGCGCAGGGCCTGGTGGGTCAGGTGCGTGGCCGAGTGGGCGCGGGCGATGGCCTTGCGGCGGCGGTCGTCGATCGCGGCATGGGCCTTGGCACCGACGGTGACCTCGCCGACCTGGACGACGCCCTTGTGCACGTACACGCCGGGAACCGGCTTCTGGCAGTCGCGGATCTCGATGACGGCACCTGAGTCCACCTTGATCCGGCCGGTGTCGCCGATCTGGCCGCCGCTCTCGGCGTAGAAGGGCGTGCGGTCGAGGACGATCTCGACCTCGTCGCCCTCGGTGGCGGCGGGCGACGACAGACCGTCGACCAGGATGCCGACGATCGTCGACTCACCGCCGGTGTCCGTGTAGCCGATGAACTCGGTCGCGCCGGCGGCGTCGGCGATCTCCCGGTAGGCACCGAGGTCGGCGTGGCCGGTCTTCTTGGACTGGGCGTCGGCCTTGGCGCGCTCCCGCTGCTCCTTCATCAGGCGGCGGAAGCCGTCCTCGTCCACGGCGAGGCCCTGTTCGGCGGCCATCTCCAGGGTGAGGTCGAACGGGAAGCCCCAGGTGTCATGGAGCAGGAAGGCCTTCTCGCCGGACAGGAGGGTGCCGCCGGACTGCTTGGTCTCGGTGACGGCGGTGTCGAGGATGTTGGTGCCGGCCTTCAGCGTCTTGAGGAAGGCGTTCTCCTCGGCGACGGAGACCTTCTCGATGCGCTCCCGGTCCGTGACGAGCTCCGGGTACTGCTGGCCCATCATCTCGATGACCGTGTCGATCAGGTCCTTGACGACCGGACCGGTGGCACCGAGCAGCCGCATGTTGCGGATGGCGCGGCGCATGATGCGGCGCAGCACGTAGCCGCGGCCCTCGTTGCCGGGGGTCACGCCGTCGCCGATGAGCATGACGGACGTGCGCATGTGGTCGGTGACCACGCGCAGGGCCACGTCCGAGTCGTGGGCTTCGCCGTACTCGACGCCGGTCAGCTCGGTGGCCTTCTTGATGACGGCCATGGAGGTGTCGATCTCGTACATGTTCTGCACGCCCTGCAGAATCATGGCGAGCCGCTCCATGCCGAGGCCCGTGTCGATGTTCTTGCTGGGCAGGTCGCCGAGGATGGGGTAGTCCTTGCCCGGGCCCTCACCGCGCATGTACTGCATGAAGACCAGGTTCCAGATCTCCACATAGCGCTCGTCGTTGACGGCGGGACCGCCCTCCACGCCGAACTCCGCCCCCCGGTCGTAGTTGATCTCGGAGCAGGGGCCGCAGGGGCCGGGGACGCCCATGTCCCAGTAGTTGTCCTTCTTGCCCAGGCGCTGGATGCGCTCGACGGGGACGCCGACGACGTCGCGCCAGATGCGCTCGGCCTCGTCGTCCTCCAGGTAGACGGTGATCCACAGGCGCTCGGGGTCGAGGCCGTAACCGCCCTTGTCCTGGGGGCTGGTGAGCAACTCCCAGGCGAGCTTGATGGCGCCTTCCTTGAAGTAGTCGCCGAAGGAGAAGTTGCCGCACATCTGGAAGAAGGTGCCGTGGCGCGTGGTCTTGCCGACCTCTTCGATGTCGGGCGTGCGCACGCACTTCTGCACGCTCGTGGCGCGGCTGAAGGGCGGCTTGACCTCACCCAGGAAGTAGGGCTTGAAGGGCACCATGCCGGCCGGGACGAGCAGCAGAGTCGGGTCGTCCGCGATGAGCGACGCCGAAGGGACGACGGTGTGACCGCGCTCCTCGAAGAAGCTCAACCAGCGGCGACGAATCTCGGCCGACTCCATCAGTGGTCCTCATTCCGGTTGTACGAGTACGTCGTCCTGTCGCTCTCGACGGACTTCGGGTTGTTGCGGTTCTCGATGGCGGCGAACCGCCGGGGTGCGGGGAGTTCGGGGTCGACGGAGGCGTTCAACCCCAGCGCGTCGCCCAGCTCTTCCTCCCGCAGGGCCATGTTGTCGCGGACGTCGAGCGCGAAGCCCACCGCGCGGTCCTTGAACCGGTGACCGGCCTCGATCGCCTTGTTCGTCGCGGCGACGGCGAGGTTCTCGGGCTTCAGCTGCTTCAGCTTGCGGTTGACCTTGGTGGTGGCCCACACACCGGCGGCGACACCACTGGTGAACCAGAAGGTACGGCGGAACATCGCTGGCTCTCAGTCCTTACTTCCGCTTGCCCCGCCGAGACACCGTGCGGCCCACGATCACGGTTCGCCGGGGTGCCTTGACGGGCTCGTCGTCCTTGCGGCCGCCCAGAGCGCGGCGCACGCCGTAGCCGAAGGCCGCGACCTTGACCAGGGGGCCGCCGAAGGTGGAGGCGACGGTGGTGGACAGCGCGGAGGCGTTCGACGTGACCTCCTGGACATCCGACGCGATCGCGTCGACCCGGTCGATCTGAGTCTGCGCGGAGCGCACCGCCGAGGAGGCGTCGGCCAGCAGCGGGACGGCCTGATCGGTCACGTCCGCCACCAGCTTGGTGGTCGCCCTGAGCGTCTGGGCCAGCCTCGCCAGCGCGACGGCGAGGAAGGAGACCAGAATCGCCCAGAAGACGGCCACCAGGATTCCGGCAACCTCTCCACCGGACACTGTGTGCACCCGCTCCCTGAAACGTGCCTGCATATCGAAAAAGTCGTACGCCGAGCCTATCGCGCCGGGGATGCCGCTCCGTACCGGATTACCGCCCGCACGCGGCTGAGTCAGGCGGCACACGGCGGCGTCCCAGTCCCCGGACATGCGCGAGCCCGCCGCCTCGCCCACCCGGAAGGGCGGGGAGACGGCGGGCTGAGGTGGTGCTACGGCCTGCTGGTGATCAGCGGGCGTAGTACTCGACGACGAGCTGCTCGTCGCAGATCACCGGGATCTCCTTGCGGTTCGGCTCGCGGTCCAGGCGGAAGGCCAGGGCGCGGAGGTTCACCTGGAGGTAGCGCGGGGTCTCGCCGTCGGGGGCGAAGCCGCCCTCACGGGCGATCGAGAACAGCGTCTTCTCACGGCTGCGCTCGCGGACCATCACGACGTCGTCCGGCTTGACGCGGAAGGAAGGCTTGTCGACCTTCTGGCCGTTGACCTCGATGTGGCCGTGGACGACCATCTGGCGGGCCTGGTAGATCGTGCGGGCGATGCCCGAACGCAGAACCAGCGCGTCGAGACGGCGCTCCAGCTCGATGACCAGGGCCTCACCGGTCTTGCCCTGGGTCTTGGCGGCACGCTCGTAGGCGCGGACGAGCTGGCGCTCGGACACGTCGTACTGCGCGCGCAGACGCTGCTTCTCCAGCAGACGGACCTTGTAGTCCGAGTTCTGCTTGCGGCCACGGCCGTGCTCACCCGGCGGGTAGGGACGGGCCTCGAAGTACTTGACGGCCTTCGGGGTCAGCGCGATGCCGAGGGCACGCGACTTCTTGACCTTGGGGCGGGACTGGTTCGGCATGAACCAAACACCTCGTGTTTTCAGATGCGAATACGGCTTCACCAGGGTTAGGGAGGTCGCATCCGCAGCCGGGGAAACCCCGCGGGTCCGCTCGGGACCTGCCGGGCAGCCGCTCCCTGGTCTGGGCACATACGTGCAGCACGCGAGTGGCCCACCGACCCGTCCCGGAGACCCGGGTGGTGGTGGGCTGCCCGCGACACCGATCGACGGTGCGCGACGCTCCTGGAGATCCCTTCCCGAGGGTCGGGCCTCCGGCTGGATGTCCCGTTCTGGTGAACCGACCTGGGCCGGACACGGGACTCAGCACTGCGGGCAAGTCTACAGGGTGCTCAGGACCGCTTGCGACCGAGGTGTTTCCTGGTCCATTCGACCGCGTCCGCGTACCGCGCCTCGGCGCCGTGCCGGGTGGGCGTGTAGTACTCGCGGTCCTTGATGGCGTCCGGGGCGTACTGCTGCGGGGCGATCCCCTCAGGCAGATCGTGCGGGTACACGTACCCCTGCGCGTGCCCCAGCTTGGCGGCGCCCTTGTAGTGGCCGTCGCGCAGATGCGCGGGTACGGGTCCGGCCAGTCCCTTGCGTACGTCCTCCATCGCGGCGCCGATCGCCTTGGTCGCCGCGTTGGACTTGGGGGCCAGGGCGAGGGCGACGGTGGCGTGGCTGAGGGTGAGGGCCGCCTCGGGGAAGCCGATCATGGCGACGGCCTGGGCGGCGGCGACGGCGATCGGCAGGGCGTTCGGGTCGGCGAGGCCGATGTCCTCGCTGGCGGAGATCATCAGGCGGCGGGCGATGAAGCGGGGGTCCTCGCCGGCCTCGATCATCCGGGCCAGGTAGTGCAGGGCCGCGTCCACGTCCGAGCCGCGGATGGACTTGATGAGGGCGCTGGCCACGTCGTAGTGCTGGTCGCCGTCGCGGTCGTAGGTCACCGCGGCCCGGTCGACGGTCTCCTCCAGGGTCTGGAGGCCGACCTCGCTCTCGCCCTTGTCGAGCGCGGCCCCGGCGGCGGCCTCCAGGGCGGTCAGGGCGCGGCGGGCGTCGCCGCCGGCGATGCGCAGCAGGTGGTGCTCGGTGTCCTCGGGGAGGGTGACGGCGCCCTTCAGGCCGCGTTCGTCGGTGAGGGCCCGGTGCAGCAGGGCGCGCACGTCGTCGTCGGTGAGGGGTTCGAGGGTGAGCAGGAGGGAGCGGGACAGCAGGGGGGAGATGACGGAGAAGTACGGGTTCTCCGTCGTCGCCGCGATCAGGGTCACCCAGCGGTTCTCGACGGCCGGGAGCAGGGAGTCCTGCTGGGCCTTGCTGAAGCGGTGGATCTCGTCGAGGAAGAGGACGGTCTCCTTGCCGTAGCCCCCTGTGGCGCGGCGGGCTCCCTCGATGACGGCGCGGACCTCCTTGACGCCGGCGGTGATCGCGGACAGCTCCACGAAGCGCTTGTTGGTGGCCTTGGAGACGACGTACGCCAAGGTCGTCTTGCCGGTGCCGGGCGGGCCCCAGAGGATCACCGAGGAGGGGCCGGCCGGGCCGCCCGCGCTCTCGCCGACCAGCCTGCGCAGGGGCGAGCCCGGCTTCAGGAGGTGCTGCTGGCCCACGACCTCGTCGAGGGTGCGCGGGCGCATCCGGACCGCCAGGGGACTGCCGGTCGGGTCCTTCTCCTGGCGTTCTTCCGCTGCGGCGGTGAATAGGTCGGGCTCCACGTCCAAAACCCTATGTCACCGCACTGACAATCCGGTCGGGGCCGTCGCAGGCCCCGCATCCGGGACGTCAGCTGGTCCAGAAGTCCCACCAGCGGGTCATGATCAGAACGCCGATGATGCCGATGTGCAGCACCGGCAGCACCCAGGTGAACTCGCCGAAGAAGCCCTTCAGCCAGCGCGGGGCGGGCAGGAAGCCGTTGCGGACGTTGAACGACGTCACGTACCAGAACATGATGATCGTCGCGACCCAGGCCAGGGAGCACCACAGGCACAGGGCGCCGATCCGGTACAGCGACTGGAACTGCAACCAGGTGCAGAAGCCGACACCGAAGAGCGTGCCGAAGTTGAAGGTCAGCCAGTACCAGCGCGGGAAGCGGGCCCGGGCCAGCAGGCTCATGCCGACGCAGATGACGATGCCGTAGCAGACGAGACCGAGCATCGGGTTGGGGAACCCGAAGGCTTCGGCCTGCTTGCTCTCCATGACGCTGCCACAGGAGACGACCGGGTTCAGGCTGCAGCCGGGGACGAAGGTCTTGCCCTCGACCTTGGCCTCGAGCAGCTTGAACTTGTCGATCGTGATGACCCAGGAGGCGAGTAGACCCGCCGCACCGGTGATCATCAACAGCAGCGCGAACGCGCGGCTGCCGCCCTCCGTCCGCGGCACGGCGGAAGGACGCTCCGACGAGGGGTCGTCGGACTCGGTAGAGGCGTCTTTGACAGTGGTCTTGCTCATCACGCCGATTCCGTCTGCTGGGAGAGTTGGACCTTCTTCTGACATGGGCCATTCTGCCGCACCCGCGCGCCTGTCCACCGTTCGGTGGACATAAGCAAGTACGCACGGTCGTCCCGGAGCGTTCGGTTCCGGACGAGGCTGGACGACATGACACCACACGGATACGAGCTCGCGGTGGACGTACGGGGGCTGCGCAAGCGGTACGGCGACGTGACCGCGGTCGACGGTATCGATCTCGGTATCCGCAAGGGGGAGGTCTTCGGCCTGCTCGGACCCAACGGCGCGGGCAAGAGCACGACGGTGGAGATCCTCCAGGGCAATCGCGGCCGGGACGCGGGCGAGGTGACCGTCCTGGGGGCGGACCCGGCGCATGGCACACGCGCGTGGCGCTCACGTGTCGGAATCGTCTGGCAGGACGAATCCGCGCCCGCCGAGTTGACGGTCGGCGAGACCGTGCGGCACTTCGCCCGCTACTACCCGAGACCGCGGGATCCCGAGGAGGTCATCGGTCTGGTGGGTCTGGAGGCCAAGGCGGGCAGTCGGATCAAGGCGCTGTCGGGCGGACAGCGCCGACGCCTCGACGTGGCGCTCGGGGTGATCGGCGACCCCGAGCTGCTGCTCCTGGACGAGCCGACGACCGGCTTCGACCCGGCGGCCCGCCGCCAGTTCTGGGACCTGATCCGCAAGCTGTCCCACGAGGGCACGACCATCCTGCTGACCACGCACTACCTGGAGGAGGCGGAGGCGCTCGCGCATCGGCTGGCGGTCATCACCAAGGGGCAGGTCGCCGCCGAGGGCGAGCCGACCGCTCTGCGGGAGCGGTACGGCACCGGGGCCACCGTCGAGTGGACCGAGCCGGACGGCTCCCCGCGCGCGGAGCGCACGGACACCCCCACCCGGACGGTGACCGAGCTCATGCGCCGTTTCGACGGCGAGATCCCGGGGCTGCGGGTGAGCCGCCCCACGCTGGAGGACGTCTACCTCCGGCTGACCGGACAGGCCGCACAGACCACACAGACCGAACAGTCCGCACAGACTGCACAGACGGCACAGGAGGACGCGCGATGACCACGACCGTCGTACGGTCCCGGACGCGGACGTCCGCCGCGCGGATGCCCGGGGCGTGGGGGCTCGGGCTGCGGCGGGGTGGCCTGGAGCTCAAGCAGTTCTTCCGGCAGCGCGACCATGTGGTGTTCACCTTCGCCTTCCCGGTGGTGTTCCTGTTCCTGTTCGCGTCGATCTTCAGCGACGACGTGCAGGGCGCCGGGGTCACCGCCTCGCAGCTGTACGTCCCGGCGATGATGGCCGCCGGCATCATGTCGACGAGCTTCCAGTCCCTCGGTATCTCCATCGCGATCGAACGGGACGAGAAGGTGCTGCGCCGGCTGCGCGGCACGCCGATGCCGCCGGCGGCGTACTTCCTCGGGAAGATCTGGCTGGTGCTGGTCACCGGTCTGCTGGAGACGGCGATCCTGTTGCTCGTCGGCACGACCCTGTACGACGTCGATCTGCCCTCGGACGCGAGCCGGTGGTTCGACTTCGCCTGGATCTTCGTCCTCGGCCTGACGGGGTGCGCACTGCTGGGCATCGCGATCAGCTCGGTGCCGAAGAGCGGCAAGAGCGCGACCTCCGTGGTCGTACTCCCCTTCCTCGTGCTCCAGTTCATCTCCGGGGTGTACATCGCGATCGACACCATCCCGGACTGGATGCTGAACATCGGCGCGCTGTTCCCGTTGAAGTGGATGTGCCAGGGCCTGCGCGGAGTGTTCCTGCCGGAGTCGGCACAGATCCTGGAACAGTCCGGAAGCTGGGAGTTCGGGCGGATCGCCCTGGTGCTGGCGGCGTGGTGCGTCGGAGGATTGGTGCTGTGTCTGCTGACCTTCCGGTGGAAGAGCCGGCGCGACGGGTGACGGGTCCGGACGACACCGTCGGCGCCTACACCTGGGCGCGTTCGTTCCGGATCTGGGACATCTACTTCGCGCTCATCTGGCTGGCCACCCTGGTGTTCGTGCTCGGCGCGGAGCATCCCGGGTGGCCGGTCCGGATCGTCGCGGCCGGACTCCTGGTCCCGCTCGTCCCCTTGTTCGTGTGGGTCGGACGGACCATTCTGCGCGGCGACCCGCCCGGGCAACGGCAGGCGCTCGGCTACCTCACGGCGGCGATGGCGCTGTTCCTGCCCTCGGCGATCCTCGTGGGCGAGACCCGGCTGATGACCTTCGCGCTGGTCCCCCAGTGCTTCATGACGCTGCGGATGCACCGGGCGCTGGTGGCGGTGGCCGTCATCAGCCTGGCCCCCGTCACGGGCTGGGCACTGGTGTGGTGGCCGAGCGAACAGGCCGTCTTCTTCAACGGACTGTTCGCTCTGGTCACCTTCGTCTTCTCGGTGGCCGTCGGCAGCTGGGTCATCCGCATCATCGAGCAGAGCCAGGAGCGGGCCGCGCTGATCGCCGAGCTGGACGCCAGCCGGCACGAGATCTCCCGGCTGTCGGCCGCGCACGGCGCCCTGGCCGAGCGGGAGCGGATGGCCCGGGAGATCCACGACACCCTCGCACAGGGCTTCACCAGCCTGCTGATGCTGATCCAGGCCGTCGAGGCGGAACTCGACCACGATGTGCCCGAGGCCCGCCGGCACCTGGCGCTGATGGACGAGACGGCCCGGCAGAACCTGGCCGAGGCCCGCGCCCTGGTCGCCGGGGGCGCCCCGGCGGACCTGGACGGCGCCTCGCTCCCGGATGCGCTGCGCCGGCTCGCCGCCCGCCACGACGCCGTACTCGAGGTCACCGGCCCCGTCCGGGCCCTGCCCGCCGGCCCCGAGGTCGTGGCCCTGCGCGCCTGCCAGGAGGCGCTGACGAACGCCCGCAGGCACGCCGGAAGCGCACCGGTCGTCGGCATCGCGCTGGCATACGCCGACGAGGCGCTCACCGTGTCCGTCCAGGACGACGGCTGCGGCTTCGATCCGGCTGCCGTGACCAGTGGTTATGGTCTGGCGGGGCTGCGCGCCCGGGCCGCCGAGGTGGGCGGGACCGCGCGGGTCCACAGCGCACCGGGCGACGGCACGACGGTGACCGTCCGCCTGCCCGTACCGCCCGTGAGGAGCGCACAGTGATCCGGATCATCCTGGCCGACGACCACCCTGTCGTACGGGAGGGCCTGCGGGCGATGCTGAGCGCCGAACCGGACCTGGATGTGGTCGCCGACGCGTCCAGCGGGCCGCAGGCGGAGGCGCTGGCCGCCCAGTTGCGGCCCGACATCGTGCTGATGGACCTGCGGATGCCGGGCGGCGGGGGCGTGGACTCCATCGTGCGGATGAGCGAGGCCCAGCTGCCCTGCCGGGTGATCGTCCTGACGACGTACGAGACGGACCGCGACATTCTGCGGGCCGTCGAGGCGGGCGCGGCGGGGTACCTGCTGAAGGATCTGCCGCGGGGCGAACTGGCCGATGCCATACGGGCCGCGGCGCGGGGCGAGACGGTGCTGGCGCCGTCGGTGGCGGCCCGGTTGGTGAACCAGCTGCGCGCCAAGCCGGATCGGCCCCGGCTCTCGGAGCGGGAGACGGCGGTGCTGCGGCTGGTGGCGGAGGGGTGCACGAACGCGGAGATCGGGCGGCGGCTGTTCATCGGCGAGTCGACGGTGAAGACCCATCTGCTGCGGGCCTTCGGGAAGTTGGGGGTGGACGACCGGACAGCCGCGGTGACCAGCGCCATGCGGTACGGCCTGCTCGACTGAGGACCCTGGAGGCTCCGCCCCCAGACCCTCCGGCCTACGCCCACCCACCCCCGTCTCGCTCGGATGAATGATCAGCCCAGCCTCGACTCCAGCTCCGCCACGATCTCGTTCACCCCGATCGCCGTCTGCTCGCCGGACTCCATGTCCTTGAGCTGGACGACGCCCTCGGCGAGGTCGCGTTCGCCGGCGACGACGGTGTAGCGGGCGCCGCTGCGGTTGGCGTTCTTCATGGCACCTTTGAGGCCCTTGGCGCCGTACGAGAAGTCCGCCGCGATGCCCACCTTGCGCATCTCGGTGACCTTGGCGAACAGGACCCGGCGGGCCTCCTCGCCGAGCGGTACCGCGAACACGCTGGTCGAGGCGGGGAGTTGGAGCTCCACGCCCTCCGCCTCCAGTGCCAGGACCGTGCGGTCGACGCCGAGTGCCCAGCCCACGGACGGCAGGGCGGGACCGCCGATCATCTCGGACAGCCCGTCGTAGCGGCCGCCGCCGCCCACCGCGGACTGGGAGCCCAGACCGTCGTGGACGAACTCGAAGGTGGTACGCGTGTAGTAGTCCAGGCCGCGGACCAGCTTCGGGTCGTCCTCGAAGGAGACACCCGCCGCGGTGATCAGCTCGCGGACCTCCTCGTGGTACGCCTTGCAGGCGTCGCAGAGGTAGTCGCGCAGGAGCGGGGCGTCGGTCAGCTGCTTCTGGACGTCCGGGCGCTTGTCGTCGAGGACCCGCAGGGGGTTGATGTCGGCGCGGCGCAGGGTGTCCTCGTCCAGGTCCAGCCCGCGCAGGAAGTCCCGCAGCGCGGCCCGGTAGACGGGACGGCACTCCTTGTCGCCCAGGGAGTTCAGCAGGATGCGGAAGTCGCGCAGGCCCAGCGAGCGGTACGCCTGGTCGGCCAGGATGATCAACTCGGCGTCCAGCGCCGGGTCCTCGGCGCCGATCGCCTCGGCGCCGACCTGGGAGAAGTGGCGGTAACGGCCCTTCTGGGGGCGCTCGTAGCGGTAGTACGAGCCCGAATACCAGAGCTTGACCGGGAGGTTGCCCGCCTTGTGCAGGTTGGCCTCCAGAGCGGCGCGCAGTACGGAGGCCGTGCCTTCGGGGCGCAGGGCCAGCCGGTCGCCGCCCTTGGTCTCGAAGGCGTACATCTCCTTCGTCACGATGTCCGTCGACTCCCCCACACCGCGCGCGAAGAGTTCGATGTTCTCGAAGCCCGGCGTCTCGATGTAGCCGTAGCCGGAGTTGCGCAGCGGCGCGGCGATCGCCTCGCGGACGGCCAGGAACGTGGCGCTGTCCGGCGGGATCAGGTCGTACGTGCCCTTGGGGGCCTTGAAGGTGCTCACGGAAGGTCTCTCGTCACATTCCTCGTCGGGGAGGGGTGTCAACACCCATTCCCTGGCCGGCGGCCACCTGCCGCAAGTACGGGTTGGTGGCGCGCTCCTGGCCGATGGTCGTCTGGGGGCCGTGGCCCGACAGCACCACGGTCGAGTCGTCGAGCGGCAGGCACACGCGGGCCAGCGAGTCGAGCATCTCGTCCATGTCACCGCCGGGCAGGTCGGTGCGTCCGATGGAGCCGGCGAAGAGCAGGTCGCCCGAGAAGAACACCTGCGGGATGTCCGCGGTCTCAGGCATCCGGAACGCCACCGACCCCTTGGTATGGCCGGGCGCGTGCGCGACGGACAGCTCCAGGCCCGCCAGCTCCAACTTGGCGCCGTCGGTCAGCTCCTTGACGTCGTCCGGCTCCCCCACGGTCAGCTCGCCCATCAGCGGCATCCCGATGGAACGGCCGAGACCCATCGACGGGTCGGTCATCATGTACCGGTCCTCGGGGTGGATCCACGCCGGTACGCCGTGCGCGCCGCACACCGGGACGACCGAGGCCACATGGTCGATGTGGCCGTGTGTGAGGACGACGGCGACGGGCTTGAGCCGATGCTTCTTCAGCGTTTCCTCGACTCCCTCGGCGGCCTGGTGGCCGGGGTCGATGATCACGCACTCCTCACCGGCGGCGGGGGCGACGAGATAACAGTTCGTCCCCCAGGCCCCGGCGGGGAACCCGGCAATGAGCACGATCGTCCTTCGTTGTGTCGATACGGGTGGGCTTCTGAGCGGTTACGCCTGTGGTCAGAGCCTACCGGCGCTGCCGATTCCTCAGCTAACCCATATACGGTACGGGGCACACGCAGGCTGTCGGCTCACAAGACGCACGCGTCCCAGTCGACGTACGAGACGCATGAGGAGAAAATCCGGTGGTCACCCAGGAACAGCGGAAGCGTCAGCTCGCCCGGGAGAAGTTCTTGCGGCAACAGCAGCGGCGCACGTCCGCGCGGCGCAAGGCGCGCATGCGCAACTCGGTGATCGCGTCGGTGCTCGGCGTGGTCCTGGTGGGCAGCGGCGCCCTGTACGCCGCCGGGGTCTTCAAGGACGACGACAAGGCCAACGCCGGCTCCGAGACGAGCGCGAGCCCGAGCGCGGCGGCGACCAGCAAGGCGCCGGATCCGTGCGAGAAGCCCGCGGCGGGCAAGGTCAAGACGGCGACCTGGAAGAAGGAGCCGGCGATGACCATCGACAAGTCGGCCGAGTACACGATGAAGCTCGCGACGACGTGCGGTGAGATAGACATCGCGCTGAAGACATCGGCCGCGCCGCACACCGTGAACTCGTTCAACTTCCTGGCCGGAAAGGGCTTCTTCGACCACACGAAGTGCCACCGGCTCACCAACGAGGGCATCTACGTGTTGCAGTGCGGCGACCCCACGGCCAGCGGCAGCGGCGGTCCCGGCTACACCATCCCGGACGAGAACCTGAAGGACAAAAGCCTGAAGGGCAACGTCTACCCGGCGGGCACGATCGCGATGGCCAACACCGGGCAGAAGAACACCGGCGGCAGCCAGTTCTTCCTCGTCTACCAGGACAGTCAGCTGCCGCCCAGCTACACACCGTTCGGTACCGTGTCCGAATCCGGCATGAAGGTTCTCAAGAAGATCGCCGCCGCCGGAGCCCAGCCCGCGGACCCCACGACGGGCAACACCGCACCGAACGCGACCGTGGTGATCAACAAGGCAACCGTCACCAAATCCTGACTCCCAACAGCGGAATTTCGGTCGCGCGGGATGCGGACAGGCAACCCGCCGGTCGCCTATGTTGGCCGTGACGAAACTGTGGACGATGCTCGGGGGCGCTGAAGCCCCTCGCAGGCATCATGTGGAGGAGGCGCTGTGAGCAGCGACCCGTGGGGCCGCGTCGACGAGACGGGGACCGTGTACGTGCGTACGGCCGACGGCGAGCAGGTCGTCGGTTCCTGGCAGGCAGGCTCCCCCGAGGAAGCACTGGCCTACTTCGAGCGCAAGTACGAGGGCCTGGTTGTCGAGATCGGCCTCCTCGAGAAGCGAGTGAAGACGACGGACCTGTCCGCGAAGGACGCGATGGCCGCCATCGACCACATTCGCGAGCAGGTCGACGCCCACCACGCGGTCGGCGACCTGGGTGCGCTCAGGGTCCGGCTGGACAAGCTCGTGGAGACCGTCGACAAGCGCCGCGAGGAGCGCAAGGCGCAGCGGGCGAAGCAGTCGGACGAGGCGCGGCACGCCAAGGAGGCGCTCGTCGTCGAGGCGGAGGAGCTGGCGCAGTCCGACCAGTGGCGGGCGGCCGGTGAGCGGCTGCGGGCCCTGGTGGACACCTGGAAGGGTCTGCCGCGGCTGGACCGCAAGTCGGACGACGAGCTGTGGCACCGCTTCTCGCACGCCCGCTCGGCGTTCTCCAAGCGCCGCAAGGCGCACTTCGCGTCGCTGGACGCGCAGCGCGAGGAGGCCCGCCGCACCAAGGAGCGGCTGGTCGGCGAGGCCGAGGCGCTGTCCGGGTCGACGGACTGGGGTCCGACTGCCGCGCGCTACCGCGAGCTGATGGCGGAGTGGAAGGCCGCGGGCCGCGCCCAGCGCGAGCACGAGGACGACCTGTGGAACCGCTTCCGCGGCGCCCAGGACGTGTTCTTCGCCGCCCGCAGCTCGGTCTTCGCCGAGCGCGACGCCGAGCAGTCGGAGAACCTGAAGCTGAAGGAGGAGCTGGCCGAGGAGGCCGAGAAGCTCCTGCCGATCGGCGACCTGAAGACCGCCCGCGCCCAGTTCCGCTCGCTCAACGAGCGCTGGGAGGCCATCGGCCATGTGCCGCGCGACGCGCGGCCGAAGGTCGAGGGCCGGATGCAGGCCGTCGAGCGGGCCCTCCAGGAGGCCGAGGAGACCGAGTGGCGCCGGACGAACCCGGAGGCACGCGCGCGTGCCGAGGGTCTGACCGGTCAGCTCCAGGCGGCGGTGGACAAGCTGAAGGGCCAGATCGAGCAGGCGCGGGCCCAGGGCAACAACTCCAGGGCCGACAAGCTGGAGCGGGAGCTGGAGGGCCGCCAGGCACTTCTGGACCAGGCTCTGAAGGGGCTGGAGGAGTTCGGCGGCTGACGCCTCGGGCATACGGCAGAGGGGCTCCCGTACCTTTCCGGTACGGGAGCCCCTCTGCCGTATGCGGTGCTACGCCCGGCTGCGCGCCGACGTCACCCGGTACACGTCGTACACACCCTCGACGCCCCTGACCGCCTTGAGGACGTGTCCGAGGTGCTTCGGGTCGCCCATCTCGAAGGTGAAGCGGGAGGTGGCGACGCGGTCGCGCGAGGTCTGGACGGCCGCGGAGAGGATGTTGACGTGCTGGTCGGACAGGACACGGGTGACGTCCGACAGCAGCCGGGAGCGGTCGAGGGCCTCGACCTGGATGGCGACCAGGAAGACCGAGGACTGGGTGGGCGCCCACTCGACTTCCAGGATGCGTTCGGGTTCGCGGGACAGTGAGTCCACGTTCACGCAGTCGCTGCGGTGAACCGATACTCCACTACCGCGCGTGACGAATCCGATGATCGGGTCGCCGGGTACGGGCGTACAACAGCGGGCCAGCTTCACCCAGACGTCGTCGACGCCCTTGACGACGACACCCGGGTCGTTGCTGCTGCGCCGCTTGCGGCTGCGGCCGCGGGCCGGCGGGATCGACTCGTCGATCTCCTCGGTGGCGGCCTCCTCGCCGCCGAGCGCCTGGACGAGCTTCTGCACGACGTTCTGCGCGGAGACATGGCCCTCGCCGATCGCCGCGTACAGCGCGGAGATGTCCGGGTAGCGCATCTCGTGGGCGAGCGTGACGAGCGAGTCGCCGGTCAGGATGCGCTGGATCGGCAGGTTCTGTTTGCGCATCGCGCGGACGATCGCGTCCTTGCCGTGCTCGATCGCCTCGTCACGGCGCTCCTTGGAGAACCATGCCCGGATCTTGTTGCGGGCGCGCGGCGACTTCACGAAGCCGAGCCAGTCGCGGGAGGGGCCCGCGCCGGACGCCTTGGAGGTGAAGACCTCGACCAGGTCGCCGTTGTCCAGGGTGGATTCGAGCGGTACGAGCCTGCCGTTGACCCGTGCTCCTATGGTCCGGTGGCCGACCTCCGTGTGGACCGCGTACGCGAAGTCCACCGGGGTGGCCCCGGCCGGGAGCGCTATGACGTCGCCCTTCGGGGTGAAGACGAAGACCTCGTTGCGGGACAGGTCGAAGCGCAGGGACTCCAGGAACTCGCCCGGGTCCTCGGTCTCCTTCTGCCAGTCCAGCAGCTGCCGCAGCCACGCCATGTCGTTGAGGTGGTCGTCCTTGCCCTTGCCGGACGACTTCGGCGCGTCGGTGCGGACCTTGGAGGCGCCGGCGACGGCCTCCTGCTTGTACTTCCAGTGCGCGGCGATGCCGTACTCGGCGCGGCGGTGCATGTCGAACGTACGGATCTGGAGCTCGACGGGCTTGCCGTTGGGCCCGATGACCGTCGTGTGCAGCGACTGGTACATGTTGAACTTGGGCATCGCGATGTAGTCCTTGAACCGGCCGGGGACCGGGTTCCATCGCGCGTGCACCGTGCCGAGGGCCGCGTAGCAGTCGCGGACGGTGTCGACCAGTACACGAATGCCCACCAGGTCGTAGATCTCCGCGAAGTCACGGCCGCGGACGATCATCTTCTGGTAGACGCTGTAGTAGTGCTTCGGGCGGCCGGTGACGGTCGCCTTGATACGGGCCGCGCGCAGGTCGGACTGGACCTCGTCGGTCACTATGGCGAGGTACTCGTCGCGCTTGGGGGCGCGCTCGGCGACCAGGCGGACGATCTCGTCGTACATCTTGGGGTAGAGGATCGCGAACGCGAGGTCCTCCAGCTCCCACTTGATGGTGTTCATGCCCAGCCGGTGGGCGAGCGGCGCGTAGATCTCGAGGGTCTCGCGCGCCTTCTTCTCCTGCTTCTCGCGCTTGAGGTAACGCATGGTGCGCATGTTGTGCAGGCGGTCGGCGAGCTTGATGACCAGGACGCGCGGGTCCTTGGCCATCGCTACGACCATCTTGCGCACGGTCTCGGCCTGCGCGGCCTCGCCGAACTTGACCTTGTCCAGTTTGGTGACGCCGTCGACGAGCAGGGCCACGGAGTCGCCGAAGTCGCGGCGGAGCTGGTCGAGGCCGTACTCGGTGTCCTCGACGGTGTCGTGCAGGAGACCGGCCATCAGCGTGGCCGGGTCCATGCCCAGCTCGGCGAGGATCGTGGTCACCGCGAGCGGGTGCGTGATGTACGGGTCGCCGCTCTTGCGCTTCTGGCCGCGATGCCAGCGCTCGGCGACCTGATAGGCCTTCTCGATCTGCCGCAGCGTCACGGTCTCGATCTTCGGGTCGTTGCTGCGGACTATCCGCAGCAACGGCTCCAGTACCGGGTTGTACGGGTTGGAGCGCTGTACTCCGAGGCGGGCGAGGCGGGCGCGGACGCGGTTGGAGGAGCCGGAGCGGGGGGACTGGCCGGCCGCCGGGCGGACCGCGGGCGGGTTCACGGGGCGCTGGGACGACTCGGCGGGCTTGGGGCGCGGCTGCTCGGCCGGCTTCTCGACCGGTGCGGAATGGGCGTGCTGGACCGGCCCGCTGGTGTCGTTCTTCTCCTGCGGCGTCTTCGGCGCGGGCTTGGCCGCCGGAGCCGAGCTGGGCTCGGGCTTTGCGGCGGTAAGTGGCTGGGCCTCGTCTGGCAAGAGGACTCCTCGTGCGCGATCCGGGTCCCCCGGTCAGGCTCCGGAAACCCCATGGTAGCGATCCCCCGCCCCAGGATCGCCTTCAGGCCGATGTGAGAGCCGTCTACTGGAGAAACACGAGAGGCGGGCACCGGATTCCTCCGGGCCCGCCTTCGCGGTGTCCTGCGGGTGACACAAGGCTTTCGTACGGCCGTCGCGCACCCTTGGCGCAGGGGTGGTGTGCAGGTGGCTCAGACCTTGAGCAGAGCCTCCAGCGGGGCGCCGGCGAGCGCCGGTTCCAGGCGGGCACGGCCGCCGAGGAAGCCGAGCTCCATCAGGACGGCCAGGCCCGCGACCTCGGCGCCGGCCCGGCGGATCAGCTGGATCGAGGCCTCGGCCGTGCCCCCGGTGGCCAGCACGTCATCGACCACCAGGACACGGTCGTCGGAAGACAGGTCCTCCGCGTGTACCTCGATCTCGGCTGAGCCGTACTCCAGGTCGTACGCCTGACTGAGGGTGGCTCCGGGGAGCTTGCCCGCCTTGCGCACGGGGACGAAGCCGAGGCCGGCCCGGACGGCGACCGGGGCGCCGAGGATGAAGCCGCGGGCCTCCAGGCCGACGATCTTCGTTGCTCCGGTGTTCCCGGCGATGTCGGCGAGCGCGTCGGTGAGCGCCGTGAACGCCGCCGGGTCCGCGAGCAGCGGGGTGATGTCCTTGAACATCACGCCCGGCTCGGGGTAGTCGGCCACGTCGCGGATGCGGCTGAGGAGCAGTTCTGCGACGTCGGTGAGCTCGGTCATCGGCGCTTCCCCGAGGGACGGCCGCGGCCGCGGTTGCGGGACGCGGGCTGGTTGCGGGGGCCGACCACCGCGGGAGCCACGTCCTCGGATTCCTCGTCGTCGAACGGCTCGTCGGCGACCGGAGCGTCCAGCGCCTCGCCCGTCGTGGCGGCCTGCGCCCGCTTGGCGAGGACGCGCTTCCTGAGCGCCTTCATCTGCGGCTCGCGCTCCTTGAGGTCGGCGACGAGCGGCGTGGCGATGAAGATCGAGGAGTACGCACCGGCGGCGAGGCCGACGAACAGCGACAGGGAGATGTCGTTGAGCATGCCGGCACCGAGCACACCGCCGCCGATGAACAGCAGGCCCGCCACCGGCAGCAGCGCGACCACCGTGGTGTTGATGGAGCGGACCAGGGTGCTGTTGATCGAGCGGTTCGCGACGTCGCTGTAGGTCCAGCGGGTCTGTTTGGTGATGTTCTTCGTCTGTTCCTTGAGGCTGTCGAAGACGACGACGGTGTCGTACAGCGAGTAACCGAGGATGGTGAGCAGACCGATCACCGTGCCGGGCGTGACCTCGAAGCCGACGAGGGCATAGATGCCGACCGTGATGGTGATGTCGTGGATCAGCGCGACGAACGCGGCGACCGCCATGCGCCATTCGAAGGCGATCGCCAGATAGATCACGACCAGGACCAGGAAGATGCCGAGGCCCTGCCAGGCCTTGTTGGCGATCTGCTCGCCCCAGCTGGGGCCGACCAGGTCGGCGTTGATGTTCTCGGAGTCGACCTTCAGGTCCTTGGCGAGTTCCGCCTTGACCTGGTTGGACTTGTCGGTGTCCAGGCCGGCGATCTGGATGCGCATGCTGCCGTTGCCGAGCTTCTGCACGATCGCGTCGTGGCCGGACGCCTCCTCCGCGTACGTCTCGGCCTGGGAGACCGAGGCGGGGGTGCTCTTCGGGGTGGTGAAGACGGCGCCGCCCTGGAACTCGATGCCCATGTTCAGGCCGCGCACCGCCAGGCCGACGATGGCCGTGATGGTGATCAGGATCGAGATGCCGTACCAGATCTTGCGGTTTCCGACGAAGTGGTAGCCGATCTCGCCGCGGTGCAGCCGGGCGCCGAGGGTGCCGAGCTTCGACATCTCACGCCTCCTTCGTGTCGACGGGGGCGGAGGGACGGCGGGTGCGGCGCAGCGGGGGCTGGGCACCCAGTCGCTTGGGATCGAGGCCGGACCAGCTGTGACCGCTGCCGAAGAACTTCGAGCGCGCCATGATCGTCAGCAGCGGCTTGGTGAAGAGGAAGACGACCACCACGTCGAGGACGGTGGTCAGGCCGAGCGTGAACGCGAAGCCCTGGACCTTGCCGACGGTGACGATGAACAGCACCGCCGCGGCGAGGAACGACACGAAGTCGGAGACCAGGATGGTGCGCCGGGCACGCGGCCAGGCCCGCTCGACGGCGGGGCGCAGCGAGCGGCCCTCGCGGATCTCGTCCCGGACCCGTTCGAAGTACACGATGAACGAGTCCGCTGTGATACCGATCGCGACGATGGCACCGCACACGGCCGGCAGGTTCAGCGCGAAACCGATGGCCGGGCCGAGCAGCGACATGATCACGTAGGTGAGGGCGGCGGAGACCAGCAGCGAGGCGACGGCGATGAGCGACAGGCCGCGGTAGTACACCACCAGGTAGAGGACCACCAGGGCGAGGCCGATCGCGCCGGCGATCAGACCGGCCTGGAGCTGCTCACCGCCGAGCGCGGCGGTCACCGTGGTGACGCTGTCCTCCTTGAAGGTCAGCGGCAGCGCACCGTACGACAGCATGTTGGCGAGGCTCTGGGCCTCCTCCTGGTTGAAGCTGCCGGAGATCTCCGCGTTGCCGCCGGTCAGCGCCTGGTTGACGAAGGGGTCGGAGACGACCTCGCCGTCCAGGACGATGGCGAACTGGTTCTGCGGGGACTGGTTCTTGGCAAGCTGGCCGGTGATGTCCGCGAACTTCTTGGAGCCACTGCCCGTGAACTTCATGGTGACGGTCCAGCCGGCGGCGGTCGTCGTGTTGAAGACGGCACTCGCCTCGTCGACGTCGGTGCCGTCGACCGCGGCGGGACCCAGCACGTACTTCTGCCACTGACCCTGCGAGTTCTGGCCGCAGGCAACGGTCGTGTCGGTGGGCTTGGCGCCCTTGCCTGCATCGGCCCGGACCGCCGGCTTGGTGCAGTCCAGTGCGGCGTACTGGGCCTGGAGCTTGGCGGTCGCGTCGTCGGTGCCGCCGGCGGACGGCGAGGCGCTGGCGGAGGCCGAGGCGCTCGTGGACGGCGTGGGGTCGGCCTTGAGGGCGTCGGTGACCGCGCGGCCCTGCGAGGTGGGGGTAGCCGACGGGGTGCCGGAGCTGGGGGGAGACGAGGACGAGGTCGCCTTGTCCGCGGAGTCCGTGGGCTTGCCGGTGGGGCTGCCGGAGGCGCTCGGCGACGGGCTGGCCGTCGCGGCGGCGCCGGAGACCTCGGTGGCGATGACCGGCCGGAAGTAGAGCTTGGCGGTGGTACCGACCTGGTCCTGGGCCTCCTTGGAGTTCGTGCCCTTGGGGATGTTGACGATGATGTTCGCCTCGCCCTGGGTCTGAACCTCGGCCTCCGAGACGCCAAGACCGTTGACACGGCGGTTCATGATGTCGACCGCGGTGTCCATGTTGGTCTTGTTGATCGCGGATTCCTGGCCGGCCTCGGGGACCGCCCGGAGCGTGATGCTCGTGCCACCGGCCAGGTCGATACCGAGACGCGGAGTGGTGTGCCCGGAGAGGAACATCCCTCCGGTGAGCGCCACGATGGCGATCAGGATGAGGACCAGCGAGCGCCCTGGCTTGCTCTGGGCACTCGCGCTCCGGCCCTTCTTAGGTGCTGCCACCTTCTCGTACTCCCTCTCGGGCCGCCTCGCGCCGGGTCGGCGGACGGGCGGCCATGACGTGGTGTCGCGATCCCGTGCGAGCTGCGCAGGCCCCGGGGGGCGCGGAGCTTGCCCGCGCCCCCCGGAGTGCGACTACTTCGCCTCGGAGTCGCCGTCGGTCTTCTTCGGCTCGTCGTCCGTCTTCGCCTCGGCGACCTCTGCGGGCTCTGCGTCGGCAGGCTTTTCGGTCGTGTCCTTCTTACCAAGGTCGACGGACTTGTCGTCGGAAGCGGCGGAAGCGTCGGCGGCGGGCTCGTCGGTTTCGTCGGTCTCGGTGAGGGAGGAAGCGTCGTCCGGGATGACGTCGGGGTCGGACTTCAGGTCGTGCTCGATGCCGTGGACGATGCGGTTGTACTCGTCGTCCGAGAGAACGGCACCGATGGAGTTCTTGGCGAACAGCAGGTCGACGCCCGGGCCGGCGTCGAGGAGGACCGTCTCCTCATTGACCTCCTTCACCGTCGCGTAAATGCCCCCGATGGTGCGGACGCCACTGCCGGGCTGCATTTCATTCCGCATTTGCGCGGCCGCCTGTTGCTTCTTCTTGGCCGAGCGGGTCATCAGGAACATGGCCCCGATGAGCACGATGAACGGGAGGAGGGTCACGAGACTCACGGGTCGGAACTTCCTTCACGCGACCGCGATGGTGAGCGGCCTGATGGTTGGGGGTATGTATACCGCCGACGAAGGCGGCATCGGCGGAGTCTAAGCGAGTCCGCGCGCAAGGAACAACGCTCAGCATGGCACCAGGGTTCCTGGCCCGGCCACTGCCGTTCCCCGTCACGCCCCGAACAAGTCCTGTTGTCCGTTTCCGGAGGCCGCCGAGCGGGGCGGGGTGAGGCCGAGATGCGCCCATGCGGCGGGCGTACCGATCCGGCCGCGGGGGGTACGGGCGAGCAGGCCCTCGCGGACGAGGAAGGGCTCGGCGACCTCCTCCACGGTCTCACGCTCCTCCCCCACCGCGACCGCGAGCGTCGACAGGCCGACGGGGCCGCCGCCGAACAGCTTGAGCAGGGCTTCCAGGACCGCGCGGTCGAGGCGGTCCAGGCCCCGGGCGTCGACCTCGTAGACCGCCAGGGCCGCCCCGGCGATCTCCCTGGTGATCAGGCCGTCGGCCTTGACCTGGGCGTAGTCGCGCACGCGGCGCAGCAGGCGGTTGGCGATACGGGGCGTGCCCCGGGAACGGCCGGCGATCTCGGCGGCGCCGTCGGCCTCGATCTCGACGTCCAGCAGACTCGCCGAGCGGTGGATGACGCGCTCCAGCTCGACGGGCTCGTAGAACTCCATGTGCGCGGTGAAGCCGAACCGGTCGCGCAGCGGGGGCGGCAGCAGGCCCGCGCGGGTGGTGGCGCCGACCAGGGTGAAGGGCGGCAGTTCGAGCGGGATGGCGGTGGCGCCGGGGCCCTTGCCGACGATGACGTCGACGCGGTAGTCCTCCATCGCCATGTAGAGCATCTCCTCGGCGGGCCGGGACATGCGGTGGATCTCGTCGAGGAAGAGGACCTCGCCCTCCTGGAGGGAGGAGAGGATCGCGGCGAGATCGCCGGCGTGCTGGATCGCGGGACCGCTGGTGATCCGGATCGGGGCGTTCATCTCGGCCGCGATGATCATCGACAGGGTGGTCTTGCCGAGGCCGGGGGCACCGGAGAGCAGGACATGGTCAGCGGTGGCGCCACGCGCGCGTGCGGCACGCAGGACGAGGTCGAGCTGTTCGCGGACCTTCTCCTGGCCGATGAACTCGTCCAGGTCCTTGGGGCGCAGGGCGGCCTCGACGGCCTGGTCCTCACGGTCGGCGACAGAGTCCACCAGCCGCTCCGCGGCGGAGGTGTCCGTCGTGTCGTCCCAGTTCATGGATGCCTCGGGGTCTCGTAAGGGCGCGGGTGGTTCAGCGGGTGCGGTTCAGGGTCTGCAGGGCCGCCTTCAGCAGCTGCCCGACCTGGGGCGTGCCCCCCGCGGCCTCCGCCTGGGGTGCCACGGCGGACACGGCCTCGTCGGCCTCACGGGTCGCGTACCCCAGGCCGACCAGCGCGGCGTGCAGCTGGTCGCGCCAGCCGGCGGTGACCGGTGTGCCGATCGCGGGGGTGCCGATCGGCTCGCCGAGGCGGTCCTTGAACTCCAGGAGCAGCTTCTGAGCGCCCTTCCTGCCGATGCCGGGGACGGCGGTGAGCGCCTTCTCGTCGCCGGTGGAGACGGCCCGGCGCAGGGCGTCCGGAGAGTGCACCGCCAGCATGGCCTGGGCCAGGCGGGGGCCGACGCCGCTGGCGGTCTGGAGCAGTTCGAAGGTCTGCCGTTCGTCGTCGTCCGCGAAGCCGTACAGGGTGAGGGAGTCCTCCCGTACGACGAGGGAGGTGGCGAGCTTGGCGGGCTGTCCCATGCGGAGTGTGGACAGCGTGTTCGGCGTGCACTGGAGCGCCATGCCGACGCCCCCCACCTCGATCACCGCGGCGTCGGGGGCGAGCGCGGCGACCTTGCCGCTGACAAAGGCGATCATGCCGTACGGCCTTTCGATGCGTGCAGGGCGACGGCCTGCTGGAGTCGGTTCTGGGCGGGGCCGCGCCAGATGTGGCAGATGGCGAGCGCGAGGGCGTCGGCGGCGTCGGCGGGTTTCGGCGGCGCGTCGAGCCGCAGCAGGCGGGTGACCATGGCACCGACCTGGGCCTTGTCGGCGCGACCGCTGCCGGTGACGGCGGCCTTGACCTCGCTGGGGGTGTGCAGGGCCACGGGGATGCCGCGGCGGGCCGCACAGAGCATCGCTACGGCACTGGCCTGGGCGGTGCCCATCACCGTCTGTACGTTGTGCTGGCTGAACACCCGCTCCACGGCGACGATTTCGGGCCGGTGTTCGTCCAGCCACCGCTCGATGCCCTGCTCCACGGCGACGAGGCGCTGCCCCAACTCGGCGTCCGCGGGCGTGCGTACGACTCCGACGCCGAGCATGGTCAAGGGCCGGCCCGCGACGCCTTCGACCACCCCGACACCGCACCGGGTCAACCCGGGGTCAACACCCAGTACCCGCACCGAGCCCCTCCTTCGATCGCCTGTTTGTGCAGGCTATCGGGTGCCACCGACAACGACGGCGGGCCGGTAGGACGTGTCCCACCAGCCCGCTTGAAACTCGCCCCGCTCGCGGCAGCGTTACGCGTCGACCTTCTCCATGATCTCGTCGCTGACATCGAAGTTGGCGAAGACGTTCTGCACGTCGTCGCTGTCCTCGAGTGCGTCGATCAGCTTGAAGATCTTCTTGGCGCCCTCCTCGTCCAGCTCGACCTGCATGGTCGGGACGAAGTTGGCGTCGGCGGAGTCGTAGTCGATCCCGGCGTCCTGGAGGGCGGTGCGGACCGCGACCAGGTCAGTTGCCTCGGAGATGATCTCGAAGGACTCGCCCAGGTCGTTGACCTCCTCGGCGCCCGCGTCCAGGACTGCGCCGAGGACATCGTCCTCACCCAGCTCGCCCTTGGGGACGATGACGACGCCCTTGCGGTTGAAGAGGTACGACACCGAGCCCGGGTCGGCCATGGAACCGCCGTTGCGGGTCATGGCGACGCGCACGTCGGAGGCGGCGCGGTTGCGGTTGTCCGTGAGGCACTCGATGAGCACCGCGACGCCGTTGGGGCCGTAACCCTCGTACATGATGGTCTCGTAGTCGGCGCCACCGGCCTCGAGACCGCCACCCCGCTTGATCGCGGAGTCGATGTTCTTGTTGGGAACCGACGACTTCTTCGCCTTCTGCACGGCGTCGTACAGAGTCGGATTGCCGTCGAGGTCGACGCCGCCCATCCGCGCCGCGACCTCGATGTTCTTGATCAGCTTCGCGAAGAGCTTGCCGCGCTTGGCGTCGATCACGGCCTTCTTGTGCTTCGTCGTGGCCCATTTAGAGTGGCCGGACATCTGCCTGTCTCCTTCGCGTAACCCATCTCTGTACGAACCCCAGAGATCCTACAAGGACTACGCCGTCCGGTACGCGCGCACCATGTCGACGAACAGGGAGTGCACGCGGTGGTCGCCGGTCAGCTCCGGGTGGAACGACGTGGCGAGCGCGTTGCCTTGGCGGACCGCCACGATGTGGCCGTCGTGCTCGGCCAGTACCTCGGTCTCGGCGCCGACGGACTCGACCCAGGGGGCACGGATGAAGACGCCTTCTACAGGATCGCCCCCGATGCCCCGGACGTCGACGGCCGCTTCGAAGGATTCGTTCTGCCGTCCGAAGGCGTTGCGGCGCACGATCATGTCGATGCCGCCGATCGTCTCCTGGCCCGAGCGCGGGTCGAGGATCTTGTCGGCGAGCAGGATCATGCCCGCGCAGGTGCCGTAGACGGGCATGCCGTCCCGCACGCGCGCGCGGAGGGGCTCCATCACGCCGAAGAGGACGGCCAGCTTGGAGATGGTCGTGGACTCGCCGCCGGGGAGGACGAGGCCGTCCACCTCGGCGAGTTCGTCGGGGCGTCGCACCGGCCTGGCCACGGCGTCGGCCGCGGCCAGGGCGATGAGGTGCTCCCGTACGTCGCCCTGGAGGGCCAGGACGCCTATGACAGGTGCGTCGGTCATGTAAGTGCAGTCCTAAGGGGGCGACTTACCAGCCGCGGTTGGCGTAGCGCTCGGACTCGGGGAGGGTGTCGCAGTTGATGCCGACCATGGCCTCGCCGAGGTTGCGGGACGCGTCGGCGATGATCTTCGGGTCGTCGTAGAAGGTGGTCGCCTTCACGATGGCGGCGGCACGCTTGGCCGGGTCGCCGGACTTGAAGATGCCGGAGCCGACGAAGACGCCCTCGGCGCCGAGCTGGCGCATGAGCGCGGCGTCGGCGGGGGTGGCCACGCCGCCGGCGGAGAACAGCACGACCGGGAGCTTGCCGAGCTGGGAGACTTCCTTGACCAGCTCGTACGGGGCCCGCAGGTCCTTGGCGGCGGCGTACAGCTCGTTGTTGTCGTAGCCGCGCAGCCGGGCGATCTCGTTCTTGATCTGGCGCAGGTGGCGGACGGCCTCGACGACGTTGCCGGTGCCTGCCTCGCCCTTGGAGCGGATCATCGCGGCGCCCTCGGCGATGCGGCGCAGGGCCTCGCCGAGGTTGGTGGCGCCACACACGAAGGGGGTGGTGAACGCCCACTTGTCGGAGTGGTTGACCTCGTCGGCCGGGGTGAGGACCTCGGACTCGTCGATGTAGTCGACGCCGAGGGACTGCAGGACCTGGGCCTCGACGAAGTGGCCGATGCGGGACTTGGCCATGACCGGGATCGAGACGGCCTCGATGATGCCCTCGATCATGTCCGGGTCGGACATGCGGGCCACGCCGCCGTCCTTGCGGATGTCGGCCGGGACCCGCTCCAGGGCCATGACGGCGACGGCGCCCGCGTCCTCGGCGATCTTCGCCTGCTCCGGCGTGACGACGTCCATGATCACGCCGCCCTTGAGCTGCTCGGCCATGCCGCGCTTCACGCGGGCGGTGCCGGTCTCGGGAGCCTGGTTGTCGGAAAGCGTGCTGGACACGGGTGACCTCACTGAAGTGAAAAAGGGTTTCTGCATCACTCTGCATCACTGAGGAAACGGGAAGAACCAGGCCACATCAAGGGCCAATGAGGAGGCAGTGGATCGTTTTCCGGCCGACGGCCCGCGAGCAGGGGCTATGCCGGACGGTCCGCCAAGGCCGCCGGTGGCTCGTCGTCCATCTCGAACGCCAGCGGGAACGGCGCGTGGCCCGCCAGCCGGAACCAGCGCACCTTGCGGTGCCTGCGCAGGGCTCGTGCCGCGCGTACGGCGTCGTTGTGGAAGCGCCGGGCCATCGGCACCCTGCGCACCGCCTGGGTCAGCTCACGGGCCGCCGCCTCTCCCCCGGGCGCCTCCCGTACCGCCTCCACCTGCTGCGTCTCGGCGAACACGGCCCGCAGCGCCTGGCTCAGCTCGCTCTCGGCGAACTCCCGCTGTTCCTCCTCGGCCTGGCGGGCGGCGTGCGCCGCCTCGTACAGGACGATCGACGCCGCCGGATCGAGCACTCCGGAGGTGGCCAGTTCCTGGGTCACCGAGGCGCGGCGCAGCAGTTGCGCGTCCAGCGCGGCCCGCGCCGCGTCGATCCGGGCGTGCAGCCGGTCCAACCGTCCCGCCGTCCAGCTCAGGTACAGGCCGATCGCGACGAGCGCGACGAGGATCCAGATCAGGGTTGCGGTCACGGGCGGCAAGGTTACCGGGGTGCGGGATCAGCTCTACGGGGCCTCACCCCCACCCCGTCGGACAGCGGCCTCAGTCCCGCGCCAGCCCCAGTCGCGCCCGCAGCCCCGGGGGCCGGTCCTCGGCCGCGGCGACCGCCGCCGCCCCCGCCGTCACCGTCTCGTAGACGGACAGGATGTCCGCGCCGACCGTCGACCAGTCGAACCGCCGTACGTGCGCGCTGCCGCGTTCCCGCAGCTCCTCGCGCCGCACCGGGTCCCCGAGCAGCCGCAGGGCCGCCTCGGCGAGCGCGTCCGCGTCCTCGTTGGCGAACAACTCGCCCGCCGCGCCCTGGTCCAGCACCTGGGCGAAGGCGTCCAGGTCCGAGGCCAGCACCGGGGCGCCCGCCGACATCGCCTCGACGAGGATGATCCCGAAGCTCTCGCCGCCGGTGTTGGGGGCGACGTACAGGTCGACGCTGCGCAGGAAGCGGGCCTTGTCCTCGTCGCTGACCATGCCGAGGAACTCCACGCGCGAGCGCAGCTCCTCGGGCAGCGTCTCCACGGCCTCCTCCTCGTCACCGCGGCCGGCCACCAGCAGCCGGGTCTGCGGGCGCGCGGCGAGGATCCTGGGCAGGGCCTTCATCAGCACCGGCAGGCCCTTGCGAGGCTCGTCGATACGGCCGACGAAGCCGATCGTCTCGCCCTGCCACTCGGGCCTGGGCTCGGCCCGGGCGAAGAAGTCGACATCGACGCCGTTCGGGATCACCACCGCGTCGCCGCCGAGGTGTTCGACGAGCGTGCGCCGGGCGTACTCGCTCACCGCGATCCGGGCGCTGATCTTCTCCAGGGCGGCCTGGAGGATCGAGTACGCGGCGATCATGGCCCGGGAGCGCGGGTTCGAGGTGTGGAAGGTGGCGACGATCGGTCCCTGCGCGGCCCAGCAGGTCAGCAGGCCCAGCGAGGGCGAGGTCGGCTCGTGGATGTGCACGACGTCGAAGTGGCCGTCGTGCAGCCAGCGGCGTACCCGGGCGGCGCTCAGGAAGCCGAAGTTCAGGCGGGCCACCGAGCCGTTGTACGGCACCGGCACGGCGCGGCCGGCCGAGACGACGTACGGCGGCAGTGGGGTCTCGTCGTCGGCGGGGGCGAGCACGGACACCTCGTGCCCGAGGCGGATGAAGTACTCGGCCAGATCCCGGATGTGGAACTGGACGCCGCCCGGCACGTCCCAGGAGTACGGGCAGACGATGCCGATCCTCACGCTGTCCCCCCGGCGGGAGAACGCGCGGAGTCGAGGTCCTTGAGCCACAAGCGCTGGAGCATGTGCCAGTCCTCCGGATGGTCGGCGATCCCCGCGGCGAAGGCATCGGCCAGCGCCTGTGCCATGACAGACGTCTTCTCGGCCCGCGTACCTGACTCGGGTACCTCGACCGGAGGATGCACCCGGCCGCGCATGACGGGTGAGTCGTCGTACCAGAGCGTCACCGGCAGCAGCAGCGCCCCGGTCTGCTGGGCGAGCAGCGCCGGGCCGGCCGGGATCCGGGTGGCCTCGCCGAAGAACTGGACCTCGACGCCGGAGGAGGACAGGTCCCGTTCGGCGACCAGGCAGACCAGGCCGCCGTCGCGCAGCCGCCGGGCCAGCGTGCCGAACGCGGTGCCGCCGGTGTGCGGCAGGACCTCCATGCCGAGGCCCTCGCGGTAGGCGACGAAACGGTCGTACAGCGTCTCCGGCTTGAGGCGCTCGGCGACGGTGGTGAACGGCGTGTCCAGCCTGGTGGTGACCCAGGCTCCGGCGAGGTCCCAGTTGGCCATGTGGGGCAGCGCCAGGATGACGCCCTTGCCGGCCGCGAGGCCGTCGGTGAGGTGGTGCAGGTCCTTGGGATCGAAGCCGTTCCTGACGCGCTCGGCGCTCCAGGCCGGCAGCCGGAAGGACTCCATCCAGTAGCGCAGGTACGACCGCATGCCCGCGCGCGAGAGCTCGGCCAGGCGCTCGGGGGACGCGTCGGGCACCACGCGCGCGTAGTTGCTCTCCAGCCGCCGCACGCCCTTGCCGCGCCGCTTCCAGGCGAGGTCGGCGATACTCCCGCCCAGGCGCGTGGCGACCGGCTCGGGCAGCTTCTTCACCACGCCCCAGCCGAGGCCGTACAGCGCGTCGGTGACCCGGTCCTGAGCGCTCACTTCGCCGCCTCGCTCCCCTGCTTCTCCTGAGCGGCCGCGGCCTCCGCCTCGGCGGACTCCCGGCGGACCGTGACGACCCGCTGGATCAGCGTGACCAGGCTACCGACGGCGACGATCCACAGCGCGACGGGCAGCAGGTACTGGATACCCGGCACGCCGAACTTGTGCAGCCCCGCCAGCCCGGCCAGGACCAGGGCGATCACCAGCCGCTCGGCCCGCTCGACGAGCCCGTTGACGGCGACCGGCAGGCCGATCGATTCGCCACGGGCCTTCGTGTACGACACCACCTGGCCGCTGGCCAGACAGAAGATCGAGACGGCGCACAGGACGTTGTCGTCGCCGCTGCCCGCGTACCAGAGGGCGAAGCCGCCGAAGATGGCGCCGTCGGCGACCCGGTCGAGCGTGGAGTCCAGGAAGGCGCCCCAGCGGCTGGTGCGGCCCAGCTGGCGGGCCATGTTGCCGTCGACGAGGTCGGAGAACACGAACAGCGTGATCACGACCGTGCCCCAGAAGAACTCACCCATGGGATAGAAGACCAGCGCGCCCGCGACCACGCCGGCGGTGCCGAGCAGCGTGACCGTGTCGGGGCTGACGCCCCGCCGGATGAGAAACGCGGCGAACGGTGTGAGAACACGCGTGAAGAATGCACGCGCGTACTTGTTCAGCATGGCCTTCCCGAGGGTCGGTGTGGCCGAGCGGCCCCTGCTGACCACCGGCTGGCCCATCGTAGCCACGCGCGCGCGTGGACGACGGCCGGGCACCGTCAGCCCGGGTCACGGCCTGACGCCATCCCGGTCACGGCGCGGTCGCGCCGCCCTCAAGGGCCAGTGGCACCGCCGTCGAGGTCCAGTGGCGCGATCCCGTCCTCCGTATGGACGCACCGTGACGGGAGTGGAAAGCTCGAAGGACACCGCGGGCGTCGCCGGAGCCGCCACCGCACGCGGATCCCGCATGTCCGCGCCCACAGAGACCTCACCGTGCACGGGAGGCAAGGCCATGGGCGACAAGGCGAACGCACACCCCGGAGCCGCCGGCAGGGCAACGGCGGCCGACCACCCCGCGTCCGTACGGAATGTGGTGCTGGTCGGCCACACCGGATCGGGCAAGACGACATTGGTGGAGGCTCTCGCGCTGACGGCGGGAGCAGTGAACCGGGCGGGCCGCGTGGAGGACGGCGGCACCGTCTCCGACTACGACGAGATCGAGCACCGGCAGCAACGCTCGGTGCAGCTCTCCCTGGTACCCGTCGAATGGGACGGATACAAGATCAACCTTCTCGACACCCCCGGATACGCCGACTTCGTCGGAGAACTCAGGGCCGGTCTGCGAGCGGCGGACGCGGCCCTTTTCGTCGTCTCGGCCTCCGACGGGGTGGACGGCTCGACCCGCATGGTGTGGGAGGAGTGCGCGGCCGTCGGCATGCCGCGGGCCATCGTCGTCACGCACCTGGAGGCCGCCCGGGCGGACTTCGAGGAAATGACGCGGATCTGCGCCGAGGCCTTCGGCGGCGACGACCCCGACGCCGTACTGCCGCTGTACCTGCCGCTGCACGGCCCGCAGGCGCCGGACGGGCACGCGCCCGTGACCGGGCTGATCGGGCTGCTGTCGCAGAAGCTGTTCGACTACTCGACCGGGGAACGCAAGGAGTCCGAGCCCGGCGAGGACCAGCTGCCGCTGATCGAGGACGCCCGCAACCGGCTGATCGAGGGGATCATCTCGGAGAGCGAGGACGAGACCCTCATGGACCGGTACCTCGGCGGCGAGCCGATCGACTTCAAGACGCTGGTGGAGGACCTGGAACGGGCCGTCGCGCGCGGGGTCTTCTTCCCGGTCCTGGCCGCCGCCCCCGCGGCCGAGGGCGCCCGGCAGGGGCTCGGCACGCTCGAACTGCTGGAACTGGTCACGCGTGGCTTCCCGACCCCGCTGGAGCGCGAGGCACCCAAGGTCACCACCGTCGACGGCAAACCGCGCGAGCTGAAACTGTGCGACAAGGACGGACCACTGGTCGCGGAGGTCGTGAAAACGTCGTCCGACCCCTACGTCGGCCGCGTCTCCCTGGTACGGGTCTTCTCCGGCACGCTGCACCCGGACGAGACCGTGCACGTGTCCGGGCACGGTCTCGCCGACCGCGGGCACGAGGATCACGACGTCGACGAGCGGATCGGCGCCCTGTCCGCGCCCTTCGGCAAGCAGCAGCGGGTGCTCACCCACTGCATCGCCGGCGACCTCGCGTCCGTGGCGAAGCTGAGCCGCGCGGAGACCGGGGACACGCTCTCGGCCAAGGACGACCCCCTGCTCATGGAGCCGTGGGAGATGCCCGATCCGCTGCTGCCGCTCGCCATCCATGCGCACAGCAAGGCGGACGAGGACAAGCTCTCCCAGGGCCTGTCCCGGCTGGTCGCCGAGGACCCGACCATGCGGCTCGAACAGAACCAGGACACCCACCAGGTGGTGCTGTGGTGCCTGGGCGAGGCACACGCCGACGTCGCGCTGGAACGCCTGCGCAACCGGTACGGCGTCCAGGTCGACGTCGTACCGCACAAGGTCTCCCTCCGGGAGACGTTCGCCGCCAAGTCGGCGGGCCGCGGCCGCCACGTGAAGCAGTCCGGCGGGCACGGGCAGTACGCCATCTGCGAGATCGAGGTGGAGCCGCTGCCGGGCGGCTCGGGCATCGAGTTCGTCGACAAGGTCGTCGGCGGCGCGGTGCCCCGCCAGTTCATCCCGTCCGTCGAGAAGGGCGTAAGGGCCCAGGCCGCCAGGGGAGTTGCGGCGGGCTATCCGCTCATCGACATCCGGGTCACACTGCTGGACGGCAAGGCGCACTCCGTGGACTCCTCGGACGCCGCGTTCCAGACGGCCGGCGCGCTGGCGCTGCGGGAAGCCGCGGCCGACGCGCGGATCCACCTGCTGGAGCCGGTCGCCGAGGTGAGCGTCCTGGTCGGCGACGACTACGTGGGCGCGGTGATGAGCGACCTGTCCGGGCGCCGCGGCCGGGTCCTCGGCACGGAACAGACCAGCAACGGACGGACGTTGGTGCGGGCCGAGGTACCCGAGATCGAGATCGGCCGGTACGCCGTCGATCTGCGCTCCCTGTCGCACGGCACCGCACGCTTCAACCGCTCCTACGCACGACACGAACCGATGCCCCCGCAGATCGCGGAAAGGCTCCGTGAAGAGATGCGCGACGCCTCGTAGTTGGCGCCGGGCACCCGACAAGTGGCTTTTGCGGAAGGCTCCCCTCCGCCTCGGTGGACGGCTTCGGCCGTCCACCGGCTAATGTCAGTGCCTGCGGATACGCTGATGACCTGATCAACAGGTGTGCGAAGCACGGAAGTCGGGAAGGCCGCAGGAGCAAGACTTGCGGCGATCGGGGGCGGGAATGACCGTTGAGAGCGGTTACGCGAACTTCTTCGGTCCGCAGGTGCCACGCATGGGCGACGAAGGCCAGACGCCGACGTTCGCGCTGGCCTCGGCGGCCTACCGGGACAACGACGTCAAGGACATCCTCAACGCGAACAACGAGTGGCACGAATCGACCGTCAAGGACGGCCGCAAATGGGCGCGGATCTTCCGGCCCAACCTGGGCGAGGCCTTCTCCGGGGCCGTCGTCGCCCGCATGCTGGGCGGCGGCCGCAAGCCGCTCATCCAGTCCTTCGGCGCCGAGCCGCAGGTCGTGGTCGAGCACTGCCTCGCGGCGAACAACATCCGCAGGGACCGCGACAACCTGCTGAGCATCGTCATGGTGCTGTGCGGTCTGCTGTTCCTGCCCGGGCTCCTCGTCTGGCTGCTGGTCTTCCAGATCCGCACGACCATCGCCAAGCAGAACGGCCGGGCCGGCGCGCTCGCCACCGCGCTGCTCGTCGGGGTGGGCGCCCTCGCCGTGCTCTTCCTGATCCGCATGCCCTTCACGGGATTCTGGGCCTGGTACGCGCGCGCGGCGGTCGTCCTTCCCGTGGTCGGCTGGTTCTGGGCCAAACAGATCTGCGAGCGCACGGCGGCCGACCTGCGGGAGCGCTGGGACAGCCTGCTCTCCGGCAGCAGCGTCGGGGCCAAGGTGCCCGAGGCGGTACCGAGCAGCCCCCGCGAAACCGCGGCCGAACAACTGCGCCAGTCCCTCGCCAAGCTCAGCGCCGAGCAGCAGTCCAACTCCGTGTTCTACGCCGGACCCAAGGGCATACTCGGCATGGGCACCCGCTGGGGCAGCTGGCAGCTCGCCGAGGACCTCGTCTCGGCCGACCCCACCCGGGAGATCCACCCCTTCCGCAGCTGGGACGTCATACGCTCGATCCACGACCAGCTGCGCATGCTGGAGCGGAACACGATCAACACCGGCGGCTTCCCCAAGCCGTCCGTACGGCACTGGGTCGTCACGCCCATCGCGGAGAACGCGAAGGAGGTGTCCCGGCCGGAAGGCACGGACGTCGAGGCGTACCAGGTCAAGTCGCATGCCATACAGGACATCTGCAACAAGCAGCAGTTCGGCGCCGGTGACCGGCACTACCTGGGCGTGCAGTGGACTCTGTGGGACGGACAGCTGGTCATCACGATGATGATCACGGTGACCGTGCTGCACGAGACCCTGCGCATCGAGGTGACCGGTCATGCGCTGGGACCGGTGCACGGGCTGTTCACCTCGAAGCCGGCGGCCAAGGAGAAGGAAGTCCAGAAGTCGCTCAAGTTCTGGGAGACCCGGAAGGTGAAGCTTCCGCTGGTCGACGCGGACGAGGTGGTCCGCCTCACCGCGCGGGCGCCGCTGACCTGGTATCCGCCGCTGCTGAACTGGCTCGGCGGCGGGCTCGCGCTGCCCGAGCCGTTCGGAATGCGGCACGTGTGGGCGGACCGGCCCTGGCGGCACCGGTTCATGGCCGACGACGCGCTGCGCGCCGCGACACCGGTGCTGCGAGTGGTGCACGCCGCGGCGATCCGGGTGCTCAAGGAGAACGGCGTGGACACGGAGAAGTTCGGCAACCGGTCGTCGTTCCTCAGCACGGCCGTGCAGGACCCGACGCCCAGGAAGGCCGACCTGTACGACGCGTAGGTCCAGGGGGCGCGGCGCAACGGGGGCACACGGCCCCCGGCGCCCCTCGGATCAGCCCGTCGGATCAGCTCGTCGGCCAGGCCTCCGCCAGCATCTTCCGGGTATCCGCCAGCAGCTGCGGCAGCACCCTCGTGTGACCGACCACCGGCATGAAGTTCGTGTCGCCGCCCCAGCGCGGGACGATGTGCTGGTGGAGGTGGGCGGCGATACCCGCGCCGGCCACGGAACCCTGGTTCATGCCGATGTTGAAGCCGTGGGCGCCGGAGGCGGTGCGCAGGGCCGTCATGGCCTGCTTGGTCAAAGCGGCGAGCTCCACCGTCTCCGGGTCCGTGAGGTCCGTGTAGTCCGCCACGTGACGGTAGGGCACGACCATGAGATGGCCACCGTTGTACGGGTACAGGTTGAGCACCGCGTAGACCTGCTCGCCGCGCCTGATGACCAGCCCGTCCTCGTCGGACTTGGCCGGGATGGAGCAGAAGGGGCAGCCGTCGTCGGCACCGGGGCCGGTCGGCTTGTTCTCGCCCTGGATGTAGGCCATCCGATGGGGCGTCCACAGGCGCTGGAACGCGTCCTGGGTCCCCACTCCCCACTGCTGCTCCGGCTCACTCGTCATGCGTGAAGCATATGGCGTCCGGTCACGGGTCAGGAAAGGCCCCCGGGTAGGAACCCGGGGGCCACCTGCCCCGCAGCGGCGGGGACCACGTCACACCTGAACGCGACGCTCCACCACGTCAACGAGCTTCGCCATCGCTTCGTCGCGTGGGATTCCGTTCTCCTGCGATCCATCGCGGTACCGGAACGACACCGTGCCCGCGTTCATGTCGTCGTCCCCGACGATGATCATGAACGGGACCTTCTGCTTCTGAGAGTTACGGATCTTCTTCTGCATCCGGTCCGACGACGAGTCCACCTCGACCCGCAGCCCCTTCTTCTTCGCCTCAGCGGCGAACTTCTCCAGGTACTCCACATGCGCGTCGCCCACCGGGATACCGACCGCCTGCACCGGAGCCAGCCACGCCGGGAAGGCACCCGCGTAGTGCTCGAGCAGCACCGCGAAGAACCGCTCGATGCTCCCGAACAACGCCCGGTGGATCATGACCGGCCGCTGCTTGGAGCCGTCGGGCGAGGTGTACTCCAGCTCGAACCGCTCCGGCAGGTTGAAGTCGAGCTGGATGGTCGACATCTGCCAGGTGCGGCCGATGGCGTCCTTGGTCTGGACGGAGATCTTCGGGCCGTAGAAGGCGGCGCCGCCCGGGTCCGGCACGAGAGGCAGCCCCTGCTTCTCGGCGACCTGGCGGAGGGTCTCCGTGGCCTCCTCCCAGGCGTCGTCGGAGCCGACGAACTTCTCCGGGTCCTTGGTCGACAGCTCCAGGTAGAAGTCGGTCAGACCGTAGTCCCGCAGCAGCCCGAGGACGAAGGTGAGCGTCTTGTCGAGCTCCTCGGCCATCTGCTCACGCGTGCAGTAGATGTGCGCGTCGTCCTGGGTGAAGCCGCGGGCCCGGGTCAGCCCGTGCACGACGCCCGACTTCTCGTACCGGTACACGGTCCCGAACTCGAAGAGCCGCAGCGGCAGTTCACGATACGAACGACCACGCGCGTCGAAGATCAGGTTGTGCATCGGGCAGTTCATGGGCTTGAGGTAGTAGTCCACGCCCTCGTCGAGCTGCATGGGCGGGTACATGCCGTCGGCGTACCAGTCCAGGTGGCCCGAGGTCTCGAAGAGCTTCCCCTTCGTCGCGTGCGGGGTGTAGACGAACTCGTAGCCCTCCTCCTCGTGGCGGCGGCGCGAGTAGTCCTCCATGACCCGGCGGACGATGCCGCCCTTGGGGTGGAAGACCGCGAGGCCGGAGCCGATCTGCTCCGGGATGGAGAACAGGTCCAGCTCGCTGCCCAGCTTGCGGTGGTCGCGCTTCTCGGCCTCGGCGAGGAAGTCGAGGTGCGCCTTCAGCTCGTCCTTGGTCGGCCAGGCCGTGCCGTAGATGCGCTGGAGCATCGGGTTCTTCTCGCTGCCGCGCCAGTAGGCGGCCGCGTTGCGCATCAGCTTGAACGCCGGGATCGCACGGGTCGACGGCAGGTGGGGACCGCGGCAGAGGTCCTTCCAGCACAGGTCGCCGGTCTTGGCGTCCAGGTTGTCGTAGATCGTCAGCTCGCCGGCGCCGACCTCGACGTCCGCGCCGTCGTCGCTGGACGCCGCGCCCTTGAGGCCGATCAGCTCCAGCTTGTACGGCTCGTCGGACAGCTCCGCGCGGGCGGCCTCGTCGGTCACCACGCGGCGCGAGAAGCGCTGGCCGCGCTTCTGGATCTCCTGCATCTTCTTCTCGACGGCCTTGAGATCCTCGGGCGTGAACGGCTTCTCGACGTCGAAGTCGTAGTAGAAGCCGTCCTTCACCGGCGGGCCGATGCCCAGCTTGGCCTCGGGGAACAGTTCCTGCACGGCCTGCGCCATGACGTGCGCGGTGGAGTGGCGCAGGATGTTCAGGCCGTCCTCGGAGGAGATCTCCACCGGCTCCACGACCTCGCCCTCGGCGGGCGCGTACGCGAGGTCCTTGAGCTCGCCACCCACGCGGGCGGCGATGATCGAGCGCTCGCCGGCGAAGAGGTCGGCGGCCGTAGTGCCCGTCGTCACCACGCGTTCGTCCCGCTCGGAATCGCGTTGGATGATCACACGGACGTCTGACACCGGTCTCTCCTGACTGAAGGGGGATGCGGCGCCATACCGTGAGCGCGCGCATGACGGGATCGTACCGACCCCGGGCCGCCGACCGCGAAACGGATACCGACGCCCCCCAAGGGGCCTCAGTCGCAGCCGTCCCCGCCACAGGCCTCCTCGAAGAAGGCCGTGATCTCCGCGGTCTCCTGCAAGGACTTCATCAACCGGTCCCGCTCGGCCTCGTCGACCTCCACGGGCACGACCCCACGGGCCCCGGTCAGCTTGCGGAACCCGCCCCGGCTCTCCAGCCGCCCGTGCACCCGCACCGGCAGCCCGACGAGGTGCGCGTGCCCGGCTATCCGGTACGACTCCTCGTCCAGCGTCAGGCGTATGTGCGGGACCTCGGCGCCCGCGATCACGCGCAGCCGTACGGTGCCCTCGCCGCGCGGCCCCGACCTGCGCATCCGTACCACCGCGCCCGTGATCCGCACCGGCATGGAGGGCTCCCCCCGCAGATAGCGGGTACCGGCCTCGCGCAGCACGGGCAGGTCGCCGGGCGAGAACTCGACCGCCTCGGCGCGTGCCGCGCAGCCCTCGGGCACGCCGGCGGCCGGTGCCCATTCGACGGCGACGCGCGCCCCCTCCGTACCGCGCACGAGGGCGATCAGCGCCTCGGTGAGTTCGCGGCTGACGCCCGCCTCGACTGCGGCGTCGAAGGCGTCCATGCCGCCGGTGGCCCGCTGGTAGTCGATGGCCTCGCGGGCGGCGTACAGGGCCTGGTGCAGGCATACGGCGAGCGGGCGGCCGGTGCTGACGGGCACGAAGGCGGTGAGGCGGTGGCCGCCGGCCGCGGAGCCGACGAGGACGTTCTCCAGGGACGCGGCGGCGGAGCGGCGGTACCGGGCGCCGTAGTAACCGGCACGCGCGCGCGTGGCGAGTGCTCCGGCGAGCAGCGTCTGGCGGGCGGCCGAGCGCAGTCGCTCCTCGACCATCCAGGAGGCGGCCCCGGCCGGCCCGGTCGGGACGTCGCGCCACCAGCGGATCTCGTCGCTGGGCACGGCGAGGGAGACCAGTACCTCGCGCGCGGAGGGCGTGCCGCTGCGGGACAGCGCCAGGAGCGCTTCGCCGAGCAGGTCGTCGCTGTCGGGGAAGGCGCGGCTCTCGGGCACGAGCAGGCTCGTCCCGCCGCCGCCCGGTCCGGGTGGGGTCCAGCGGCCGTAGCGTCCGGCGGCGCCGCCGCGCCGCTGCCAGCCGTGCCGGTGCAGCAGGGCGCCGAGGACGGCGGGGTCGACCTCGGCGGGTGCCGGCGGGCGCTCCCACTGGGCCTCGGGGTGCGGGCGTACCGGCCGCAGTGGCTCGTGCAGGGGGCGGTGCGTCATGGTCTGCCTCCTGTCCCGACCCGCGTCATGATCTCGCAGAGCGCCCGGTCGTCGAAGATGCGCGAGGTCGGTATTCGCACGGTGGTGCGGTTCCGGCCGGTGATGGGCTGACCGGCGAGGTTGACCCAGTAGCAGCAGTGCCTCAGGTCGAGCCGGTCGTGGCTGGCGCGGAGCCAGTCGTCCGGGGATCTCGGGACGAGCATCACCACGAGGATCTTGTGCACCGAGACCGGGGTGCGGGCGAGCTTGCGCAGGTGATCGTTGTCGAGCGTGAAGGAGAAGTGACGGCCGGGAGGGTTCGGCGGGATCTGGTACGTGCACTTGAGCTGCACCTTGATGGTCACCTCGTCGTCGACGGTGTGTCCGGGTGCGCTGTGGCTGACGTGCCAGTCGATGCCGTTGTCGGGAAATGGCTGGGACAGCGAACAGCCCGCGGCCGCCGCGACCGCGTGAAGGTAGCCCACCTGCAATGTCTCCATGCAGGCGGTGGTGGCGAGTGTGCCGCGATGGGGGCCCGTTCGTTCGGGCAGCAGCCCGCCCCGCTCGGGCTGCGCTATCGCCATGACCAACAGCCTTCCAAGCCAAGTGAAATGCCCGCACCGGGCCGAGTGATTCCAGCGTCGGGCCGCTGAACTGCAAAGACCCGTACTCCTGTTGTGTCCTCCCGGCGTACGGCGCAAACAGCCCGGGTATCACCAAATGGGCAGAAGACGGTGCGTCAGCTGCCGTGGGTGAACGAGGGGTTGAGTAGGTATGACGTGCTGGTACGAAGGGCCTCTGGCCGCCTTCGACACCGAGACCACGGGCGTGGACGTGGAGGCCGACCGGATCGTGTCGGCCGCAGTCGTCGTGCAGGACGCCCCGGGCACTCGGCCGCGGGTGAGCCGCTGGCTGGTGAACCCGGGTGTGCCGGTGCCCGAAGGGGCGACGGCGGTGCACGGGCTGACGGAGGAGCATCTGCGGCTGAACGGCCGCTGGCCGGCTCCGGTGATGTACGAGATAGCCGAACAGCTGGCGGAGCAGGCCGTGGCGGGCCGTCCGCTGGTGGTGATGAACGCGCCGTTCGATCTGACGCTGCTGGACCGCGAGTTGCGCCGCCATCGCGCCTCGTCCCTGGACCGCTGGTTTGAGTCGAGCCCGCTGTTGGTGCTGGATCCGTGGGTCCTGGACAAGCACCTGGACCGCTACCGCAAGGGCCGCCGCACGCTCACCGACCTGTGCGCGCACTACGGCGTCCCACTGGAGGGCGCGCACGACGCGGCGGCCGACGCACTGGCCGCGCTGGACGTCGTACGGGCGGTGGGGCACCGTTTCGCGGTGCGGCTGGAGCGGCTGTCCCCGGCCGAACTGCACACCCTTCAGGCGGTGTGGCACGCGGCGCAGGCGCGGGGCCTACAGGCGTGGTTCGCGCGCAGTGGCAGCGAGGAGGCGGTGGACCCGGCGTGGCCGCTGCGTCCGGAGCTGCCGGCGGCAGCGGCGTAAAGGCAAGCGCGTAACAGCAAGCACGCCAAAAGCAAGCGCGTAAAAGCAAGAAGACCGGTCCGCTACGGCGGACCGGCCTCTCCCGGTGGGCGATACTGGGTTCGAACCAGTGACCTCTTCGGTGTGAACGAAGCGCTCTCCCACTGAGCTAATCGCCCGGGAACGGACTGAACAATACAGGTCCCAGCGGGTTTCCTTCAAACCGCTTCCAGGTAGCCCACGAGCCCTCTCCGCCCGGCCCGCATCATCAGCCAGTGGTTGGTGCGGAAGACCGGCCGTCCCGGTACGGCGAACCTCCTGAGCAGCGGCTTTTTCACGTCGACCACCTGCTCGTAGCGGGCGAGGCTGCCCCTGCCGTCCGGGGTGATCGTCCAGCGGGCCCAGCCGTCGAGGTCGCCGGACATGGCGATCTCCAGGACCCCGGCCTGCGGATCGCGCCGCACTTCACGGGCGGTGAAGGTCAGGTCGTACGGGAGGACGGAGCGGATCACGACCACTCCGCTCGTCTCGTCGATGCGGTTCACTTCGCGCACCTGGCGCCACCAGCGCGGGTAGTCCTCGGCCCGCTCCAGGGCGTCGTACACGGTGGCGGGCGGCGCGGGCAGGGGCCACAGGCTGCGGAAGCGATAGTGCGTCCAGTCCATATGCGGAGTCTGCCCCTTCACAACGGGCACATATCTGAGTACGTCCTGAGTATGCACACTCATGCCGTACGGCGTGACGCAGACCACACTCCACAGTATGACGCACATCCCGCCCCCGGCCGAGGAGTTGCGGCTCCTCGATGCCGAGCTGTGGCACCTGGATGCCCGACGAGCACAGTTGCTGGCCCGTCGCGCCTGGCTGATCGCCACCCTGAACAAGGCGCGGCCGGCCCCGGTCGCACCACCGACCCCGGTCGCACCGCCCCGACCGGAGGCCGCCGCCCCCGGCGTACAGAACCTGCTCCTCCTGCTCGGCGGCGTCCTGCTCACCATCGCGGCGATGGTGTTCACGCTGGTCAGCTGGGGTCACCTGGGCATCACCGGTCGGGCCGTGGTGCTCGCGGCCGTCACGCTGGCCGCGCTCGCCGCTCCTGCGGTGCTGCACAAGCGGGGGTTGCGGTCGACGGCCGAGTCGGTGGCGGGCCTCGGTCTCGCACTGACGGTCCTGGACGCCTACGCGCTGCACGAGGTCGCCTTCGCGGGAGTGGACGGCACCGGGTACGCGGCGGTCGCGGCGGCGGTGCTCGCGGGGGTATGGGCGGCGTACAGCCTGCTGCCCGGTACGGCGGAGCTTCGTCTGCCCCGTCCCGCCGCGCTGGTCTCGGCCCAACTGCCGCTCCTGCTCTGGGCGCCGGCCGCCGACGCCGTGCCGTACGGGATCACGACCGCGCTGCTGGTGACGGCCGCGTTCGACGTGGGCGTGGCGCTCCGGACGACCGACCGCTCCGTGCGGGTCGTCGCCGCTGTCGGCGCGTACGGCATGGGCGCCTGGGGCGTACTGGCCGCCGGTTGGCTGTCGTGGACGGCCACCGGCCTGAGCGCCGTCGCCCGTGCGGCGGCGCTCCTACTCTTCGCGGCCGTGATCGCGCTGGGTGCCGCATGGCGGGGCCAGGGCGAGAAGCGAGCCGTCGGCCTCGCCCTCACCTCGGGGCTGCTCACGGTCGCCGCGCTCGGCGGTGCGGCGCGCTCCGTGCTGCCCGAGGTGTGGACGGTTCCGGTTCATCTGGCGTTCGGGATCGCCCTGTTGGCGGCGGTGCGGGCCGGGCGGTTGCCGGATGAGGTACGCGGGGGCCTCGTCCGGGCCTCGACTGCCGTACAGGCGTTGGCCGTGCTGTGGGCGGTGCCCGTCGTCGGTGTCGCGCTGCTGGGCCCGGTCGGGTGGGCGTCGCGCGCGTGGACCGGGGCGCCGTCGGACGCTCGTGCGGCGGTGACGGTCGACGCACCCTGGCCATCCCACATGGCGACGGTCCCTGTCGTCCTGGTGGCGGTCGCGGCCGTGCTCGTGCTGGCGGTCCGTGAGGCGACCTGGCGGCCTCAGGCCCTCACCGGCGCGCTGGGCCTGACGTGGGCGGCGGCGCTCAGCCTTCCGGCTGTCCTCGAACTGCCTTACTCAGCAGGCCTGTCGGCTCAGGGAGCCACGGCGGCCGGAGCCCTCGCGGTGGCGGCGTACGGACACCGAGCCGCGCCCGCCGGCATCGCTCAGGAGGGAACGCCCGCGCAGCTCACCGCTCTCGTCCTCGCCCTGGTGACCTCCCTCGGTCTCGCCTTCCTCTCCCTCGCCTCGCAGACGGCGACCCTGGCCGTGCTCGCCGCACTCACGGCAGTGTGCGCGCTGGTCGCCTGGCGTTCCCGCCTCGCCCCCGTCACCGCCCCGGCCGCGCTCGCCTACGCCGCCGCACTCGCCTGTGCGACCGGCGCCGCCGCGCACTGGCGGCCGTCGCACACCGCACTGCTCGTCCTGACCGTGCCGATGGTCGCGGCCCTGGTCGCAGCGCGGGCGGGCTCGCGCTCGACCGTGCCGGTCGAGGTGGCGGGAGCCGCCACCGCCCTGCTCGCGATGGGCCTCGCCCTCAGCGACCCGCCCCTGCTCGCCCTGGTGCTGGCCCTGTGCGGAGTCATCGCGGCGGGCACGGCGCTCCGTTTCGACCGCCGCCCCGTCGGCTACGCCGCCACCGCCCTGTTCGTGCTGGCCACCTGGGTACGCCTGGCGTCCTGGGACGTCGGAACGCCGGAGGCCTACACCCTCCCGGTCAGCGTCCCGGCGCTGCTCGTCGGGGCCCTGCGCCGGCACCGCGACCCGCGGACATCGTCCTGGACGGCGTACGGCCCCGGACTCGCCGCCACCCTCGTGCCGAGCCTGGTCGCGTCCTGGGGCGACGCGCACTGGACGCGCCCGCTGCTGCTGGGTTCGGCGGCGCTGCTGGTCACCCTGCTGGGCGCCCGGCACCACCTCCAGGCGCCGCTGCTGCTGGGCGGCTCGGTGCTCGCCCTGGTCGCGCTGCACGAACTGGCCCCGTATCTCGTGCAGGTGACCGGCGCACTCCCCCGCTGGGTACCTCCCGCCCTCGCCGGACTGCTGCTGCTCGCACTCGGTGCGACGTACGAGCAGCGGATCCGGGATGTCCGGCGGGTGCGGGAGGTCCTGGGGAAGATGAACTAGCCGTCGGCTACGGCATCTTGTCGCCCAGCAGCGCCAGGTTCTCGATGGCGGCGAGGCCGTAGAGCGCGGTGTCGTTCGTGGACACCCAGGCCGCCTCACTGCCCGGGACCAGTGCGGCGGGACCGCTCAGCTCCTCCGTCTTCCAGGGGGCCGACTCCTTGTAGCCGTCGGAGTTGTAGAACTTGTCCCACGCGCGCTTGGCGAGCTTCTCGTCCCCGGTCTGTACGGCCGCGTAGGCGTCGAGACGCGAGTGGCCCTGGAAGAGCAGCAGGCTGCCGAAGTTGGTGCCGTAGCGCGCCGCCTGCTCGGCCTTGGTGGCGTTGAAGTAGCGGCAGTAGTCGAAGTAGGCCTCGTTGAACTTCGGCAGGTCGACGAGGTCGATGAGTTCGGCGCACAGTTCGTTGAGGCCGAAGACGGCGGACAGGTGCGAGACGCCGACCACCGGCTTGTCGGCCACGGCGAACTTGCCCGTGTCGAGGTCGTAGAGGCCGGTGCCCTGCACGAATCCGTTGGGCTGGGCGGCGATGGTCTCCATGGTCGACAGGATGCGCGCCTTGGCCTTCTCCCACTTGGGGCCCTTGCGTTCCCACTCGGTCAGCCAGGCGGACACCAGACCGCTCCAGTCCGTGCCGAAGCCGACCGACAGGGCGTGCCGGTCGGGGGTGTACGGCTCGGTGCGGATCTTGCGGATCGGGTCGAGGACGAGGAAGGTCTCGTCGGAGTCGACGTTGGCGTGCATGAGGTCGCCGACGCGTTCGTCGGCGGTGAGGAAGTAGTAGTAGCGGCGGTAGGTGGTGTTGGCGATGCGCTGCTGCTTGGCGCTGTCGGCGTAGTGCTGCACGCCGTGCCGGGTGCCGAGGCCGGCCCACTGGCCCAGGTGGTAGACGTCGACCTCTCCGGTGTGCCGGGTCATCGCCTCGGCGAACCGGAAGATGTCCGAGCGGCCGGAGCGGAGGTAGGCGAACCAGAGCCACAGGTCCGGCGACAGCTCGGAGTTGTCCCAGGCGTAGCCGCCGACGTCGTACCGCCATTGGTGCCGGACGGTGTCGTACGTGTGCATGATGTCGCCGTAGTCCCAGAAGCCGTACCAACGGCGCTGGTCCACCTGGTCCTTGTAGTAGGTGAAGAGGAAGTCGAGGTGGTCCTCGATCTTCGCCTTGGCGGGCGTGGACCGGTCGGGCTCGGAGTAGAGGCCCGGGCCGAAGACGCCGGCCTTGATGAGCTGCTTGGGCGGGGCGGCGAGCTGCGGGAGTACCCGTACGGCCTCGACCTGTTCGGCGAGCTTCTCGGCGCTCGGGGTCGACTCGTTGGCCCAGAAGAGGAGTTCTGAGGTGCGGGCGATGCCGTAGGGGGTGCCGAACTCCGGCTCGTAGTCCTCGTAGGTGATGTTGAGGCCTTCGAGCTGTTCGGCGAACGTGTCCTGGCCCATGCCGTCGTGGTAGAAGCGCAGGTCCATGGGCTGTGCCTCGGGCGACCAGAGCCAGAGGGTGACCTCGGCCTCGTCGGTCTGGGCGTCGCGGATGTCGAGCTGGGCCGGGAACTTCTCCCAGAAGTCCCGCAGGCCGAAGGAGAATCCGCCGCTCGCCCCGCCGACGTATCCGAAGCCGGAGGCGCGCTTGCCGCCGCCGGCGCCGATCCAGCCGTGGCCCTTCTTCGTGCGCTTGCGCAGACCGAAGCCGTCGGCGGAGAGCTGGGAGAGGGTGTAGTCGCCCCACTCGGGGATGTACTGGAGCCGGGTGGTGACCCGCTGGTCCCAGGTGGAGGGGTCGGGCAGCTTCTGGCCCGCGTACTGAGCCGCCTGCACGGCCGCGCCCGGGTCGCGACGCAGACCGGTGATGCCCTTGACGGCCTCGCGCAGCAGGCCGGTGCCGTCGCCGCCGATGCGGATGTGGCGGTCGTACGACTGGTCCCGCATCGGCACGGTGAAGCGGACGCCGATGCCGCGGATGAAGTCACCGCTGGCCTTGCCCGGCTCCTGGGTGCCGTCGAAGGTGATGGTGTGCACCATGCGGAAGGACTCGGCGCCCGCGTAGAAGTAGAGACGGATGGAGAACGGCAGCCAACTGCGGCTGCCCTTACGGTGCTTGCCGTCGATGCGGACGACCGCGCGGACCGGGCCCTCCTGTTCGACGGTGACCTTGTCGATGGCACCCTCGAAGCGCTCGGTCTTCACCGAGCCCTGGTCCTCGTCCTCGATCTCGGGCTGGCGGATCAGCACGAGCCGGCCGTTCTTGGCGATCTCCGTCGAGCCGCGGGTGACCGACTTGATGAGCGTGGCGCCGGACTTGCCGATCTTCGCGGTGATGACGCCGGTCGAGATGTCGATGGTGCCGCCGCTCTTGTCGACGGTGACCTTCTTGGCCGGAGCGGCGCTCTCACCCGCGGCGAGGGTGAGCTTGCCGGAGCCCGAACTCAGCGCGTGGGCGGTCCACTTGAGCGATCCGTCCGGCCAGTACGCGATCGGCCACGACTGGACGGGTACGGCCTTGCCGCCCGCGTCCGTCACCGCGAACTTCTGGTCCTCCTGGTAGACGCCCTTCGGCCAGGGGACGCCGACGGTGGAGCCGGGGGCGGCGCCCAGGCCGCCGTCCTCCAGCCAGTCGAGGGTCACGGGGTCGGCGTCGCCGTCCGCGGCTCTCGGCGCGGCCTGCGCGTCCTTCGTTCCTAGTGCCCAGCTGAACTGCGTGGCGACGCCGGCGACGGCGGCCGCCTTGAGGAGGGACCTGCGGGGAATGGGAGACATGGAGATTCAGCCTTGCCTTTCCGTGCGGGGGGCAGGGTGGTGGTCAGGGGCATGACAGATAGAGGTACGGCGCCCGGGGGGGGCACCGACCTGGTGCGAGGGCACCGCCCGTCAGCGGTGCCGGTAGCGCTCCTCCACGGCGACGGCCGCGGCGGCGACGGCCCCGAGGACGGGCACCGCCAGCGGCGCGACGAACCAGGCGGACACGGCCACCACGGCCAGTCCGCCGACCAGCAGGAAGGACCCGGCGGGGTCGAGGACGGTGCGCCGTCCGGCCTCCGCCAGCAGGCCGCGCCAGGCGGCACCCGGCGTCCAGACCGCCGCCGCGCGCAGCCCGGCGACGGCCAGACCGATGAGCGCGAACACGCCGATCGCCCCGACCAGCGGCCCGCCGGGAATCCCGGCACGCACGGCCTGGACGTCCACCCAGACCGCCGCGGCAGCGGCCCACCCGGCGAGCCCGGCGAGCCAGCCGCGGCGCACGGCGGCCCGGAAGTCGGCGACGAACTCCCGCCAGCCGCCGCTCTCGTGAGTGATCCGGCGGCGCAGATGCCGGGCGCCCGCGGCGACGGCGGCCGGGTAGGTGACGATCCCGAGCGAGGCCACCGCGATCCACACACCGGTGAGCAGACATTCGGCGAACACGGCGAACCGCTCGGCGAAGACGGACTCCTTGCGCGGGGCGCGGGCTTTCACGCGTGCTTCGGCCATGGTGACCGCCTCAGCCCTTCAGCCCGGACGTCGCCATACCGTCGATCAGATAGCGCTGGAAGGCGAGGAAGAAGGCGAGCACCGGCAGCAGCGCGACCAGCGACATCGCGATCATGCCGCCGTAGTTGGCCAGGCCCTCCTGGTCCACGAACATCTTCAGACCGAGGGAGACCGTGTACTTGTCGGGCTCGTTGAGGTAGATCAGCGGGCCCATGAAGTCGTTCCAGGAGTTGATGAAGGTGAAGATCGCGCTGGTGATCAGGGCCGGACGGCACAGCGGAAGCACGATCGACCAGTAGATGCGGAAGTGTCCGCAGCCGTCGAGACGCGCCGCCTCGTCGAGCTCCTTGGGCAGGTTGCGCATGAACTGCACCATCAGGAAGACGAAGAACGCCTCCGTGGCCAGGTACTTCCCCAGCAGCAGCGGGGTGTAGGTGTTGATCATCCCCATGTTGCGGAACAACACGTACTGCGGGATCAGCAGCACGTGATACGGCAACAGCAGCGTGCCGATCATCAGCGTGAACATCAGATTGCGGCCCGCGAACTTGATCTTCGCGAAGGCGTACGCGGTCAGCGAGCAGGACACCACGATCCCGACCACGGAACCGACCGCGAGCATGAGCGAGTTGACGAAGAACGTGGAGATCGAGATGTCCGCGATGCCGTCGGCGAGCCCCGTGTAGTTCGAGACGATCGGGTCGCCCGGGAACAGGTCCAGGCTCCCGACGATGTCCTCGCTCTTCTTCAGGGAGCCGCCGATGACCCAGATCACCGGATAGAGAATCACCGCGAGGATCGCGAGAGACCCGATGTGCCAGGCGAGGGAACCGGGCAGCTTACGACGGAAGTTGCCCCCCTTCGTGGACCCGGCGGCCGGCGTGATGTCGGTGGCCTGCGCGCTCATCAGGCGCCCTCCTCGTAGTGCACCCAGCGCTTCTGGGACCAGAACAGCACCGCCGTCACCAGGGCCACCGCGACGAGCAGCATCCAGGCCATGGCGGAGGCCAGGCCCATCCGGCTGTTCTCGAAGCCCTGGACGTAGAGATAGCAGGTGTAGACCATCGAACCGTCCGCCGGACCACAGGCGTTGCTTCCGGCGCCGCCGCCGACGATGTACGCCGAGCTGAAGATCTGGAAGGAGTGAATCGTCTCCAGCAGGACGTTGAAGAAGAGGACAGGGGAGATCATCGGCAGCGTGATGTTCCAGAACCGCCGCAGCGTGCCGGCCCCGTCGACCTCGGCCGCCTCGTACAGCTCACGCGGGACCTGCTTGAGGCCGGCCAGGAAGATGACCATGGGGGCGCCGAACTGCCAGACGGTGAGCGCCACCAGGCTGTAGATGATCATCTGCGGGTCGCCGGTCCAGCCACCGACATCGATCCCGAACACCTTCTGCGTACGGTCGACGATCGCGTCGTCCGAGAAGATCGCCTTCCAGACGATCGCGATGGAGACGCTCGCCCCGATCAGCGACGGCGCGTAGAAGGCGGCCCGGTAGAAGGCCTGCCCGCGCCGCTTCTGGGCGAGCAGCAGGGCCACTCCGAGAGCCAGGAGCAGCTTGAGCGGCGTACCGACGACGACGTACCACATCGTCACCTTCACCGAATGGCGCCAGCGCGGGTCGCCGAACATCTCGGAGAAGTTGTCGAGGCCGATCCACTTGGGCGAGTCGAACAGGTTGTAATCGGTGAACGCGAAGTAGAGCGAGGCGATCATCGGGCCTGCCGTGAGCAGCAGGAAACCGGCGATCCACGGGGACATGAAGAGATAGCCGGCCAGGTTCTCCCGGCGGCCCCGCCGCTTGAGTTCGGCGGGGCGCCCGGAGTTCACCGGACCGTGCCGCGGCTCGGAGTCCTTGGAAAGGCCCTCCATCGCAGGGGCGTGTGTCACGGTGGTTCCCATCAGCCGACGAGAGCCGTCTTCGACTCGGTGAAGAACTGCTTGACGGCGTCGTCCACCGAGCGCGTGCCCAGAGCGAGTTCCTCGGCGATGCGCAGGAACGCGGACTCACAGATGTCCGCGCCGACCGGGTGCGGGGTGATGGGCTCCAGGACGCCCGCGGCGACGAGGGACTCCTCGTAGGCGGCGATCGCCTGGTTGACCTCGTCGGTCGGCTTGAACGCGTCGTACTGGGCCTGCGTCGCCGGCACTCCGCGGTCGTAGCCCATGATCTTGGCGACCTCGGGGTCGTGCACCATGAAGTTGATCAGCTGGGCGGCTTCCTTGGGGTGCTGCGTCCGCTTGGAGGCGCTGAGCATCAGGGAGCCGAGGTACTGGCCAGTCTTCTTGCCGTCCGTGGTCGGGATGGGAGCCAGGCCGTACTCGCTCTTGCCCTCGGAGGTGTAGCGGACGGTGAAGTTGTCCCAGGTGAACTCACCAGCGGCGAGTTCCGCGGAGACCGCGGACTTGGGCTTGATCTGGGCGACCTTCTTGGCATCGGCGTAGATGCCCTCCTGCACGCCCTTCTTGGCCTTCGTCCACCAGTCCGTCAGATCGGCCTCGGTGAAGCCGAGACCGTCCTCGGTGAAGAACGCCTTGCCGTTCTGGCGCAGGTAGAGGTCGTAGAGGTACATGACGCCGTACATGCCGCTGTCGCCGGCGCGCCCCGACTTGTCGCGGATCTTCTTCATCGCCGCGTCGAAGTCGTCCCAGGTCCAGCCCTGTTCCGGCTTCACGCCCGCTCTGGTGTAGACGGGCTTGTCGATGACCAGGGCCATCGAGTTGGAGCCGACCGGCACTCCGAGGAGCTTGCCGTCGATCTCGCCGAACTTCTCCAGGCCGGCCCGGAAACCGTCCATGGAGAGATTGCCCGCCTTGACCTGCTCACTGAGGTCGAGCAGCACATTCTTCGCGTCGTATTTCCGCAGGAATCCAATGGCATTCTGGAAGACGTCCGGCGGATTCCCGCCCGAGGCCTGGGTGTTGAACTTCTTCCAGAAGTCGGTGTACTGCTGGAAGTCCGTTTTCACCTTGATCTTCGGGTACTTCTTCTCGAAGAGCGCGATGGTCTTGTTGATGCGCTCGGCGCGGTCCTCGGCACCCCACCACGCGTAACGGATCGTCACCGTTCCGTCGGAGGACGTGCCACTGTCGCCCCCGCACCCCGTCGTCGCGGCCAGCCCGAGCGTGGCCGCCGTGGCTCCGGCCGCCTTCAGGATCGTTCGCCTCTCGACATTCCTGTTGGTTCCCACAGTCGGGCCCCTCCCCGCAGCGTCATTGCCGCCTGCATGAATCGTTTCAAGTAAGCGCTTGCTGGCACAAGGTACGGAGGGCCTCGGGGTGCGTCAATGATTCGGACAGGAATTTCTTGCCGGACGACTCGTCGATCTGACGCCATGTCGACACCGGACCGAACGACAGGGCGGACGATGCCGCAGGTGAGACGCGCACAGTCGACCAGCCGAACGCGAACTGGCCCTCCAGGCCCGGATGTTGTTCGGCCAGATTTCGCCGGGCCGGAGGCGCCCGGACTCACCGAAGGACAGGCGCACAAACGTCGGCGGCCCGTCTGCTGTGTCGCAGACGGGCCGCCGAACCGGGTGGGCGATACTGGGTTCGAACCAGTGACCTCTTCGGTGTGAACGAAGCGCTCT
>NZ_JBFAIR010000052.1:0-62731 GCF_040654815.1 Streptomyces sp. NPDC050619 | reverse complement strand
GTCGCGACCAATCTGCTCGGCACGATCCGGATGACGTATGCATTCCTGCCGCTGCTGGGGGGCAAGGACGACGCGGTCGTCATGAACGTCACCTCTTCGCTGGCGTTCGTCCCGTTCCCGATCACGCCGACCTACAGCGCGACCAAGGCCGCGCTGCACTCCTTCTCCGAGAGCCTGCGCATCCAGCTCGCCGGTGCTGACGCCGGCGTCCAGGTGATCGAGGTGGTCCCGCCGGGCGTGCGCACGACCCTGCTGGGCCAGCAGGACAGTGACCAGGCCATGCCGTTGGACGACTTCCTCACCGAGACCCTCGACCTGCTGCGCGAGAAGCCCGACGCGAAGGAGATTGTCGTCGAGCGCGCCAGGTTCATCCGCGACGCGGTGGCCGACGGCTCCTACGACGACGTCCTCGCCATGATCAGCAGCAGCTGACCGACCCGAAATGCCCGATGCTGAACAGCAGCACGCGGGCGGGTCCTGTTGGGCCACATCATGGACGGAAGCGCCTTCGGCTTCGCTCCGGTCGTCGCCGGGCCGGGCGACGAGGCGCGGGGCCGGTCTGAAGCGCTGGGCGTCCTTGACGGGGGAACGTCGCCGCAGGCCGTCTTCCCTACCGGCGGCCTGCGGCGTTCCGCCGACGGTCAGCGAATTTCCCAGCGGGTCATGCAGGTCAAGGGACCATTGGGTCGTCTCGCTGCGAGCGACTTCACCGTCGGCCGTATGAGCGCGCGGGGTGGGAGAGGACTGCTCAGCCATGGATCGGTGGTCTCTGGATAGCCGGGCGGGATGCGGCGAGGATGGGGGCATGGACAAGAAGGAACTGGCGGAATTCCTGCGGCACCGGCGTGAGATGTTGCGCCCCCGCGACGTCGGGCTGATCGAGGGGCCGCGCAGGCGTACGCAGGGGCTGCGCCGCGAGGAGGTCGCGCAACTCGCCGGCATGTCCACCGACTACTACGCCCGCCTGGAACAGCAGCGCGCTCCGCAGCCCTCCGTCCAGATCACCACGTCTCTCGCCCGGGCACTGCGGCTGACCCTGGACGAACGCGACCACCTCTTCGTCCTCATCGGCCACAACGCCCCGGCCCGCTTCCACCGCTCCGAACACGTCAGTCCGACGCTGATGCGGGTCCTGGACCGCCTGGACGACTCCCCGGCCCTGGTGCAGACGGACCTGCTCGACACCCTCGCGATGAACCCGTTGGCCATCGCGCTGATCGGCGACCAGACCCGCCACACCGGTCTGGCCCGCAGCGGCTACTACCGCTGGTTCATGGACCCGGCCGAACGTCTGGTGTATCCCGAGGAGGTCCACGAACACCACGGCCGTGCCCATGCGGCGCGCCTGCGGGCCGCGCTGACAGCCGGCAGCGACACCCCCCGAGCCGCCCGGATCCTCGCCGAACTGCAGGAACACAGCCCCGAGTTCGTGCGCATGTGGGAACTTCAGGAAGTCGCCCAACGCTACGACGACTGCAAGACCATCCTCCATCCCGAACTCGGCCGCATCGACGTCGACGCCCAGGTCCTGTTCACCGAGAACCGCGCCCAGACCCTGGTGGTGCTGACCACTCGCCCCGGCACGGAGAGCCACAGCAAGTTCGAACTGCTCTCCGTCATAGGACAGCAACAGCTCACCCCGTGACGTCCCTGGACCCGGGGGTCTCCTAGCTTTCCCGGCGCGGAACCCCAGCAGCCCGCATCTTGATCGTGGCGTCACGCTTCAGGCAGTCGACGACGTTCCTGCCGAGTCGGTCGGCGGCCGCCGCGACGAGCCCGTCGCAGGGGCCTCGCTCATCACGCAGCCATGGACCCAGCTTGGGGCGCGTCACGGGGTCAGTAGCGCCCGAGATCTCCGGCCACCCCCCAGGACGACCTTCCTCATCCCAGGAAGCTCAACCGCACCTGACGATCCGGATTGTCGCGATTCGTGTCCACCAGACACACCGACTGCCACGTCCCCAACTCCAGTCGCCCACCGACCACCGGGAGCGTCGCGTGCGGCGGGACGAGGGCGGGCAGGACGTGGTCGCGGCCGTGGCCGGGGCTGCCGTGGCGGTGCTGCCAGCGGTCGTCGGCGGGGAGGAGGGTGCGCAGGGCGGCGAGGAGGTCGTCGTCGCTGCCCGCGCCCGTCTCGATGACCGCGATGCCGGCAGTCGCGTGCGGGACGAAGATATTGAGGAGGCCGTCGCGACCGGCGGCCGCCTCGCGCAGGAAGGCTTCGCAGTCGTGGGTGAGGTCGGCGATCCTCTCCGTGGAGCCGGTGGCCACGCTCAGGACTCGGGTGGTGAAGGCATCTGACATGCCTCCCATCCTCACCCACGTCGCCTGTTCCACACACGAAGGTTCGCCCGGTTCCTGATACGAGGGGTCCAGTCCGCGAGACACCATTGACCGTGGCCATGCCAGCTGGCTACTTTCGGCCGCATGTTGCGTTCAGCCATGCTCACCACGCGCGGTCACATCGACCTGCTGCGGGTGGCTTCCGCCGCGTGTCGCCGCGGCTGCTGACGCCCTCTCACGCCGTTTTCCCCTCGCCTGGGCTCCGTCCTGCCCGCACGTCCGATCCGCGCTGATCTCGCGTTGCTGATCTGCCTTCACTGATCCGCTTTCGCTGATCTGCCTTTCGACGTGACGGTGCCGAGGCGTACCCGTCCTCAGTCGCTCTCCCCTCCGTGGAGCACTCATGAGCATCAGCCATGCCCCGCCTGGCTCTCCCGAACCCGATATTTCGGAAATACCGAAGCCTGCCTCCGCCCCGTCGGCACTCGATCTCGAAGCCCTCGTCCCCACGTCCGCCCGCCGCACCCGCATCCCCCGCTGGCTGCGTCGTACCACGGGCCCGCTCCTGTTGCTGGTCCTGTGGCAACTCCTCAGCAGCACGGGGGTGTTGACGCCCGACGTACTCGCCTCGCCGGGGCGGATCGCCGAGGTCGGCAGGGATCTGATCGCCGACGGCTCGCTCCCCTCCGCGATGGGCACCTCGCTTCAGCGCGTGGCGGCCGGGCTGGTCCTCGGCACGGTCATCGGCACCGGACTCGCCCTGGTCTCGGGCCTGTTCCGGATCGGCGAGGATCTCGTGGACGCGCCGGTCCAGATGCTCCGGACGGTGCCGTTCGTGGGCCTGATCCCGCTGTTCATCATCTGGTTCGGCATCGGCGAGGCACCCAAGGTCGCCATCATCACGCTCGGCGTGACCTTCCCGCTCTACCTGAACGTGTACGCCGGCATCCGCGGCGTCGACGCCCAGTTGATCGAGGCCGGGGAGTCCCTCGGGCTCTCGCGGCGGGGGCTCGTGCGGCACGTGGTCCTGCCGGGTGCGCTGCCCGGGGCCATGACCGGCCTCAGGTACTCGCTCGGTATCGCCTGGCTCGCGCTGGTCTTCGCCGAGCAGGTCAACGCGGACGCCGGGATCGGCTTCCTCATGATCCAGGCGCGGGACTTCCTGCGGACCGACGTGATCGTGGTCTGCCTGATCGTCTACGCCTTCCTCGGCCTGCTGGCCGACTTCGTCGTCCGCTCCCTCGAAAGGCTGCTGCTGCAATGGCGACCGACGTTCACCGGCCGGTGACCACGCCCTCGGCCGTGCGGGTCGAGGGGCTGACCCGCTCCTTCGACGGCCGCCCGGTCATCGACGACCTCCAACTCGACCTCCGACCGGGCGAGTTCGTCGCCCTGATCGGCCGCAGCGGCTGCGGCAAGTCCACCCTGCTGCGCATCCTCGCCGGTCTCGACCGGGACATCCAGGGCACCGTCCTCGTGCCGCGCCGCAAGGCCGTCGCCTTCCAGGCGCCGCGGCTGATGCCGTGGAAGAAGGTGTGGCGCAACGTGCTGCTCGGGCTGCCGGGCAAGCCCGAGCGGGCCGTCGCCGAGCGCGCCCTCGAAGAGGTCGGCCTGGACCACCGCTCCGACGCCTGGCCCAAGACCCTCTCCGGCGGCGAGGCCCAACGTGCCTCACTGGCCAGGGCGTTGGTCCGCGAGCCCGATCTGCTGCTGCTCGACGAGCCGTTCGGCGCGCTCGACGCCCTCACCCGGATCAAGGCCCAGCGCCTGGTGGGTGAGTTGTGGCAGCGTCGCGGGTGCGCCGTCCTGCTCGTCACGCACGACGTGGAGGAGGCCGTCCTGCTCGCCGACCGCGTCCTGGTGATGGACGACGGTGTCATCGCGCACGAGCAGGAGATCGACCTCGACCGGCCGCGTGACATCACCGACCCGCGGTTCGCCGAGCTGCGCGCCGGCCTCCTGGAGCGCCTGGGCGTCGACACCGCCGCCGAAGCCGCCTGAACTCCCCATCCTTCACCCTCGTTTCACGAGAACGGACCCACCATGCGACGACGCCTCGTCCCCGCCGCACTGCTTCTCCCCCTGGCCCTGCTCCTGACCGCCTGCGGCGGGAACTCGGCGGCCTCGACGGGCGGCGACACGGACGGCAAGGGCTCCCTCACCATCAATGTCGGTGACCAGAAGGGCGGTTCGGAGGCCATCCTGCGGGCCGCCGGGGAGCTCAAGAACCTCGACTACAAGATCAAGTGGTCCACCTTCACCTCCGGCCCACCGCTCCTGGAGGCCATCAACGCGGGTGCGGTCGACATCGGCGGCGTCGGCAACACCCCGCCGGTCTTCGCCGCCGGTGCCAACTCCAAGATCTCGGTGGTGGCCGCCTGGCACGGCACGTCCAAGGGCGACGCCATCCTCGTACCGAAAAGCTCGAAGCTGAGCAAACCCCAGGACCTCAAGGGCAAGTCCGTCGCCGTGGCGCAGGGCTCCTCCGCGCACTACCAGCTGGTCGCCTCCCTCGAAGCGGCCGGGCTGAGCCTGCGCGACGTGAAGGTCAAGTACCTCCAACCGGCCGACGCGCTCGCCGCGTTCACCTCCGGCAGCGTCGATGCCTGGGCGGTGTGGGACCCGTACACCTCGCAGATCCTCAAGGCCGAGCAGGGCCGCGTGCTGACGACCGGCGAGGGGGTGACCAACGGGCTCACCTTCCAGGTGGCGGCGCCGGGCGCGCTGAAGGATGCGAAGAAGTCGGCGGCCGTCAAGGACTACCTGGAGCGGCTGCGGCGCGCCTACCGGTGGGTGTACGACCACGAGGAGGAATGGGCGAAGGTCTGGGCCAAGGACACCGGGCTGCCCGAGGACGTGGCACTGGCCTCGGTGAAGCGCACCTACGCCACCCGGATCGCGGTCGCGGTCGACAAGCCGCTCGTCGCCTCCGAGCAGCGGATCGCCGACGCGTTCACGGCGCTCAAACTCATCCCGCGCAAGGTCGACTTCGCCGACTTCACGGACACCCGGTTCAACGGCGACCTCCCGCCGTCGACCACCACGCCCCGCCCCTCGGAAGGCTCGTGACATGACCGTACGTCTCCACTGGTTCCTGCCGACGGGCGGCGACGGCCGAACCCTCGTCGACCGGCACGCGTACGCGCCCAACGACATCGGCGCGGCCCGAAAGCTCAGCGGGGTGCGCGCCCCCGACATCGAGTACCTCGCCCAGATCGCCAAGGCGGCCGAGCAGTTGGGCTTCGAGGCGGTGCTCACCCCGACCGGCACCTGGTGCGAGGACGCCTGGCTGACCACCGTGGCGCTCGCCCAGCACACCGAGCGGCTGAAGTTCCTGGTGGCGTTCCGGCCGGGGCTGATCTCGCCGACGCTCGCCGCGCAGATGGCGGCGACCTATCAACGCGTCACGCGCGGACGGCTGTTGCTGAACGTCGTCACGGGCGGCGACTCGGCAGAGCAGCGGCGCTTCGGCGACCGGCTCGACCACGACCGGCGGTATGCCCGTACGGACGAGTTCCTGTCGGTCGTACGCGGGGTGTGGCGCGGTGAGCCGTACGACTTCCACGGCAGCCACTACCAGGTCGACGGCGGGCTGACCGCACTGCCGCCGGACCCGCTGCCGCAGCTGTTCTTCGGCGGGTCCTCCGCGGCCGCCGGGCCGGTCGCCGCGCGGCATGCCGACGTCTATCTGACCTGGGGGGAGCCGCCCGCGCAGGTCAAGGAGAAGATCGACTGGATCCGGTCGCTGGCCGAGCGGGAGGGCCGCGAGGTCCGCTTCGGGATCCGGGTGCACACGATCTCGCGCGACTCGTCGGCCGAGGCCTGGGCGACCGCGCGCCGGCTGCTCGACGACCTCGATCCGGACACGATCGCGGCCGCGCAGACGGCGCTCGGGCGCAGCGAGTCGGTGGGCCAGCGGCGGATGCTGGCGCTGCACGGCGGCTCGCGCGACGAGCTGGAGATCCATCCGAATCTGTGGGCCGGCGTCGGCCTGGTCCGCGGCGGCGCGGGCACCGCCCTGGTCGGCAGCCACGCCGAGGTCGCCGACCTGATCGAGGAGTACCACCAGCTGGGCGTCGAGCACTTCGTGCTCTCCGGGTATCCGCATCTGGAGGAGGCGTACTGGTTCGGGGAGGGCGTGATCCCCGAACTGGCCGCCCGCGGGCTGGTGGAGGGGGCGAGGAGCGGTGCGCCGGTCCTCGTCGGGGGCGGGCGCTGATCGCGCGGGAAGATCCACGACGGACGCGCTGTTGGTAGAAGCGTGAACAACACACGCGAGGTCGACGTGGTCGTCATAGGCGCCGGGCAGGCGGGTCTGGCCGGCGCCTATCACCTGCGGCGGTCCGGTTTCGAGCCGGAGCGCGACTTCATCGTGCTGGACCACTCCCCCGGCCCCGGCGGCGCCTGGCAGTTCCGGTGGCCGTCGCTGACGTACGGCAAGGTCCACGGGATGCACGCCCTGCCCGGCCTGGAACTCACCCACGCCGATCCGGCGCGGCCCTCCGCCGAGGTCATCACCGGGTACTTCGAGACCTACGAGCGCACCTTCGACCTGCGTGTACGACGGCCGGTCGATGTCCGCGCCGTTCGCGAGGGGCCCGGCGGGCGGTTGCTCGTCGAGACCTCCGCCGGTACCTGGTCGACGCGGGCGCTGATCAACGCGACCGGGACCTGGGACCGGCCGTTCTGGCCACGCTATCCGGGCCAGGACACCTTCCGGGGACCACAGGTGCACACCGTGCGGTACCCCGGGCCCGAGGCGTTCGCCGGGCAGCGGGTCGTCGTGGTGGGCGGGGGCGCGTCCGGCACCCAGCACCTGCTGGAGATCGCCCCCTACGCGGCGGCCACCACCTGGGTCACCCGGCGGCCGCCGGTCTTCCGGGAGGGCCCCTTCGACGAGAACGCGGGCCGGGCGGCGGTCGCGCTCGTCGAGGAGCGGGTGCGGCAGGGGCTGCCGCCGAAGAGCGTCGTCTCGGTGACGGGGCTGCCGCTGAACGACGCGATCCGGCAGGGCCTCAGCGACGGTGTCCTGGACCGGCTGCCGATGTTCGACCGGATCACACCCGACGGGGTGGAGTGGGACGACGGGCGGCGGGTGGACGCCGACGTCATCCTGTGGGCCACCGGGTTCCGGCCCGCCATCGACCATCTCGCGCCGCTCAAGCTGCGTGAGCCCGGCGGCGGGATCCGGGTCGAGGACACGCGCGCGGTCGCCGATCCGCGGATCCACCTGGTGGGCTACGGCCCGTCGGCGAGCACCATCGGGGCCAACCGGGCGGGCCGCGCCGCGGTGCGGGACATCAGACGGCTGCTGAGCGAGGAGCCGGCCGAGCGGTCCGTCGAGGGCGCCGGCGAGCCCGTCGCCGCCTGACCTCCCGCCGGGTCACCCGGCCTTCGGTGAGCTGTGCTGGTTCCGGTTGAACTCGGTGACATTGCGCTGGTGTTCGGCGTAGTCGGCGGTGAAGCGTGTGTCGCCCGGCTTGACCGTGACGAAGTACAGCCAGTCGCCCGGCGTCGGGTTGATCGCGGCGTGCATCGCAGCCTCGCCCGGACTGTCGATCGGAGTGGGCGGCAGGCCCATGCGCTGGTACGAGTTGTAGGGGCTGTTGATCCGCGTGTCGGCGGCGGTTGTCCGCACCGTGGAGCGGTTCAGCGCGTAGTTGATGGTGGCGTCCATCTGGAGCGGCATGCCGCGTTCCAGTCGGTTGAAGACGACCCGGGCCACCTTGCCCATGTCGGCCTTGGTGTCGGCCTCGGCCTGGACGAGGCTCGCGATGGTGACCGCCTGGTAGACGTTCATCGCGTTGCGCTGGGCGCCGGCCGCGATGGGGGCGCCGTTGAACTTCTTGTTGGCGGTGTCGACCATGAACGACAGCATCTCCTCCGGAGTCGCCTGCTCCTGGAGCGGATACGTCGCCGGGAAGAGGTAACCCTCCGGGTTGCCCTCCGCGTCGTTCGGCAGCTTCAGGTTGGCCTTGGCGAGGGACTTCCTGGTGGTGCCCGCGGGCAGGGCCAGGGCCTTGTCGACGGCGTCGTAGACCTGGCCGGCCCGCCAGCCCTCCGGGATCACCAGGGTGGTGGGCTTCGCCTCCCCCTCCCGGTGTCCGCCCAGGATCAGCAGCGGCACCGCCACGGCGGTGCCGGCCACGACGGCCCCGGACGCGATGAGGGCGGCACGGCCCCGGCGCGTGAGTCGAATCGTGCTCCGTGGCGGAGTGTTCATCTGCATGCGGGCACGGTAACCCGCTAAAGCTCACAAACCCGACATATCATCATTTCGTCAGCTCCAGTCGGGCGTCCCGGCGGACCAGGGCCGCATACCGCCCGTCCCGCTCCAGGAGCTCCTCGTGCGTGCCCTGTTCGGCCAACTCGCCGGAGTCCAGGACCACGATCTGGTCGGCACCCCGAATGGTGGACAGGCGGTGCGCGATGGTGAGCGTGGTGCGGTTGGCCGAGAGCGCGTCGATGGCCTCCTGGACGGCGTGCTCGGTGCGGGTGTCCAGGGCGCTGGTCGCCTCGTCCAGGATCAGGACCGGCGGGTCGCGCAGGATCGTGCGGGCGATGGCCAGGCGCTGCTTCTCCCCGCCGGAGAAACGGTGGCCGCGCTCGCCGACGACTGTGTCGTAGCCGTCGGGCAGAGCGGCGATGTGGTCGTGGATCTGGGCCGCCCTCGCCGCCGCCTCCAACTCCTCGTCGGTGGCGTCCGGCTTGGCGAAGCGCAGGTTCTCCGCGACCGTGGCGTGGAAGAGGTACGTCTCCTGGGAGACGACGCCGACCGCACGGGCGAGGGTGTCGAAGTCGAGGTCGCGGACGTCGATCCCGTCGAGGGTGACCCGGCCGCCCGTCACGTCGTACAGCCGCGGAACCAGGTAGCCCAGGGTGGACTTGCCGGCGCCGGTCGGGCCGACGACCGCGAGGCTGCCGCCCGCGGGGACGGTGATGTCGAGGCCGTCGAGGATCGGGGCACCCTTGTCGTCGTAGCGGAACTCGACGTTCTCGAAGCGGATCTCGCCCTCGATCTTGTCGAGGTGGACCGGCTGCTCGCGCTCGGTGATGTCGATCGGCAGGTCGAGGTACTCGAAGATGCGCTGGAAGAGCGCGAGCGAACTCTGGATCTGGACGCCGGTCGACAGCAGGCTCACGGCCGGGCGGAACAGGCCCTGCTGGAGCGAGACGAAGGCGACGATGGTGCCGATGGAGACCTCGGGGCCGCCCGTCTGGAGGGCGAGGCCCGCGGTCCAGTAGACGACGGCGGGCATGGCGGCCATGACGATCGAGATGACGGCCATGCGCCAGCGGCCCGCCATGTTCGACCGCACTTCGAGGTCGACCAGTTGCTCGGACTCCTCGGAGAAGGAACGCGTCAGCGAGTCGGAACGGCCCATCGTGCGGCCCAGCAGGATCCCGCTGACCGAGAGCGACTCGGTGACGGTCGCCGCCATCGCGGCCATCTGCTTCTGACGCTGGGTGGTGATCCTCTTGCGTTCGCTGCCGACCCGGCGGCTGATCCACACGAAGACCGGCAGCAGGACCAGGGAGACCACGGTCAGGCGCCAGTCGAGGACGACCATCGCGATGATCGTGGCGATCACGCTGGTCAGGTTGGAGACCAGGGAGGTGGCGGTCGAGGTGACGGTGGCCTGCATACCGCCGATGTCGTTGGCGATGCGCGACTGGACCTCGCCGGTACGCGTGCGCGTGAAGAAGGCGAGGGACATGCGTTGCAGACGGCCGTATACGGCCGTGCGCAGGTCGTGCATGACGCGCTGGCCGACGGTCGTGGAGATCAGGGTCTGCAGCACACCGAAGATGCTGGTGAGGACGGCGCTGAGGATCATGCCGAGCGCGAGCAGGCTCAGCAGCCCGGTGCGGCCCTCGGGGATCGCGACGTCCAGCGTCGCCTTCAGCAGGAACGGGGTGGCCACGGTGACCAGGGACGCGGCACCGACCAGCAGGCCGACGATCGCGAGCCGGCCGCGGTACGGCTTGAACAGGGTGAGGATGCGGCGCACCTGCCGAGGCTGGTCGGTCGAGGTGCCGGGAGTGGGGGTCCAGGTGATGACGTCGCGGGGCATGGTCTCCTACGGAGGGTGAGGGGGTGAAGACTGACGGAGCTTAGCTCATTGTTACCTATACTCACAATGAACGTCATCCTGATATTGTTCCCGCATGACCACCCCCGATCCCGATGGCGTGCTCGCCGACAAGCTGCTGCGGCTCACCCGCCGTGTGCACCGGATCCAGAAGCGCCATCTGGAGCGGCGCGGCCTGGGCGTCACCCCGGCGCAGTCCCGGTTGCTGCGCTCCCTCGCGCACTGCGATGCGCCGCCCCGGATGGCCGACCTCGCGGAGCGGCTGGAGGTCGTGCCACGCGCCGTGACCACGCTGGTGGACGGCCTGGAGGCGAGCGGCAAGGTGCGCCGGGTGCCCGATCCGACCAACCGCCGGGTGATCCGGATCGAGCTGACCGACGACGGACACAAGGCCCTGACCGAGCTGCGCGGCGCGCGCAGATCCGCCGCGGAGGAGATCCTGGCTCCGCTGTCGGACGAACAGCGCGAGGTGCTGGGCGGGTTGCTGGACACGCTGGTGGACGGGATACCGGAGCGGGGGCACGGCTGCTGAGCGGCAGCTCCTGCGCAACAGGCCGCGGCCACCGCTCCGTCGTACTGGAGCGGTGGCCGCGGCCTGTGGTGTGTCGCTCTTGTCAACTGGCCTCGGGGGCCGGTTCCTTGGCGGACTGTGCCGGTACGGCGACCGACTTGTCGGCAGTGTCCGAGGGGGCGGTCTCCGGAGCCTCGGCGGCGGCCGGCGGGCCGGGCTCGTCGTCGTCCTCCGTCGGCACGACCTCGCCGTCCAGGACCTTCTTCGCCCTGTCGGTGTCCAGCGCGCCCTCCCAGCGGGAGACGGCGAAGACGGCGACACAGTTGCCGAGCAGGTTGGTCACGACGCGCATCGAGTCCATGATGCGGTCCACGCCCAGCAGCAGGGCGACGGCGCCGGCCGGGATGGCCCCCAGCGAGGAGGCGGTCGCGGACAGGGCGAGGAAGGCCGAACCGGGGATGCCCGCCATGCCCTTGCTGGTCAGCATGAGCACCAGGACGACGGTGATCTGCTGACTCAGGCTCAGGTCCACGCCCACCGCCTGAGCGATGAACAGCGTGCCGATGGACAGGTAGAGCGAGGCGCCGTCGAGGTTGAAGGAGTAGCCCGTCGGCAGCACCAGGCCCACCGCGTCGTCGCGGGCGCCGGCCCGGCGCAGCTTCTGCATCACGCGCGGCATGACGGACTCGGTGGAAGCGGTGCCGAGCGCGAGCAGCATCTCCTCGCGGATGTAGCGGACGAACTTCCAGAGGCTGAGCCCGGTGACCATCTTGAGCGCGACGGAGAGCAGCACGAGGAAGAGCGCCGCGGCCACGTAGCACAGGATGATGAGTTTGGCGTACGTCTCGATCACGCCGAGCCCGTACTGGCCGATCAGGGCGGCCATCGCGCCGAACACCGCGATCGGGGCGAGCCGCATGATGTAGCCGACGATCGCGAAGATGATCTCCTGGGCCTGCTCGATGGCGGGCAGGACCTTCGGCACCTTGGTGTGGCCCAGGTGCAGCAAGGCCGCGCCCACCAGACAGGCCAGGATGAGCACTTGGAGGAGCTCGTTCTCGGCGAAGGCGCCGATGAAACTGGTGGGAAGCGCGTTGAGGACGAACTCCGTCGTCGAGGGCAGCGAACCGCCACCCGTCTTGGCGTCGACCGCCGCGGAGTTGAGCGTGGAGGGATCGACGTTCATCCCCGAGCCGGGCTGGACGACGTTGGCGGCGACGAGACCGATGATCAGGGCCGCCGTGGACGCGACCTCGAACCAGATCAGGGCCTTCAGCCCGATCCGGCCGAACGCCTTCAGGTCACCGGCCTTGGCGATCCCGACGACCACCACGCAGAACACCAGCGGCGAGATGATCGTCTTGATGAGCCGGGTGAAACCGTCGCCGAGCGGCTGGAGTTCCGCGGCCGTGCCGGGCCACAGCTTCCCGACGACGATTCCGAGCACGAGCGCGCAGGCGACCTGCGCGAAAAGAGAGGTACGCAGTATGCGTGCGACGCGTCGCGGCAGGGACGGTACGGGCGGCGGCGGCACTGGCACTCCTAGTGGGGACGTTCGACACACAGAAGCCGGGGACGGGACTTCTGCGATACGGAAAGCGGATTCCGTGGCGATCACTTTGGAGGTGCCATTGATCCCGCCGAAGACCTCCGTGTTTCCGTCGCGTTAAATCAGCCCACCAGGTGACGCATCGCACACAACTCGCGTCAGCAGCCGGTGCGTTCCTCGGTGAGCACTCCCTGGACGCTGGTCAGGGAACGGTCGTAGCACCCGCCCGAGCCGTGGATCCGGTAGCGCTCGCTCGTCGTGCCGACCGCGTGCCGCTGGTCACGGGGCACGTTCACGGTGTACGTGGCGTCGCCCGCGTAGGTGTCGTCGAGCCGCGACCACGCGGCGCGCCGGCCGCCCCGCGTCTCGACGACCGCCGCGCGGTCACCGAGGGTCAGCACGGTCCGCAGCCGGTCGGCCGCGCCGAGCGTGGTCGTGCCGTCCATCGTGTACGTCCGATGAGTGGCCGTCGTCCGGGCCGGTCCGCGCCCGTCGACGGTGACCGACTCGTCGTCCGTCCATGTGGCGTCCAGCGCGTCCGTCGACTCGCCGTCGGTCCAGCGATGGACGGAGGTGTTCGCCAGCGCACGCGTGATGGTGGTCGTCACCCTGCCGTGCGAGGTGTCGACGTATCCGGCGACGGCGAGCCGGTGGCCACCCTCCGTGTCGACCCGGTGCTCCGAACCAGGCGTGTACCTGGAGGAGTTGCTGAGGTCGTCGGCCTTGTGCCGGGTGAGGCTTCCGGAGACGTGCGCGCTCTTCGCGTCCTGCCAGACGAGGACGTTCACGGGCGCGCTCCAGCCGCTCTGCCCCTCGGGGACGCCGACGACGGAGACCTCGACGCGGTGCGGGCGACCGTCGTTGAGAATCCCGGCGAAGGGTGTCAGGTCGTATTCGATCGGCTTGATGTCGAAGGCACGCGGTCCGGGAACGACGTACCAGAGGAAGGGATTGGACCAGCCGCCGGTCCACACGGTCGGGAACGGGGCGGCGATTCCCGCGAGTTGCCCGTCGACCCTGATCTGCACCTCGCGGTAGGGACCGCCGTCGGCCTGGCAGGAGTACGGGGCGGAGCCGGGCACCGACAGATACCAGTACTCCTCGCAACCGCCGCCGGATCCGGTGGCGTACACCTCGGCGACGATGCGCTCGCTGTTGCGCGGGGTGGTGAGGGTGGCGGCGCCGGTTCCGTCGGTTCCGCCGTTGAGGGTCAGGACCCGGTCGGGCGTCGCGGCCGGCTTGCCCGCGTAGAAGGTCAGGGTGACCTTGACGTCGATGATTCCCGTGTAGGTGTCGTCGACGACGTTGCCGATGAGCATCTCGACGTCCTGGCCGCGGCGGAACGTGTCGCTGTAGCGCGTGACGCCCTTCTCGACGGACCACTCGATGCCGTCGGGAGAGGGCTGGGGCGTCGACGTACGGAAGATCTCGACGCCGCCGACATGCAGATAGCCGAGCCGGTCGAACTGCCGTCCCTTGACCTTGCCGTCGAGCCGCAGCACGACCTTGCTCCAGCGGTCGCCACAGCCGTCCGGCGGCGTGTAGGTGCCCTTGTACGGGGTGAAGTCACGGAACTGCGCCTCGGCGACGGTGACTTGGCAGGACTTCGCGGAGGGCTTGGTGACGGGCGGGGCCGCCGTGCTGGGGTCGTGCCAGTCGGAGCCGAACTCGGCGGGGACGTCGGCGGATCGAGCGGACGCGGCGGCGGTCTCCGCGGCCGACACGGGGCCCGTTCCAAGGAGGGTGCCCGCCAGGAGGGTCGCCCCTGCGAGCATGGACATGATGATCCGTCTCTTCATGAGCGGTGTTCTACGGGGAGTCGGGCGCCCTCCGCAATGAGGCCTCCCTCATGAGGGTCAGCCTGACTGGCCCCGGGGGCGGGTCGGGTCGTCGGCGGGATGCCCTTGACGCGGTTGTAGTCGATGGCGATGACGTAGTCGAAGTCGTGCCAGTACGACTTGGCCCACCAGCGCGGTGCCGCGAAGGCGGCCGACCGCGTGTACGGGAGCCCGGCCCCGGGGTTGGGGCCGGGGAGCACACCGCCCGCGTCGCTGAGCGTGAACACACCGACGGGGCCGCGGTTGTCGTCCTCGTGGTGGTTGGTCGTCCAGCCCTTCTTGCCGTTGTGCGCCGGCCATTTGCGGGTGCGGTCCCAGGTGGTGCCGCGCTTCGTGTACGGCACGACCGTGGCGTCCGGCGAGTCCCTGCCGTCGCCGTAGACCGCCACGACCTGGCGGGAGTCGGCGGGGATCCGCCGCTGGAGCCCGTCGCCCACGTTCGGGACTCGTGTCGGGTCGGCGGTGGCCTGGTCGGGTGTGGGCGGGCTTGCCCGCGGCTCTCGCCTTCGTACCGCCGCGGTGCTCCGGGCCCGAACTGCCGCAGGAGGACAGCCGGTACGGCAGTCAGCCGGTTCTGTGCGCCGGGACGGAAAACCGTTTGCTTCCGACCACGCTATGAGGCGAACCTTTCACGGTTTGCAACCGCAGTTCGCGATCCCCTTCTCGCCTCCCCTTCCCCCTTCCCCTGACACGAGCCACTGGGACGTCATGCAGATCCAAGACCTTCCGTATCCCGACCCGGGTGTGCCGGACGCGCGCTCAGGGCCCCGATTCCTGCGGTGGCTCTTCCGGAACCAGCTGGACGGCCAGCTCAAGTCGCTGGCCTGGGGACTGCTGCACTTCGTCTCCGTCTCCGCGCTGCCCTTCTGCGTCGGTCTCGCCATCCAGGCCGTCGTGGACCGCTCCGGTGCCCGGCTCGCCCTCGCGGGCGCCCTGCTGGCGCTGTGCGGCGCCGGCCAGGCGGTCGGCGACACCTTCCTGCACCGCGCCGCGGTCACCAACTGGATCACGGCTGCCGCACGAGTCCAGCAACTCCTGGCCCGCAAAGCCGCCCAGCTGGGCTCGGCGCTGACCCGGCGGGTCGCGGCCGGCGAGGTCGTGGCCGTGTCCACCGGCGATGTCGAGAAGATCGGCTGGTTCGTGGAGGCCATCTCCCGGTTCACCGCGGCGGCGGTCACCATCGTGTTGGTCTGCATCGCGCTGGTCGTCTACCAGCCGGCGCTCGGCGTGGTCGTCGCCATCGGACTGCCCGTCCTGACCCTCGCCGTGCTGCCGCTGCTGCCCCGTGCGACCCGGCGCGCCGACTTCCAGCGCGAGAAGGCGGGGCGCGCCACCGAACTGGCCTCGGACACCGTCGCCGGTCTGCGCGTCCTGCGCGGCATCGGCGGCGAGGAGCTCTTCCTCGACCGCTACCGCCGCGCCTCCCAGGAGGTCCGCCACGCGGCCGTGCGCAGCGCCCGCATGTGGTCCCTGATCTCCGCGATCCAGGTACTGCTGCCGGGCCTGCTGCTGATCGCGGTCGTCTGGTACGGCGTCCACCTGGCCCGCCAGGGCCGGATCAGCGTCGGCGAACTGGTCACGGTCTACAGCTCGGTCATGGTCCTCACCTACCCTCTACGCCACGTCGAAGAGATCGCGATGGCCTACTCCTTCTCCCGCCCCTCGGCCCGGCGGGCCGCGCGGGTGCTGGCGCTGGAGCGCGCCACCGACACCGAGGGATCACTCGCCGCCGCGATGCCGGCCGGCGATCTGTACGACCCGGCCACCGGTCTGCTCGCACCCGCCGGCCGGCTCACCGCGGTGGTGTGCGGCGACCCGGACACAGCGGGGCTGCTGGCGGAACGGCTGGGCGGACACCCCTCGGAGGAGGGCACACCGGTGTTGCTGGGCGGAGTGCCGCTCGACGAGCTGCCGCTCGACTCCGCCCGTACCGCCGTTCTCGTCCAGGACAAGGACCCGGTGCTGCTGTCCGGTTCACTGCGCGAGCTGCTCGACGTGCCCGCGTCGGGCGACGTCGGCGCCGAGGAGGCGCTGGCGGCCGCCCAGTGCTCAGACGTCCTGGCCGCACTCGCCGAGGGCTCGCTCGACGCCGAGGACCCGATGGACGCCCGCATCACCGAACGCGGACGCTCCCTGTCCGGCGGCCAGCGCCAACGGCTCGCACTGGCCCGGTCGCTGATCACGGACCCGGAGGTGCTCGTCCTGGACGAGCCGACGTCCGCCGTCGACTCGCATACGGAGGCCCGGATCGCGCAGAGCATGCGGGACCTGCGGGCCGGGCGCACGACCGTGGTCTTCACCTCCTCGCCCCTCCTGCTGGACCACGCCGACCGCGTCGTGCTCGTACACGAGGGCGCGGTCACGGCGGTCGGTGTGCACCGCGAACTGGTGCACAAGGAACCCCGGTACCGGGCCGTGGTGACCCGGGAGACCGACGAGGAGGCCGCCGCCCTGGCCGACAAGGAGGCGGCGCTGCACGACGTACTGGACGAACTGGAAGAGATCGAGGAGACAGCATGATCGGCGTGGCGCCACCGGCGTACGACCCGGCCGCCCCGACCACGGCGAACACCCTGCCGGTCGGCGCCTCCGCGACCGTACGCGCCTATGTGGCCGAACTGTTCCGCCGGCACCGGCGTGCCTTCCTGCTCCTCGTCACCGTCAACACGGTCTCCGTGATCGCCTCGATGGCGGGCCCATGGCTGCTGGGCGGGCTGGTGGAACGGGTGTCGGACGACGCACAGGAACTCCATCTGGAGCTGACGGCCGGGTTGTTCGTCCTCGCGCTGGCCGTCCAGGCCGTGTTCGTGCGGGAGGTGCGGCTGCGCGGGGCGATGCTCGGCGAGCGGATGCTGGCCGACCTGCGCGAGGACTTCCTCGTACGGTCGGTCGGGCTGCCGCCGGGTGTCCTGGAGCGGGCCGGGACGGGTGACCTGCTGTCCAGGATCACGACGGACATCGACCGGCTGGCCAACGCGATGCGCGAGGCCGTTCCGCAGCTGGCGATCGGCGTGGTGTGGGTGGTCCTGCTGATGGGCGGGCTCGTGATCACGGCGCCGCCGCTCGCGGCCACCGTGCTGGTCGCCCTGCCGCTGCTGGTGGTCGGCTCCCGTTGGTACTTCCGGCGCGCGCCGTCCGCGTACCGATCGGAGTCCGCCGGATACGCCGCCGTGGCCGCCGCGCTCGCCGAGACCGTGGACGCCGGGCACACCATCGAGGCCCACCGCCTCGGCGCCCGCCGCATCGCGCTGTCGGAGCGGCGGATCAAGGAATGGACGGCTTGGGAACGCTACACACTCTGGCTGCGGTCGGTGCTCTTCCCCGTCATCAACGTCACTCATGTGATGGTCCTCGCCTCGGTACTCATGCTCGGCGGCGTGTTTGCCCTCCAGGGCTGGATCGGGGTCGGCCAGCTGACCACCGGGGCGCTCATAGCGCAGATGCTCGTCGACCCGGTGAACCTGATCCTGCGCTGGTTCGACGAGCTCCAGGTCGCCCAGGTGTCGCTGGCCCGGCTGGTCGGCATCAACGACATCGAGCCGGACGCCGGTGACCCGACGGTTGCCCCCGACGGGCGCCGCGTGCACGCGGACCGGGTGCACTTCGGCTACCGCGAGGGCGTGGACGTCCTGCGCGAGGTGTCCCTGGAGGTCCCCGCCGGCACCCGGCTGGCGCTGGTCGGGCCCTCCGGTGCGGGCAAGTCCACGCTGGGCAGGCTGCTCGCGGGGATCTACGCGCCCCGGGACGGCCGGATCACCCTGGGCGGCGCCGAGCTCTCCCGGATGCCGGCCGAACGCGTCCGCTCGCATGTGGCCCTGGTCAACCAGGAGCACCACGTCTTCGTGGGCTCCCTGCGCGACAACCTCCTGCTCGCCCGGACCGGCGCCGCCGACGCGGAGCTGTGGGCGGCACTGGGCGCGGTGGACGCGGACGGGTGGGCGCGCGCGCTCGACGACGGGCTGGACACCGAGGTCGGCTCGGGCGGGCTGGCGCTGACCCCGGCCCAGGCGCAGCAGATCGCCCTGGCCCGGCTGGTGCTGGCCGACCCGCACACGCTGGTGCTGGACGAGGCGACCTCCCTGCTCGACCCGCGGGCGGCACGCCATCTGGAACGCTCCCTGGCCCGCGTCCTCGACGGCCGCACGGTGGTCGCGATCGCCCACCGGCTGCACACCGCCCACGACGCGGACGTCATCGCCGTCGTCGAGAACGGCCGGATCAGCGAGCTGGGCAGCCACGACGAGCTGGTCGCCGCGGACGGGGCGTACTCGGCGCTGTGGCGGTCCTGGCACGGGTGACCCGGCTGTGCCGGGGCGCGGAGTGCGTGAGCCCGGGCCGGGGATGAGCGGTCCCCGGGCGCGGAGTGCGTGAGCCCGGGCCGGGGATGAGCGGTCCCCGGCCCTGGCCCGTGCCGTTGCGCGGAGCCGAAGACGAGTGGAAGGCTGGATAGCGGCACCGGCTCGGGGAGCGCCCGTGAACCACGCGGTTCACCGAAGGGCGCAGCGAGTGCCCCGTACGCCTGCGGCCCGCCGCCGACCACGGGAAGGACGCGCCCGCCCTCACCACCTGGAGGTACCTGTGAACAGCGCCGACGGATGGGGTGACGACGTCTACCAGCCCGATGCATCCGAGATCCAGGACGACGCGGGACTGCTGGATGCCGAGGACACCCTGGAGAACGACGGTGTCAGCGACCCCCTCGACCGGGGCTGGTCCCCTCCGGAGCGCCCCTGGGCAGTCGAGCACTCCGGCGTGACGGCCGCCGAACGCCGACAGGGCGAGACGCTGGACCAGCGGCTCGCAGAGGAGCTGCCGGATCCCGGCATGCCCGACGGAGACGACATCGGCGACTGCGCCGACACCGACGGCGAGCCCCTGGACAACGAGGTCGGGGCGGATCGCTCCGGCCGTCTCGTGGCACCCGACGAGGGGGCGCACGAGGACGAGGAGAGCGCGCTGGTCGCCACGGACGTGGGCATCGACGGCGCGGCCGCCTCCGCCGAGGAGGCCGCGGTGCACATCGTCGACGAGGACACCCTCTCCGGCTGATCCCACAGTCCCCGCGCCGTCGGCGTCTCCGCCGACGGCGCACGAGCCGACGTCGTACAAGGAGCGTCCATGCAGCAGGACAAGCACCCCGACTACCGCGAGGTCGTCTTCCGCGACCGGGCCGCGGGTTACGCCTTCCTCACCCGCTCCACCGCGACCAGCGAGCAGACCATCGAGTGGGACGACGGCGAGAGGTACCCCGTGGTCGACGTGGAGATCTCCTCGGAGAGCCACCCCTTCTACACCGGCAAGGCACGGACGGTGGACTCGGAGGGCCGCATCGCCCAGTTCGAACGGCGCTACGGCGGCGGGGCGGAGCAGCCGGGATCCGGCGGTGGCGAGGCGGGCTGAGGGCCCCGGCCGCGCCGGGGCTTGGGTGGGGAGGGCGCGGCCGGCGCCGGACCCGGCGCTCAGATGAAGTTGAGCGCCGCCGCGCAGCCCACTCCCCCGAGCAGCATGAACGCCGGCATGAGCACCTTCAGCTCGACCCAGCTGCCCGCCCGGAACCGCATGAACTTCGGCGGACCGATCGGGTACCAGCGCTTGCGGCCCACCGGGATCGGCCACAGGACCGGGCAGCCGGAGACCGTCAGCGCGTCCCCGATGTCGTGCACCAGCGCGCCGAGGACGACCGGCAGGCCGAGCCACAGGTACTCCTGGCCCGGTGCCGTGAACAACCAGTCCGAGCCGTTGCCCGCCTGGTCCAGGACGCCTGCGAGGATCCACGCGCTGGTCGCGGCCAGCAGCCAGACCAGGACGTCGGCGCTGGAACCACGCGTCGCCCGCCACAGCAGCCCCTCGATGGCGAGCACGATGTGGACGAAGAGGATGACCAGAACCGCCCAGCGACCTCCCGTGATCGCGGCGGCCGCGGTGCCCGCGCCGATCAGGACGGCCCACAGCCAGGTGTGGGTGAGCGTGCGGTGCCCGCCGGAGCGGCGCGGGTCGCCCTGCTTCTTCGTCGCCTTGTAGACGCCGTAGGAGAGCTTGTCGACGATCTCGCAGAGGCCTCGTGAGATCGGTCCGAAGGCCCTCGAGATGGTCGCCGCCTTGTGATCGAGATCCGGAGCGAGCGCGGCGCCCGCGCAGATCAGGGCTCCGACCAGAAGGACCGGCCAGGGCATCGTGTGCCCCGTCGCGGCGGCGGCCGCCCCGACGCCGAGCCAGGCCGCGGCGCCCGACAGTGAGTGTGCTGGTCCCATCATGGCTACTGCCCGCCCCATTCCTCGTGTGCCGCTGTCCAGTTGACCGGGCGCGCTGACGCGCCGTCGGCGACACAGCGTAGCGTTCGCGATCTTCGCGCCAGCATCCGATTCCCCTCTGGGGCTCAAGGGCAGGCAAGATGGGTGGGTGACCCTCATCGATCAGCTGCCGCCGACCGCCGACCCCGACGCCCTGTACGAAGCCTTCGAGGCGTGGTCCCAGGAGCGCGGTCTCACCCTCTATCCCCACCAGGAGGAGGCGCTGATCGAGGTGGTCTCCGGGGCGAACGTGATCGTGTCGACGCCCACCGGTTCCGGCAAGAGCATGATCGCGGCGGGCGCCCATTTCGCCGCGCTGGCCCGTGACGAGGTCACCTTCTACACGGCTCCGATCAAGGCACTCGTCTCGGAGAAGTTCTTCGAGCTGTGCAAGATCTTCGGCACCGAGAACGTCGGCATGCTGACCGGCGACGCGTCCGTGAACGCCGACGCCCCCGTCATCTGCTGCACCGCCGAGGTGCTCGCCTCGATCGCGCTGCGCGACGGCAAGCACGCGGACGTCGGCCAGGTCGTCATGGACGAGTTCCACTTCTACGCGGAGGGGGACCGCGGCTGGGCCTGGCAGATCCCGATCCTGGAACTGCCGCAGGCGCAGTTCATCCTGATGTCGGCCACACTCGGCGATGTCTCGATGTTCGAGAAGGACCTGACCCGGCGCACCGGCCGGCCGACCTCGGTGGTCCGCTCGGCCACCCGCCCGGTGCCGCTCTCCTACGAGTACCGGTTCACCCCGCTCACCGAGACGCTGACAGAGCTGCTGGAGACCAAGCAGGCGCCCGTCTACATCGTGCACTTCACGCAGGCGCAGGCCGTGGAGCGGGCGCAGGCGCTGATGAGCATCAACATGTGCACGCGCGAGGAGAAGGACCAGATCGCCGAGCTCATCGGCAACTTCCGCTTCACCACCAAGTTCGGCCGCAACCTCTCCCGATACGTGCGGCACGGCATCGGGGTGCATCACGCCGGCATGCTGCCCAAGTACCGGCGCCTGGTGGAGAAGCTGGCGCAGGCCGGTCTGCTGAAGGTCATCTGCGGCACGGACACGCTCGGCGTCGGCGTCAACGTGCCCATCCGCACCGTGCTGTTCACGGCCCTGACCAAGTACGACGGCACGCGCGTCCGTACGCTGCGCGCCCGCGAGTTCCACCAGATCGCCGGCCGCGCCGGACGCGCGGGCTTCGACACGGCGGGCTTGGTCGTCGCCCAGGCCCCCGAGCACGTCGTCGAGAACGAGAAGGCGCTCGCCAAGGCGGGTGACGACCCGAAGAAACGCCGGAAGGTCGTCCGCAAGAAGGCACCCGAGGGCTTCGTCGCGTGGACGGAGAACACCTTCGACAAGCTGATCACCTCCGAGCCGGAGCCGCTGACGTCCCGCTTCCGGGTGACGCACACCATGCTGCTGTCGGTGATCGCCCGGCCCGGCAACGCCTTCGAGGCGATGCGGCACCTCCTGGAGGACAACCACGAGCCGCGCAAGCAGCAGCTGAGGCACATCCGGCGCGCGATCGCGATCTACCGCTCGCTGCTGGACGGCGGCATCGTCGAGAAACTCGACGAGCCGGACTCCGAGGGCCGCATCGTGCGCCTCACGGTCGATCTGCAACAGGACTTCGCGCTGAACCAGCCGCTGTCCACCTTCGCCCTGGCCGCGTTCGAACTCCTCGACCCCGAGTCGCCCTCCTACGCCCTGGACATGGTGTCCGTCGTCGAGTCCACGCTGGACGACCCGCGGCAGATCCTCGCCGCCCAGCAGAACAAGGCCCGCGGTGAGGCGGTGGCCGCGATGAAGGCGGACGGCGTCGAGTACGAGGACCGCATGGAGCGCCTCCAGGACGTCACGTACCCGAAGCCCCTGGAGGAGCTGCTCTTCCACGCCTACGACACCTACCGCAAGAGCCACCCGTGGGTCGGCGACCATCCGCTGTCGCCGAAGTCCGTCGTCCGGGACATGTACGAACGGGCGATGTCCTTCACCGAGTTGGTCTCCCACTACGAGCTGGCCCGCACCGAGGGCATCGTGCTGCGCTACCTCGCCGGCGCCTACAAGGCCCTCGACCACACCGTCCCGGACGACCTCAAGTCCGAGGATCTCCAGGATCTGATCGAGTGGCTCGGTGAGATGGTGCGCCAGGTCGACTCCAGCCTGCTGGACGAGTGGGAGCAGCTCGCCAACCCGGAGGAGATGACCGCCGAGGAGGCCCAGGAGAAGGCCGACGAGGTCAAGCCGGTCACCACCAACGCGCGCGCCTTCCGCGTCCTCGTCCGCAACGCCATGTTCCGCCGTGTCGAGCTCGCCGCCCTGGACCAGGTCGAGGAGCTGGGCGCGCTGGACGGCGACTCCGGCTGGGACGCCGACGCCTGGGGCGAGGCCATGGACAAGTACTGGGACGAGTACGACGACCTCGGCACCGGCCCCGACGCCCGCGGCCCCAAACTGCTGATGATCGAGGAGGACGCGGACCACGACCTGTGGCGCGTCCGTCAGATCTTCGACGACCCGAATGACGATCATGACTGGGGCATCAGCGCGGAGATCGACCTCGCGGCCTCCGACGCCGAGGGCCGTGCGATCGTCCGTGTCACCGATGTCGGCCAGCTGTGAGCACAGGAGAATCCCACCCATGACGAATCCGGTCGAGACGCTCGTCGGCCTGCTCGACCTGGAGCAGATCGAGGTCAACATCTTTCGCGGCCTCAGCCCGCAGGAGTCTTTGCAGCGGGTCTTCGGCGGCCAGGTGGCGGGCCAGGCGCTGGTCGCCGCCGGGCGCACCACGGAGGGCGACCGCCCGGTGCACTCGCTGCACGCGTACTTCCTGCGTCCGGGTCGGCCGGGTGTGCCGATCGTGTACCAGGTCGAACGGGTGCGGGACGGTCGATCCTTCACGACCCGCCGGGTCACCGCCGTGCAGCAGGGGCGCACGATCTTCAATCTCACCGCCTCCTTTCACAAGCCTGAACAGGGGAGTTTCGAGCACCAGCTGCCGCCGGCGCGCAAGGTGCCCGGGCCCGAGTCCCTGCCGACGGTCTCGGACGAGGTCCGGGAGCATCTGGGCGAGCTGCCCGAGCAGTTGGAGCGGATGGCCCGCCGTCAGCCCTTCGACATCCGCTACGTGGACCGGCTGCGCTGGACCGCCGACGAGGTGAAGGACGCCGAGCCGCGCAGCGCGGTGTGGATGCGCGCGGTCGGGCCGCTGGGCGACGATCCGCTCGTGCACACGTGCGCCCTGACGTACGCCAGCGACATGACCCTCCTGGACGCCGTCCGCATCCCGGTCGAACCCCTGTGGGGCCCGCGCGGGTTCGACATGGCGTCGCTGGACCATGCCATGTGGTTCCACCGGCCGTTCCGCGCGGACGAGTGGTTCCTGTACGACCAGGAGTCACCGATCGCCACGGGTGGCCGAGGGCTGGCCCGCGGCCGGATCTACGACCTGGAAGGGCGTCTGCTGGTGTCCGTTGTCCAGGAGGGGTTGTTCAGAGCGCTGTAGGCCGGCCGCGGGTCAGGAGCTTCTGCGCCGCAGCCACCCCAGCAGCCCGCGTGAGGACTCGGGCTCACCGTGGCGTGCCGACGCTTCGTGCTGCGGCGCTTCGTGTTCAGGTTCCGGTTCCGGCGCGTTGTGTTTCTGCTTCGGGGCGGGCCGGGGTGCCGGCCGCTGCTCGCGTGCTTCCGCCACGGTCCTTGCCAGTTCCGCCCGGAGCCAGCCGATCTCATCGGGGTCGTCAGCCGTCATGATCAGTTCGGCGATGCCCGCGGCGGGCGAACCCGGTGCTGCATGGGTGGGTGGCCCTGGCCGGAAACGGTTCAAGTGGGCGCGCTCGTAGGGGTCCGGGACGATTTCCGCTACCTGGACGGGGTCGAGGAAGGCGGCCGCGGCCCCGGCACACTCCCACGGATCCTCGGCCTGCCGCAGCAGAAATCCCAGGTGGCGTCCGCGCCAGTTACGTGGGCGCAGGTCCAGGCCCGACTCCAGTTGATCGCGCAGCCCCTCGGGCATTCGGGCCTTCAGCAGCCGGGTGTTCTTCTCGTCGACCGCGAACTGCCCCAGTTCCTCGGCCAGATACTGCCAGACCACGGCTCGATAGCGGTTCAGATAGAAGGTGACCGGCACGATCAGGCCCAGCCGTGCCAGGCGTGTGAACCTGCCCTGGGACACCTCCATGACCGCCGCGCCCTCCCTGGTGCCCACGGCCGTCACGCGCTCCCGCAGAGAGTCCGGGAAGCCTTGCCCCGCACACAGCCGGTCGATCTCGGAGCGGGCGACCCTCCTGCCCCCGCCTCCTTCGTCGGGCACGGTCCGGATGTGTCCGAGGTGCACGGCGAGGTCGAACTCGCTTCGCCTCAGTCCCAGTTCTCGGGCCGCGCGGCTCGGCGCAACGGAGAGGCGGTGCGGTTTCGTGATGGTGTCGGTCGGCATGTCGGTCTCCCCCGTGGAGTCGGATGCTCACGCTGTGTGCGTTCGCCGTGACACAAACCGTAGCCGGTTCGGCGAATTTCGTGGCAAGCCTGTGGATAACTCCGCGAGAGATGACGAACGTGCAGGTCAGGCGTCTGCGGTCGGACTGTGCTGGGGCTGTCGGGCGTCCACGGCGAGGTGCTCGCCGACCCGATTGACGAGCAGCGTCATCTCGTAGGCGATCTGGCCGATGTCGGCCTCCGCGCCGCTGAGCACGCACAGACAGCTGCCGGCACCCGCCGCCGTGACGAACAGCACCGCGTCGTCGAACTCGATCATCGTCTGACGCACCTTGCCCGCCCCGAAGTGCCGGCCCGAGCCCTTGGCCAGGCTGTGCAGTCCGGACGAGACGGCGGCGAGATGTTCCGCGTCCTCGCGACGTAGTCCCGTACTGGCTCCCGTCACCAGCCCGTCGTTCGACAGGACCAGAGCGTGCCGCACGTGTTCGACCCGTTCGGTCAAATCGTCCAGCAACCAGCCGAGTCCCCGGTTCTGCGCCATGTTTCCCGTCTCCCCGTGTGACGTTTCCTCCTGGCCGGAGGATCTCCACGTCAGCCTTACCCACGACCCGCGTCCGGGCAAGGAGGATGGGGACATGGCACAGAACATGACCGACATCGAATGGCGGGAGTTCGTCTCGCACGGCACCCGCACCGGCAAGCTGTCGACCGTGCGAGCCGACGGAAGCCCTCACGTGGCGCCGATCTGGTTCCTGCTCGACGGGGACGACGTGGTGTTCAACACCGGGAAGGACACGGTGAAGGGGCGCAATCTGGCCCGGGACGGCCGGGTCGCGCTCTGCGTGGACGACGACCGGCCGCCCTTCGGCTACGTGATACTTCGCGGCCACGCCCGGACCCTGGAGGACCTCGACGAGGTCAGGCACTGGGCCGGCCGTATCGGGGCGCGCTACATGGGCGAGGAGCGGGCCGAGGAGTTCGGGGCCCGCAACGGGGTTCCGGGCGAACTCCTCGTCCGCGTCACGATCGACAAGGTCCTGGCGCAGAAGTCCGTAGCCGACTGAGGACCGCTGCCGACCCCATCTGCCGGGGTCAGCCCACCGAGTCGAGCAGCCGGGCGGTGTGCATCCGCCCGGCGTACTCGACCAGTCGGATCAACACCTCCTTCCCCGAGTCGCGGTCACGGGCGTCGCAGAGCACCACGGGGGTGCCCTGGTCGAGGTCCAGGGCACGCGAGACGTCGTGGGCGCCGTACGTCCGGGCGCCCGCGAAGCAGTTGACGGCCACCACGAACGGGATGTGCCGGTGCTCGAAGTAGTCCACCGCGGGGAAGCAGTCCTCCAGGCGGCGGGTGTCGGCGAGGACCACGGCACCGAGGGCTCCCTGCGACAACTCGTCCCACAGGAACCAGAAGCGGTCCTGGCCCGGCGTGCCGAAGAGGTAGAGGGAGAGACCGGAGCGGATGGTGATGCGCCCGAAGTCCATGGCGACGGTCGTGGTGACCTTCTGGTCCACCCCGCCCGTGTCGTCCACGAGTTGCCCGGCTTCACTGAGCAGTTCCTCGGTGCGCAGCGGCCGGATCTCGCTGACCGCGCCCACCAGCGTGGTCTTGCCCACGCCGAATCCGCCGGCGACCAGAATCTTCAACGCCAGGGGAGCCGTTTCGCCGTCCTGGGCGTCGGAGTGCTCGGAGACCATCGATCACTTCTCTCGGGAGTGCCGGCAAACGGTCGACGTCACCGGGTGGTTCTGGACCTTCATCTACAGGGCCCGCAGCCCTTCGATCACTTCGCGCAGAATCCGTTCGTCAGGGAGTTGCGCGGGCGGCACGGGCCGGCTGACGGTGACCCGGCCGAGTTCCAGGAGGTCTCCCAGGAGCACCCTGACCACTCCCACGGGCAGGTCGGCTCCCGCGGCGAGTTCCGCGACCGACTGCGTTTCCGTGCGGCACAGGTCGATCAGCGCCCGGTGTTCCGGTCCGAGCGCGCTGTCGTCGTCGATGCCGGGCGCGCCGGCGTTGAGCGTGACGAGGGCGATCAGGTCGAAACGCACCCCGGTGGGGCCGGGCTTGGTGCGTCCGCCCGTCATGGCGTACGGACGCACCAGGGGCCCGGCCTCCCCGTCGTACCACTGGCTGCCCTGCTCGCGCTGGGCGCCCGTCATGTCCTCGGTCATGTGCGTGGGCCGATCTCTCGCCTCATCCGGCGGCGGGCGGCCGCGCGCCGACGCGCGGCGGCGTGTAGAGGTGCTCGCCGACGCGCTTGACCAGGCGTGCCATCTCGTAGGCGACCAGGCCGATGTCGGCGGTCACCGCGGTGAGGACGGCGAGGCAGGAGCCGTCGCCCGCGGCGGCCACGAACAGGAAGCCGTCGTCCATCTCCACCATGGTCTGGCGCACGCCTCCGGCGCCGAAGTGCCGGCCCGCGCCCTTGGCCAGGCTGTGGAAGCCGGAGGCGACCGCGGCGAGGTGCTCCGCGTCCTCGCGGCGGAGGTCGGTCGACGCACCCACGGCGAGCCCGTCGTTGGACAGCACCACGACGTGCCGTACTTCGCTCACGCGCAGCACCAAGTCGTCCAGCAGCCAGTCGAGTTCGCCGGACCGTCCGGCCCTCGTGCTCGGGTCCTGGATCATGCGGGGTCTCCTTCGCTGCTGTGGCTGCCCGCCGGGACGTCCGCGCTCGCACCGCGGCCCGGCTGTCTGCCGCCGCCACGTGTCCAGCCGTCGCGGTACGCCGCCATGCGGTCCCGTACGAGTTCGGGGGTGCGCTCGTCGTCGCTGCGGGCGGCGGACGCCCGTGCTGGTTCTTCGGAGGCCCGCTCGCGCAGTTGGGGGGCGAGATGGGCCTGTCGTACCCGGCGGGGAAGGTCGTCGGAGTCCGCGGAGGAGTCCTCGGACGATTCCTGCGGGGGGCGATGCAGGCGCAAGGTGGTGACTCCGGGGGGTGGGTCTTCGGCCGTGGTCCGCCGGGCCGCGAACGGTACGGGAGCCACCAGTGCGGGCCGGTCGGCCGACGCCGGGACGGACTCCTGGTGCATGGCGGCGGGCACGCGCGCGTACTCGCGTTCCGCCGGGCTTTCCGCGTCCGACGTCCCGCGGTTGGAACGTTCCGTCGCGCTGGTGTGCAGCAGGGCCGTGGGCAACAGGACGACCGCGGTGGTGCCGCCATAGGGCGAGGTCCGCAGGTGCACCTTGATGCCGTGCCGGGCGGCGAGCCTGCTGACCACGAAGAGGCCGAGCCGGTCGCTGTCGAACAGGTCCAGCGCCTCGGACTGCTCGATACGGCGGTTGGCCTCGGCGAGGGTTTCGTCGCCCATGCCGAGGCCTCGGTCCTCGACCTCGACGGCGTAGCCGTTGCCGACGGGCTCGCCGGTGATCCGCACGCGCGTGTGGGGCGGCGAGAACTGGGCGGCGTTCTCGATGATCTCCGCCAGGAGGTGGGTGAGGTCGGCGACGGCGGTGCCGAGGACGGATGCGTCGGGCAGTTGTCGTACCTCCACGCGCGCGTAGTCCTCGACCTCGGAGACCGCCGCACGGACCACGTTCGTGAGGGAGACCGGCATGCGCCAGGCGCGGCCGGGTGCCGCGCCGGAGAGGATGATCAGGCTCTCGGCGTGGCGCCGCATGCGGGTGGTGAGGTGGTCGAGCCGGAAGAGGTCGCTTAGCTCGTTCGGGTCGTCGGACCGGCGCTCCATGCTGTCGAGGAGGCTGAGCTGCCGGTGGACGAGGACCTGGCTGCGACGGGCCAGATTGACGAAGACTCCGGAGATGCCGCTGGCGAGTTCGGCGCGCTCCACGGCGGCCCGCAGCGCGGCGCGGTGCACGGTGCCCAGGGCCTCGGCGACCTGACCGGACTCGTCCTCCGCCGGCGGCCCGGCCGGGGCCTCGGCCTGGACGTCGATCTCCTCGCCCGCGCGCAGTTTCCGCATGGCTTCGGGGAGTTTGCGACGGGCGATCTCCAGAGCTCCGTTGCGCAGGCTCACCAGTTCGACGACCAGGCCGCGTCCGATGCGGACGGAGATGACGAGCGAGGCGGCGACGGCCACGAGGCCAAGAAGTACGGCGGCACCGGCCGGGGTGAGCAGCCCGCGAGTGAACGGATCGGCCCGGTCGGCGACATCGCGCCCGGCGTCCTCCTCGATCGTCCGCATGCCGTTCTGCACGCGCGCGTGTGCCCCTGCCCAGGTGGCTTCCGGTGCCGCGCCGATCGCCCGGGCGCCCGGCCCCAAGGCGAGGATCTTGTCCTCGGTGGCGCCCATGGTGGCGTAGGCGCTGCCGCCGGCGAGGCCGCGCCAGGCGGCGCGTTCGGAGCCGCGCAGGTCGGCCACGGCGGACTCGGTGAAAGCGCGGCGGGTGTCGACGGCGCCGTTGAACAGCCGCAGCCGCTCGCCCGACAGTCCGCCGGCGAGGCGGGCACTGCCCAGGACGGCGTCCTCCTGGGCCAACGCCTCTCCCGCGCGGGAGAATTCGAGCAGCACGCGCGCGTCCGAGCCGAGGTCGGCGTCCTGGATGCCAGTCAGGGACCCGCCCACTCCGAAGGCGCTCGCGATGGTCTTCGTGTACCGGCCGTAGGTCTCGTCCCAGCCGGCGCGGCGGTCGAGCACGGCGGCCCGCAGTGAACGCAGCTGTTCGGCGCCGGTGACGAATGCTTCGAGCCGTTGGGCCACTCCGGCGGGCAGTTCCTCGCTGTCGGCGATGGTGTTGTCGTCGCCGAGCCGCAGTTCGGCCACCGCACGGTCCGTGCGTTCCGCCAGCTTCTTCAGGTCGCCGCCCTGCCCGGCCGACGGGTTGGTGGCGTGGCGGACGGCGGCCAGCCGCTCGGTCTGCAACGCGGCCACGGCCTTGGCGACCGGAGTCCGGATCTCGGAGTCCACGCGCTGCAACTGCCGCAGCCGGGCGACGTCCTGGGCGGTGGTGACGGTGGCGTACGCCCACAGGGCCAGCAGGGAGACCACCGGGACCATCAGCAGACAGACGATCTTGGCCCGGACCGTCCGCGGTCGTATCCGCCAGTTTCCCGCGCGCGCGGGTATGTCCTGCGGTATCCCGCCCACGGGTTCGTTCGGGCCTTCGTCGGCCGGTGGTCCGGCGTGCGCGCGGCGGCCGCGCACAGGGTGCGGGGGCGGCGTCTCGGCGCCGACTGTGGGGGTCCTACGCGGTGTACGCATGGCCTCCTCGCTCGGGAGTGGTCCGGGGACGTACCGTCCGTCCAGGCGGGTTTGGTCCGGATCGCGGTCAGTGGGCTGCGCTCTCGACGTGCCGCTGGGCCGAGGCGGAGGCCCTGCGCTCCCCCGATGTCGGCGACAGCGCGACGAAGGCCGAGGTCAGGAAGAGATAGGACCCGAGGCCGACGGCGAGGGGGAAGATGAACTGCATCGCCGTGGCCCCGGCAAGGACCTCTCCGGAGGGCGTGACGCGCACGCTCACCGCGAACATTCCGGTGTAGTGCATGCTGCTGACCGCCGCGCCCATGACGAGGGAGGCGATGGTGACGGCGATGGGTGACTTGATGTTGAGGGCCGCCCACAGGGCCGCCGTCGCCGCTACGACGGCGATCAGGACGGACAGTCCGACGAGCACCGGGTCGTAGGTGACGTCACCGTGCAACCGCACCGCCGCCATGCCCAGGTAGTGCATGCTCGCGACGCCGAGCCCGGTGGTGAGTCCGCCGAGGAAGAGCGCGCGGTTGCGGTCGCGGCTGTAGCCGACGGCGAAGACGCCGGCGCAGACGACGATCATGGCGACGAGCAGGCTCACGATCGTGAGCGGCACGTCGTAGCGGATGTCGGTGCCGCCGACGCTGAAGCCGAGCATGGCCACGAAGTGCATGGTCCAGATGCCGGTGCCGATCGCCGAGGCGGCGGTGACGAGCCAGTTGCGGCGCGACCGTCCGGTGGCGCCGAGCGCGCGGACGGTGCAGCGCAGTCCGAGCGCGGCGCCTACGCAGGCCATCACGTACGACAGAACGGGGGTCAGCCAGCCGAGGGCGGCGTGGTCCAGGTGTCCCATGGCTCCGGGACGCTAGTCGGGGCAGGGGCGCACAACGGGAGCGCATTTCGAAAGCTGTTGGAATATGACGCAGAGAGGCACCTGAACGATCGCGTCACGCTCGAACGTGTGCACAGAGGCGCCCATCCCTGATGGTGAGGAATCATGCGGAACATGAGCGACGACCACACACGCGTCCAGGAGTTCTTCGGCGCCCGCGCCGCCGACTGGGACCGCAAGTTCGCCGGCGACGACCCCGCCTATGCCGCCGCGGTCGCAGGCCTCGGGCTGCGCGAGGGGGACCGGGTGCTCGACGCGGGCTGCGGTACCGGGCGCGCCCTGACGCCACTGCGGGCGGCTGTGGGGCCCTCGGGAGTGGTCGTGGGGGTTGATCTGACCCCGGCCATGCTGGAGGCCGCCGTACGGGCCGGACGGGACCGGGACGGGCGGCTGCTGCTCGCCGACGTCGCCGCGCTGCCGCTGCGCTCGCAGTCACTGGACGCGGTGTTCGGCGCGGGCCTCGTCTCACACCTGCCCCAGCCGGCCGAGAACCTGCGCGAGTTGGCGCGTGTGGTGCGTCCTGGTGGCACCCTGGCGCTGTTCCACCCGATCGGCAGGGCGGCGCTGGCCGCGCGCCAGGGCCGGCGGGTCACTCCGGACGACCTGCGCACGGAACCCAATCTCCGTCCTCTGCTGGCCGGTTCCGGATGGCACATGACCTCGTACGTCGACGAGGACGATCGGTTCCTGGCTCTGGCCGTCCGCGAGGGCTGACGCCTCGACGATTCGTTCTGTCCTCAGGCCCGCCCGGCGACCGCTGCGGCGAAGGCTTCGGGGTTGTCGGTCACTCGGTCGATGGGCAGCCCTTCGAGGACGGTGCGCATCATGGGTTCCGATCCGCGTCGCATTGCGGCGGCGCTGCGGTGCAGGGCGCGCCGGTCGGCCAGATGCATGGCCAGCCGCATGGTCGCCGCCCACACCGGACCGACGTTCTCCAGCACGCGCGCGTACCCGCCGTGGGCGAAGGGCAGGCGTTGAGGTCGGCCTCCGCGAGGACCAGCCGGCAGACCAGGTCTGGCTGCCTATGGGCGGGCACGAGGGCGACGGCGCCGCCCTCGTGCCCGGCGCGACGATCTCGGCGCCGGCCAGACCTGCCGCGTCCAGTGCTGCCGCAAGCGCGTCGGGCGTGGCCCTCCAGCGTGTAGCCGAAGTCGTCGGGCCTGTCGCTGATGCCGCATCCTGACAGGTCCACGAACAGGCTGCGTCAGCCCACGAGTTCGGGCCGGGCCGCGATGTGCGCGTGGTACACGGCCGAGACCGACCGAGGAACCCGCGAGCTTCTTCTACGAGGACGACCGGCCGCTCTGGACTCACTCGGCGAAGGCGAGAGCTGACGGGCCCACGCCGCGGATCCGTTCGAGCCGTTCGAAGCGCACCGCCCCGTCCCCCTTCTGCCGCCGAGGCGGCAACTCTACGTTGAGTAGCAGGAGATGAACGATCAGCCATGGCAACCACACAGGGGGAAGGTGGTCAGCATGTTCGGCAGGGTCCGCAAGTCCGGTGCCAGACTCCTCAACACTTGGCGCGCCGAGACGAAGACCGGTCGGGAGGCTCGCCCCCACAATCTGTTCGAGGCCGCCGCCGCGTATGTCTCCGCCTGCGCGGAGGACGACCAGGAGCGGATCGACGAGGCCGCGGACTGGGTGTCGCCGGAGGCACTGTCGTTCGGGGTGAACGAACTGGCCTGCCGGGCCGTCATCGCGCTCGCGCGGGAGCGGGACGAGTCGCCTCGGACGGTGGCGCGTGCGCTGCTCGGGCTGCCGACGGCCTGACACATCGCCCACACGTGGGCGATTCGCCCGACCGCTTGGAAACCCGCAGCTCCGGCTGAACTGGCCCGTCGTGACAAGGGCCTCCCGGTCGCACTAGGGTGCGCGCCGTTGGACGAACCAATGGGGAGGCTGGGATGGCCGGGACGGACGAGGGCGCCGTCGCCGCCGCGGACGAGGCGCTCTATGTGCTGACGGCGGTGCTGCTGACGCCGGCGAAGTTCCCGAGCGTGCTGGGCGACGACTATCCGGAGGCCTGCGCGGCGCTGGGGCTTGCGCCGCTGGCCGACGGGTACGGCCTGGTGCTCGGCCAGGACGGCGACGGTGCCAGGTGGACGGTCGTCGTCGACGACGTGTCCCTGGTCGCGGTCGCCATCGCGTCCTGGGACTGCGGCATGGAGCACGATCTGTCGCCCGACGAACACACGGTCGTCGCCGCCCTGCCCGGCTGGCCCCTCGCGGTCGCCGTCGCGGCTCCCGGCGTAGCCGCGCCCCATGATCCCGCCCCGGAGATCGCGGACGGTCCCCCGCTGACGCCGCCGGACGCCTCCATCTGGGGGCCGGCCCAGCGGCGTCTGGGTGCCGACGAGATCGCGCTCCAGTGGGCGATCTGGCGGGAGCAGATCGACGACGCGGACTTCCCGAGCCCGGCCGAGGGCACCTCCGGGACTCCTGAGGGCGGCGAGTCCGCCGGGACCGCCGGAAGCGAGGCGGGGACCGAGCAGGACGGGTCCAACGGCGGTCACAGCGGCATCCGACGCGTCCTCGCGGAGGCGCGCGCGTATGTGGAGGCGCCGCCGCCGCTCGGCCGCGTCCGGTCTTCCTTCGCCGCGGGTGGCGCGCGGACCCTGCGTGCCGACGGCCCCGGCTGGTCGCTCGTGGCCAGGACCGACGACATCGCGTTCGTCCTGCTCGACGACGAGCCCGGTGAGGTGCTGCCGGTGGGGCGGGGACCGGAGCTGCCGGGACTTCTGGAGGCACTCGACAAGATGGCCGTACGCCCGCTGTGAGCCGCGCGAGCGGACGCGGGCCCGCGCCTACCCGGGCATGCGGCCGCCCGCGGACCATGCTGTCGGCAGGCCCGCGAGCGGCGAGGTGGTCGACTCCTGTGCGCTGGACAGGCCTGCCGAGTCGACGCACCGGTACGTCAGCGGCCGATCTCCTTGCGTGTCACACGGCGCAGCCTGCGCCGCTGCGAGGGGTCCAGCGTGAGGTACGCGGCCGCCGGAACTCCCAGGATTATCAGGAGCGCGGCCCACCAGGGCAGCCAGATCAGCAGGATGAGCCCGGCCGCCACACCTCCTGCGGCGATCTTCGCGTTCTTCGACATGTGCGTCGCCTCCTTCGCGGCCAATGCCGCTCTCTGTCCAGAGAAACGGGTTCGCGCCTCCCACGGTTCCGAACCGCGACCCTGACACGTCCCTGAGACATCCCGGACGCGCCCCCTACACCGCTACTCCGCACGCAGGGGCTCCCCCACTTCGTGCATGTGGCGAAGCGCCTGCCGGTAGGAGTCGACGAGCCCGGTCTCCGTATAAGGGATACCCAGCTCTCGGCAGTGGGCACGCACCAGGGGTTGGACGAGCCGGAGATGGGGGCGGGGCATGCTGGGGAAGAGGTGGTGCTCGATCTGGTAGTTGAGACCACCGAGGAACCAGTCGGTCACGGCGCCGCCGCGGATGTTGCGCGAGGTGAGCACCTGGCGGCGCAGATGACCCCATGTTTCGCCGTTCGGGTCCGGCATCTCCATGCCCTTGTGGTTGGGCGCGAAGGCCAGCCCGAGGTGCAGGCCGAAAAGAGCCTGATGGAGGGCGGCGAACGCCAGTGCCTTGCCGGGCGACATGGACGTGAGCAGCAGCGTCGTGTAGCCCGCGACATGGCCCACCAGCAGCACGGCTTCCACGGACCGCTCCCCGGGCGCCTGCCTGCGCAGATCCTGGAAACCGTAGATCTTCAGGGCGACGCCCTCGAGGAGGGTGAGCGGGAAGAACAGCCATGCCTGGTTGCGGGTGAGCCAGCGCCACAAGCCCGTCCGGTCCTTCGCCTGCTCGCTGGTGAAGACGAGGACGTCGGCGACGACGTCGGGGTCCTTGTCGATGTGGTTGGGATTGGCGTGGTGACGGTTGTGCTTCTGGTTCCACCAGGAGTAGCTCATCCCCAGCAGCAGGTTGCTGTGGACCAGGCCGATCAGACGGCCGGCCGCCTTGTCGCCGGTGATCTGCGCATGGCCGGCGTCGTGGCCTATGAAGGCCGTGCGCGCGCAGAGCACGGCGAGCGGCGGCGCGAGAAGCAGCGTCCACCAAGAGTCGCCGGCCAGGACGATGCCCGTGATGAGGCCGGCCAGGACGAGCACGTTGAGGGCGATGCACCGCGCGTACCAGCCGTACCGGCGTCCCAGGAGGCCCTGGCTCTTCACCTTGCGCAGGAGGGGCGTGAACTCGCTGCCGCCAGGGGGTGCGCCAGGCGTCCCGCGCGGGTGGACCGCGAAGTCCGGGATGGTTTGGGACATGTCTGGACTCCGGCATTCTCAGGGAAGGGCTGACCTGAGCAAAAGTACGGATCGGTGACCGGCCGCGACCATGAGGGCACCCCCCGTGTGCGGGCGGGGGCAGGCACCGTACGGACAGGGGGGTTGACGACACCTCGTCCCCTCCGGTGACGCAGGCCACTCCCCGGCTATGCCGGGCAGGCCGTCGGAGTGCTGTACCCTCGGCGGCCCCGCGTAGTCAAATTTGAGGAATGCGACATCGTTGTGCAGAGGATTTCCCCGGCTACCTCGTCCGAGCTGTCCGAACTGGCCTCCTGCTGCGCCGTGTTCATGCCTGGCGATCCGGCGCGCACCGGCACCGTCGCCTTCTGGTGTCCCGACGGCGACGCCCCTCCCGCCGTCGCGGCGGGGTCGGTCGAGGACCTTACCGTCGTGCTCCCCGGCGGCGAAGGTGTCGAGCTGGTGAGCGTGCCCGCCCTGCTGCTGCCCCTGGGCGCTGCCCTGCCGGTCCTCACGCGCGCGCGTGCCTTCGCGCATACAGACCGTTCGACCGTCTTCTGGGGTACGGCGGCCGTGGCGGCCCTGCGTCTCGTCGCGCGCGGGCTGATGTTGCCCGGTCTGTCCGCGGGCGACCACGACGCCTGGCGCGTGGGCCCGCTGGGGGCGGAGGACGCCGAAGGGATCCGCCGGCTCGCCGCCGCGATGCCACCCGAGGCACACGCCGTGCCGATGGACGGCGCCGGGCCGCCACGGCTGCCCGAGCCGGAACGGCTGCTGCGCGCCTTCCTGGACGCGGTCGCCGACACGCTCCCCCGCTCCCCCGCGGCACCGCTGGTCACGGGCGGGCCCGCCTACGCGGCGCGGGAGCCGCAGCACCTGCCGGAGCACCGCGCGTGGGCGGCCGATGTCGCCGCGGGCCACGACGCGGGCGTACGGCTCTCGCTGCGGGTCGAGGTGCCTGGCCTGGCGGCCGAGACGCGAGGCGACGCGGCGCCGGCGTTCAGGGCCGCGCTGCAGGTGCACCACGTGAGTGATCCGACGCTCGTCGCGGACGCCTCCGCGGTATGGAAAGGCGCCGGTCCCGCGGGCGGGGGCTTCGGTCCGCGCGCGCGGATGGACGCACTGGTCGCCCTGCGCCGCGCGGCCCGCGCCTGGCCGCCGCTCACACCCCTGCTGTCGGCGACCGTGCCGGACTCCCTCGACCTCGCCGACGAGGAGGTCGCCGAACTCCTCGGTGCGGGAAGCCGAGCTCTCGCCTCGGTCGGGGTCGAGGTGCACTGGCCGAAGGAGCTGGCCCGCACGCTGACCGCCCGCGCGGTGGTGGGACCGCCGGACGACACGGCGGTGCCCGACAAGGTCACCTCGGACACGCCGTCGTTCCTGTCCGCCGACGCGTTGCTCGCCTTCAACTGGTCGTTCGCGCTGGGCGACCAGCGCCTCACGCGCGAGGAACTGGACCTGCTCGCCGAGGCCAATCGCCCCATGGTGCGGCTGCGCGACCAGTGGGTTCTCGTCGATCCTCACGAGGTGCGCCGGGCCCGCGCCCAGCAGGACAGGAAGGTGACGCCCATCGACGCGCTCAGCGCCGCGCTGACGGGCTCCACGGAGGTCGACGGCCGCCAGGTCGACGTTCACCCCACGGGGTGGCTGGCGGCCCTGCGGAAGCGGCTCGCGGACCCCGAGGCGCAGGAGCCCGTCGGACAGCCCGCCGCGCTCGACGCCACGCTGCGGGACTATCAGCGGCGGGGCCTGACCTGGCTGGCCCGGACGACGTCCCTGGGCCTGGGCTGCTGTCTGGCCGACGACATGGGACTCGGCAAGACGATCACGCTGATCGCTTTGCACCTGCACCGGCAGACCGACGCCGCCTCCGCCGGCCCGACCCTCGTGGTCTGCCCGACCTCTCTGATGGGCAACTGGCAGCGCGAGATCGAAAGGTTCGCGCCCGGCACACCCGTGCGCCGCTTCCACGGCTCGCGCCGCAGCGTGGACGCCCTGGCCGACGGGGAGTTCGTGCTCACCACGTACGGCACCATGCGCATGGACGCGCGCCGGCTCGCCGAGGTGCCGTGGGGCATGGTCGTGGCGGACGAGGCCCAGCATGTGAAGAACCCGTACTCGGCGACCGCGCGGGAGCTGCGCTCCATCGGCGCACGCGCGCGCGTGGCGCTCACCGGCACCCCCGTGGAGAACAACCTGTCGGAGCTGTGGGCGATCCTCGACTGGACGACCCCGGGTCTGCTGGGCCGGCTCGGCACCTTCCGCACCGGGTACGCGCAGGCAGTCGAGAGCGGTCAGGACCCGGCCGCCGCGGAGCGGCTCACCCGCCTCGTACGTCCCTTCCTGCTGCGCCGCCGCAAATCGGATCCGGGGATCGCGCCGGAGCTGCCGCCGAAGACCGAGACCGACCGCGCCGTGTCGCTCACCAGGGAACAGGCGGGTCTGTACGAGGCCGTGGTGCGCGAGACGCTCGCGGAGATCTCCGGCGCGGACAGCATGGCGCGGCGCGGGCTGATCGTGAAGCTGCTGACGGGCCTGAAGCAGATCTGCAACCACCCGGCGCAGTTCCTCAAGGAGGAGCAGCCGAGGATCGACGGGCGCTCCGGAAAGCTGGAGCTGCTGGACGAACTCCTGGACACCATCCTCTCCGAGGGGGCGAGCGTCCTGGTCTTCACCCAGTACGTGCAGATGGCCAGGCTCATCGAACGGCACCTGGCGGCCCGCGGCACAACCTCGCAGTTCCTGTACGGCGGGACGTCCGTCCCCGAGCGCGAGGCGATGGTACGGCGCTTCCAGGACGGTGAGATCCCCGTCTTCCTGCTGTCGTTGAAGGCGGCCGGCACAGGGCTGAACCTCACACGGGCCGAGCACGTGGTGCACTACGACCGCTGGTGGAACCCCGCGGTCGAGGCGCAGGCCACCGACCGCGCGTACCGCATCGGTCAGACCCGGCCCGTACAGGTGCACCGGCTGATCACCGAGGGGACCATCGAGGACCGTATCGCCGACATGCTCAGCCGCAAGCGGGAGTTGGCCGACGCGGTGCTCGGCACGGGCGAGGCGGCACTCACGGAGCTGACGGACGCAGAACTGGCCGATCTGGTCGAACTGCGAGGGGGCGGACGATGACCGAGTACGACGAGGACACGGAACGCACGTTCGCCGCGTTGCCGCCCGCGCACGGGCGGGGCTTCGCGCAGACGTGGTGGGGACAGGCCTGGCTGAAGGCCCTGGAGGACACGGCGCTGGACTCGGCGCAGGTGAAGACGGGCCGCAGGCTGGCGCGCGCCGGTGCGGTGGGCGCGGTGTCGGTGCGACCGGGACGCATCACGGCCGTCGTCAAGGACCGCGACGGTACGGCGCACCGGGCCGATGTCCTGTTGGCGGAGCTGTCCGGCGAGCGCTGGGACCGCTTTGTCGACATGACAGTCGAGCGGGCGGGACACGTCGCGGCGCTGCTGGACCGCGAGATGCCGCCGCATCTGGTCGAGGACGCGGCAGCGGCGGGCATCGAGCTGTTGCCGGGCATGGGCGAGCTGGAACCGGAGTGCGACTGTGGCGCCTGGGACCACTGCGGGCATACGGCGGCCCTGTGCTACCAGGTGGCGCGGCTGCTGGACCAGGATCCCTTCGTGCTGCTGCTGATGCGGGGACGCGCCGAACGCGCCCTGCTCGACGCTCTCCAGGAGCGCAGCGCCACACCCGCCGAGGAGGCTGCCGAACCGGCCGGGGTCGATGCCGCGGAGGCGTACGCGGCAGGGGCCGTCCTGCCGTCGCTGCCCGCCCTGCCCGAGCTCCCCGCGGACCCCGGCGTGCCTCCGGCCCTGGACACCGAGGCCCCGCCCCCGCCCGGGATCGATCCGGCCGCCCTGGAGTTCCTGGCCGCCCGGACCGCCGTGGAAGCCCACCGCCTGCTCGCCGAGGCGCTCCGGCCCGAACCGCACGCGGTGGAAGCCGACCTGACGGTGCCCCAGGATGCCGTCCGCCTGGCCACGGGCGCCCCCGGCGGGGCCGTCGCGGACCGGCTCGCCGACGGCTCCGGACGCGGCAGGGAGCAACTGGCCCTGGCGGTACGTGCCTGGGGGCACGGAGGCGTGGCCGCGCTGTCGGTGTACGAGGAGGAGTGGACCGTAGAGGGGGAAACGCTCGCACGCGCGCGTGCCGCTCTCGACTCGGCCTGGGACGAGGACGAGCGGCCGACGCTGCGGGCAACGGGCAACCGGTGGACGGTGGTCGGCGCGCCGCGTCAGTTGCGCCTCGGCCGGGACGGCCGCTGGTGGCCGTATCGCAAGGAACGCGGTCGCTGGGTGCCGGCGGGAGGCGCGGCCCAGGACCCCGCGACGGCGCTGGCCTCCACGGATCTCGCTGCTGCGGAAGAAGCCTCCTGAAGCGGTTGCGGAAGGCTCGCCCCATGACCGGACACGCCAACCGCCCCGTTCACAGTGTCTGTTCGCGGTCGCCCAGGTGCAGGGGCAACGCGGTCAGGCCTCGCAGCAGCGTGCTGCTGCGCCAGGTGAGCGTGTCCGGATCGGTGGCGAAGGCGAGAGCGGGGCGCTGCCGTAGGAGAAGGCGCAGGGCGATCGCCGCCTCGGTACGGGCCAGCGGGGCGCCCAGGCAGTGGTGGAGGCCGTGGCCGAACCCCAGGTGCCCGCGCGTCTGACGCCGTATGTCGAAGCGGTCGGGGTCGGGAAAGCGGAGCGGGTCGCGAGAGGCCGCGGCGAGCGAGACGAGTACCGAGTCTCCCGCCTGTATGCGGGTGCCCGCGAGGTCCAGCGGCGCGGCGGCGAAGCGGAACGCCGTGGCGTGGACGGGTGAGTTGTAGCGCAGGGACTCCTCGACGGCCGCAGGGGTCAGGTCCGGGTCGGCCCGGAGCAGGGCGGATTGGTCCGGTTGGGCGAGCAGCGCGTGGACTGTTCCCGACATCAGGTTGACCGTCGTCTCGTGGCCCGCGACGAGGATGAGGAACGCCATGCCGAGCAGTTCTTCGAAGGTGAGGCCGGCCCCGTCCGCCGTGCGGTCCTCGGGTGCGGTGGCGTCCGCGGCTGTCACCAGGTCGCCGAGCAGGTCGGCGCCGAGGGTGCCGCGCTTGCGGTCGATCAAGCGGGCGAGGTACTCGGTCAGCGAGGTGCCGGCCGAGGTCGCCACCTCGGGTGAGGTGGGCATGACCAGCTCGTTGGACCAGGTGTGGAATTCGCCCCGGTCCGCGAGGGGAACGCCGAGAAGGTCGCAGATGATCATGACGGGCAGCGGCAGCGCGTACTGACTGACCAGGTCTGCCGTGCCCCACTCCGGGAGCGCGGCCAGCAGGTCGAGGGCGACGGACTCGATCCTCGGCCGCAGCGCGGCGATCCGTCCGGCCGTGAAGTGGCCCGCGACCAGTCGGCGCAGGCGGGTGTGCTGCGGCGGGTCCGTCTGGAGCATGTTGCGGCCGATGGCGTGGCCACCGTCACTCTGCCACGACGAGGAGTGCCGGATGGCGTTGCGCAGGCGCGGATCGGTCAGTGCGGCGCGCGCGGCGTCGTACGCGACGACCAGCCAGCTCTCGCCGCTGCCCGGGATGAAGACGCGATGCACCGGCCCCTCGGTCCGCAGAGCCGCGTAGACGGGATACGGATCGGCGGCCAGGTCATGGCGGCCGGGGACCAGGTCTTCCAAGGCGGGCGCGGACACGACGTCCCCTTCCAGGAGTTGCCACCGAGACAAAATGGGGATCACTCCCCATTTCTGATCGCGACGATAGCATCCCCACCGGGGAGTGCTCCCCAGTAGGGCGGAGGATGACGAATGACGGTCGGCGCGAACGGCGGGACGACGCCCGGACGGCGGCGCGACGCACGGCGGAATCGTGAACTTCTGGTCGAGGCCGCCCATGAGGTGTTCACGGAGCAGGGGCTCGAGGCGCCACTGGACGTGATCGCCCGCCGGGCGGGGGTGGGGAACGCCACGCTCTACCGGCATTTCCCCAGCCGCGCCGCACTCGTCGACGCGGTCTTCCGTGACCTGCTCACGGACACGATGACCGCCGGCGAGCGGGCCCGGGCCGCCGAGGACGCGTGGGTCGGCCTGACCGGCTATCTGCAAGCTGTCTTCGCCGTCCTGGCCACCGATCGAGGGACGAACGACCTGATGACCACGCACTTGGAGGGCGTCGACTCGTTGCGGACCGTGCACGCCCACAACCGGCAGACCGTGGAACTCCTGCTGCGCCGCGGCCGCGAGCAGGGAAGTATCCGCGCGGACGTCACAGTCGAAGACGTCCTCTTCGCACTGGCCGCCCTCGGCCGCGCCGTCCCCTCCCTGGCCACGGCCGTCACCCCCGAAGCCTGGCGCCGCCCGCTCGCCCTGCTCCTCGACGGCCTGCGCCCCTCACCCGCCACACCCCCGCTCCCCTCCCCCGCCCTTACGGCGGACCAACTGGGCGACGTCCTACAGGGATTGGGGCCGCACCGCCCACCCCGCAACCCCGGGGACAGTCCCTCCGCCAGGGGACCGGGCAGGTAGGGAGAGGAGTCGGGGCCACCTGCCGGGGGCCCCGTGTCGCGGTGCGCGTCGGCTCGACGAACGGCCGACGCCCCGCGTTCACCCGGCAGTCGTACGGCGTTACGCGCGGGGCCCAAGCGTGGCCGCTGTCACCCAACTCGCCTCTCCAACATGCCCCTCAGGAGGCCCGATGTCCCCGCACGCCACCGGCCGGCGCCGAGTCCACCGATCCATCGCGGCGGGCATACCCCTCGCCGTGCTGGCCGCCCTCGTGGCGGCGGGCCCGGCCGAGGGCGCCCCCGCCGGGGAAGCCCAGGTAGTGCGCACGGCGACGCTCGGCGACATCCCGCTCGGGACGTTCAGCAACGCGCTGCTGCCCGGCACGGTGGACGACGACCGGGGCGTGGACCTCGGCGGCATCGGCAGCGACATCTACCCGGCGGACCGCAAGGGCGAGTTCTGGACGGTCACCGACCGCGGGCCCAACGGGCAGATCAAGGTGGACGGCACCAAGCGCCGCACGTTCCCGGTGCCGGGCTTCGACCCGGCGATCGTGAAGATCCGGGTGTCCGGCGACTCCGTGCAGGTGCTCGACGCGATCCCCCTCACCACCTCCTCCGGCAAGCCCGTCACGGGCCTGTCGAACCAGGAGGGGCGCGACGAGGCGCCCTACTCCTACAACGCGCAGACTTCCCTGTCGTACAACCCGAACGGCCTGGACACCGAGGGCATCGTGCGAGCCGCCGACGGGAGCTTCTGGCTGGTCGACGAGTACGGGCCGTCCCTCGTCCATGTCTCCGCGCGCGGGAAGGTCCTCACGCGCTACGTGCCCAAGGGGCTGCGTCTCGCAGGGGTGGACTACCCGGTGGTGGAGGCGCTGCCGTCCGTCCTGCTGCACCGGAAGACCAACCGCGGCTTCGAGGGCCTGGCTCAACTGCCCGGCGGCGACCTGGTGATGGCGGTGCAGAGCCCGCTGTCCCTGCCGGACGCGGACGCCGGGGGCACCTCCCGCACCACCCGGCTGCTGCGTTTCTCGCCGAAGAAGAAGGCGGTCACCGCCGAGTACGCGTACCGCTTCGACCCCGTGAACGTGGTGGATCCGAGTGAGGACGACACCTCGGAGCTCAAGATCTCCTCGGTGGTCGCCGTCGGCGGTGACCGGCTGCTGGTCGAGGAACGCACCGACAAGGCCGCGCGACTTCAGCTGGTGCTCCTGGACCGCGCCGCGAACATCCTCGGGAACGCCTGGGACGAGGACACGACGTCTCCGTCGCTGGAGCAGCTCGCCGACCCGGCGGCCTCGGGCGTTCCGGTGCTCGCCAAGCGGCTGGTCGTCGATCTGGGCACGGTTGCCGGCGTACCCGGCAAGATCGAGGGCGTCGCGCGCGTGGACCGCGACACGCTCGCCCTCATCAACGACAACGACTTCGGGATGACGGACGGCGCGGGCGCGTTCGACGCGCAGGGCCGGCTGGTCGACAGCGGGGTGGAGACGACGGTGACCTACGTACGGCTACCGCACGGCATCTGACGTCGGTTTGCGGCTACGGGAACTCGTCCCCGACCAGTGACGGAATCAGCGATTCGAGATCGCTCGGAAAGCCGCTCGGCACTTCGGTGGGGAACTGTGACGGCAGCTCGCTGGGCAGCTTGCTGGGCACCTCGGTCGGGAGGCTCAAGGAGGGGCCAGGAGAGCGGCTCGTACTCGCGCTGCTCTCGGGGGGCGACTTCTCGTCCGGTGAGTCGTCGCTCCCCCGCGCCATGAGGACCACGGCGGCGACGGCAACGGCGGCCACGAGCACGGCCAGCAGGGCGAAGAGCGGACCGCGGCGCCGCCCCGGGCCACCGGTTGGCCCGTTCGGATCGCCGGTCGGGCCCAGTGGCTGAGTCGGCGAAGAACCACCGTAGCCACCGTAGTTGGGCGGCCCGGCGCGGCCGAAGTCGTCGGGAGGCGGTCCGAATCCACCGCCCTGAGGCGGCGTGTCACCCGGTGGCCCGGGCGGCTGAGGCGGTACGGGTGGCATGGCCATACCGTCCACAGTCGTCTCGAACCGGTCACGCCGTGACCCTCACACGGAAGTTGATACGGACCCATGCCGTGGACCGCATGATTCCGGTACATTCCGCGCGGAGATCACTCAAAGGTCAGTCATCGTACGACGGCACGCGCGCGTGGGCTCAACGGGCGGCACGCGCGCGCGTGCGCGCGGCGGGCGGCACGCGCGCGTGCGTTCATGACGACACACGCGCGTGGTTTCAGCCGCGCGCCCCCAGCAGGTGGTCCATCGCCAGCTGGTCGAGCCGCTCGAAGGCCATCCCGCGCGCGGCGGCCACCTCCACGTCGAACTCCTCGAAGGCCGTACGGTCCGCGAGCAGCGCCTTCAGGCCGTCGGCCGCGGTGGGCTGCGCCAGCTCGTCCAGCCGCGACGCACGCAGGGCCTCCTGGACCTCCGGGTCGGCACGGAAGGCGGCCGCACGGTCCTTCAGGATGAGGTAGTTGCGCATGCAGCCCGCGGCCGACGCCCACACGCCGTCGAGGTCCTCGGTCCGCGGCGGCTTGAAGTCGAAGTGCTTCGGCCCCGCGTAACCGGCGGTCTCCAGAAGGTCGACCAGCCAGAAGGCGGCGCGCAGGTCGCCGGCGCCGAAGCGCAGGTCCTGGTCGTACTTGATGCCGGACTGGCCGTTGAGGTCGATGTGGAAGAGCTTGCCCGCCCACAGAGCTTGCGCGATGCCGTGCGGGAAGTTAAGCCCGGCCATCTGCTCGTGGCCGACCTCCGGGTTGACGCCGTACAGCTCCGGGCGCTCCAGGCGCTCGATGAACGCCAGCGCGTGGCCGACCGTGGGCAGCAGGATGTCGCCGCGCGGCTCGTTCGGCTTGGGCTCGATGGCGAAGCGCAGGTCGTAGCCCTGGGAGACGACGTACTCACCCAGGAGGTCGAAGGCCTCCTTCATGCGGTCGAGGGCGACGCGCACATCCTTGGCGGCGCCGGACTCGGCGCCCTCGCGGCCGCCCCAGGCGACGTAGGTCTCGGCGCCGAGCTCGACCGCGAGGTCGATGTTGCGGATCGTCTTGCGCAGCGCGTAGCGACGCACCTCGCGGTCGTTGGCGGTGAACGCGCCGTCCTTGAAGACGGGATGCGTGAAGAGGTTGGTGGTCGCCATCGGCACCTTCATGCCGGTCGCGTCGAGAGCCTCACGGAAGCGCTTGATGTGCGCCTCGCGCTCGGTGTCGGAGGACCCGAAGGGGATCAGGTCGTCGTCGTGGAAGGTCACACCGTGGGCGCCCAGCTCGGCCAGGCGCTGCACCGACTCGACCGGGTCGAGGGCACGGCGCGTGGCGTCGCCGAACGGGTCCCGTCCCTGCCAGCCGACGGTCCACAGGCCGAAGGTGAACCTGTCCTCGGGGGTGGGCTGGTAGTTCATGCCGCGGCTCCTTGTTGCTTGCGACTGCTTGCGACTGCTGGTGGCTGCTTGCTGCGTGGCTTGCGACTGCATGCTGCCGACTATTTCGTCATGGCGATTTACAAATTAGTATGCCAACGCATCTCTGGGAAGAGACAAGATGTTTCCGGGCATAGAAACGATCGCACCGAGAGACATGAGCCGCACTGTAGGGAGAGCCCGATGTCAGCAGCCGAGGGTCCGCTCGTCGTCGGCGTGGACACGTCCACGCAGTCCACGAAAGCGCTGGTCGTCGACGCGGCCACGGGGCAGGTCGTCGCGAGCGGCCAGGCCCCGCACACCGTGTCCTCCGGGGCCGGTCGCGAAAGCGACCCACGTCAGTGGTGGGACGCCCTGTGCGAGGCCCTGCGCCAGTGCGGGGACGCCGCGCGCGAGGCCGCCGCGGTGTCGATCGGCGGGCAGCAGCACGGCCTGGTCACGCTGGACGCGCAGGGCGAGCCGGTACGCCCGGCCCTGCTGTGGAACGACGTGCGCTCGGCGCCGCAGGCCCTGCGGCTGACCGAGGAACTGGGCGGCGCGAAGTTCTGGGCCGAGCGCATCGGCTCCGTCCCGGCCGCCTCCTTCACGGTCACGAAGTGGGCCTGGCTGACCGAACACGAGCCGGAGGCGGTCCGCGCCACCAAGGCGGTGCGCCTTCCCCACGACTACCTCACGGAGCGCCTCACGGGGGAAGGCACGACCGACCGCGGCGACGTCTCCGGCACCGGCTGGTGGGCGTCGGGGACGGAGACGTACGACACGGAGATCCTCGCCCACGTGGGGCTCGACCCGGCGTTGCTGCCCCGTGTCGTCCGGCCCGGCGAGGTGGCCGGAACCGTGCGCGACGGCCATGACCTGCCGTTCGCCAAGGGCACCCTGGTCGCCCCGGGAACCGGCGACAACGCCGCCGCCGCGCTCGGCCTGGGCCTGCGTCCCGGCACCGCGGTGATGAGCCTCGGCACCTCGGGCACGGTCTACGCCGTGTCGAAGCGGCGCCCCACCGACCCGACCGGCACCGTGGCGGGCTTCGCCGACGCCCACGGCGACTGGCTGCCGCTGGCCTGCACCCTGAACTGCACGCTCGCCGTCGACCGCGTCGCGACCCTGCTGAACCTCGACCGGGAGGCGGTGCAGCCCACCGACGGCGTCACCCTGCTCCCCTACCTGGACGGCGAGCGCACCCCGAACCTGCCGAACGCGTCGGGGCTCCTGCACGGGCTGCGCCACGACACAACGGGCGGCCAGCTCCTTCAGGCCGCGTACGACGGTGCCGTCCACGCGCTGCTCGGGGCGCTGGACCTGGTCCTCGACGAGGACGCGGACCGCTCGACGCCGCTGCTGCTGATCGGCGGCGGCGCCCGGGGCACAGCCTGGCAGGACACCGTACGACGGCTGTCCGGACGCCCCGTCCAGGTACCCGAGGCCAAGGAACTGGTCGCGCTCGGCGCCGCGGCTCAGGCGGCCGGACTGCTGACCGGCGAGGATCCGGCCGCGGTCGCCCGGCGCTGGAACACGGCCGCCGGGCCGGTGCTGGACGCGATGGAGCGGGACGAGGCGACCCTGGCCAGGATCACCGGGGTACTCTCCGACGCGGCCCCGCTGCTGGATCGACGGCCGGAAACCGGCTGACGGTCCCACTTACGGACGCCACTGACGGACCCGTTGAGGGACCCGACTGACGGATCCGACTGACGGATCTGGCTGACGGATCTGGCTGACGGCCCCGACTGACGGACCCGGCTGACGGATCCCGCTGAGGGACACGACTGGCTGACCCCACTGAGGGAGACACACGGACGGACACGCGCCGCCAGAACCGCACCGACGGACATCTTCCGGCGCAGGCCCGTCGATCGAGACCGCCGGGTCCGGCTGAGACGGACCGAGACCGACCGAGACCGACCGGGACCGACTGAGACAGACCGAGACCGACCGGGACCGACTGAGACAGACCGAGAGCGACCGGGACCGACTGAGACAGACCGAGACCGACCGAGGACGGACAGAGGCATGGCCGCACCGCTGCACGAGGCCCACCCGGCCGGGCCCGGGGGTGCGCTGCCCGACACCCAGCAGGGCATGCGGCGCCGCAACCTCGCCCGGGTGCTGCACACGGTCAGCGCCGAGGGGCCGCTGTCCCGCGCCGCCGTCGCCTCGCACATCGGTCTCACCCGGGCGGCGGTGTCGACCCTCGTCGACGAGCTCATCCGCTCGGGGCTGCTCGACGAGCTGGGTCCCGAGCGGCCCGCCCGGGTCGGCAGACCGGGATCCGCGCTCGCCGTCAGCCGCCGCGGGCCCGCCGGGATCGGCGCCGAGATCGGCGTCGACCACCTCGCGGTCTGCGCGGTCGACCTGCGCGGAGAGGTGCGCTCCAGGGCCGTACGGTACGGCGCGAACCGGGGCCGTTCTCCCGAGCCGGTGATCGTGGAGCTCGCCGGGCTGGTGCGCCAAGTGGTCGCCAAGGCCGAGGGCGAGGGACTGTGGCCCGCGGGGCTGGCCGTGGCGGTGCCCGGGCTGGTGGCGCGCGACGCCCGTACCGTCGTACGCGCCCCGAACCTCGACTGGCACGACACGGATCTCGGCGTGCTGCTGCCCGCCGACGTCCCGCTGACCGTGGGCAACGAGGCCAACTTCGGCGCGCTGGCCGAACTCTGGCTGGGCGACGGCACGCCGCGCGACTTCCTGCACGTGTCGGCGGAGATCGGCATCGGCGCGGCGGTCGTCGTGGACGGGCGGCTGCTGCACGGAGCGCGCGGTTTCGCGGGCGAGTTGGGCCATGTGCCGGTCCATCCGGACGGGCCGGACTGCCCGTGCGGCGGGCGCGGGTGTCTGGAGCAGTACGCCGGCGAGGAGGCGGTGCTGCGGGCCGCCGGGCTGGACCTGGGTGAGGACCGCGTCGGACTGCTCGCGCAGCGGGCCACGGACGGTGACGAGAACGTACGGCATGCCCTGCGGGACGCGGGAGAGGCACTCGGGATCGCGTTGACCGGGGCGGTCAATCTGCTGGACCCCGAGGCAGTCGTGCTCGGCGGTGCGCTGGCGGGGCTCGCGCCCTGGCTGCTGCCGTCCCTGCGGGCGGAGTTGGCCCGGCGCACAGCGGGACCGGCCTGTCCCGTGTCCGTGTCCCGGCTGGGTTCCGAGGGGCCGTTGCTGGGGGCCGCGCACTCGGTGGTGCGGGGCGTTCTCGACGACCCGGCGGCTGTGGCCGAACGGGACTGATTCCGGGCCTGCGTCACCCGTCCGAGTGAGTGAGTTTTCCACAATCGTGCCGCCGTCCACGGAAACATCGGACGCCCTTCTGCCCAACCGGCAAGCGCCGTACCGTGATTCACGCGAGGCGCCGCCGTCCTGGTCGGCGGGCGTGTCCAGGTGAATCGGGGGGTCACATGTCGGGGGAGACAGCAGCACGGGAACTTCGGCGCGACGCCATCGGACTGCGCGAGGTCCTGTTCCAGAGCATCACGGCGATGGCGCCGGCGGCCGCGGTCGCGGCGTCCATTCCGTCCGGCGCGGCCTTCGCGGGCGGCAGTCTGCCGCTGTCGGTGCTGATCGCGCTGGTGGCCTGCCTGTTCACCGCGTCGTGCGTGGCCGAGCTGGCGCGGCATCTGCCTGCCGCGGGGTCGGTGGCCACATATGCGGCACAGGGGCTGCACCCGGCCGTCGGCTTCCTCGTCGGCTGGGGCTATGTGTTCGTGGAGGCGCTGGTCCCGCCACTGCTGCTTCTGCAACTCGGCTTCACGACGGCGGGCACGCTGCACCAGGAGTGGTCCTCGTACCCGGCGGACCTGTGGTGGCCGTGGTCGCTCGCGGGCGCCGCGGTCATCGCTGCCGCCGGCTACTTCGGGGTGCGCGCCTCGGCCCGCTTCGGCACGGTCCTCGGTGTCTTCGAAGTCCTCGTCTTCCTGGTGTTCGCAGTCTGGCTGATCGGCAAGGCAGGCGGCGACAACACCCTGTCGGTCTTCGGGACCTCACACACGGCCGAGGGCTTTGCCGGCCTCAGTGGGGTCTTCGCCGGGTCGGTCTACACGGTGCTGGCCTTCGCCGGGTTCGAGGCCGCGGCGCCGCTAGCGGAGGAGACCAGGGATCCGCGCCGGACGATGCAACGCGCGGTGCTCGGCGCGGCCCTCGCGATCGGGCTTTTCTACCTGGTCACGACCTACGCCATGACGGTGTACTTCGGGCCGGACCGCTTGGGTGAGTTCGGTGCCTCGGGCGCCGCGTCCTGGGAAGGGGTGGCCCGCGCGTCGTTCGGCCTGTTCTGGGTGCTGGTGTTCCTGGCCGTGGTCAACTCGGCGATCGCCAATGCCAACGCGAGCGCCAACGTCTCGACACGGACGGCCTTCGCCCTGGCCCGCGTCCGCGTCCTGCCCCGCTTCCTCGCCGTGCTGCACCCCAGGTACCGCTCCCCCGTCGCCGGCATCGCCGTGCAGAGCGTCGTGGCGGTCGGCGCGGTGCTGGGGCTGGGGCTGGGGTTCGGCTACGACCCCGTGACGGCGTTCCTGCTGCTGGCCACGGTGATCGTCACGGTCGTGATCGGCGTCTACATCATGGTGAACCTCGCCTGCGCCGGCTATTTCCTGCGCCGCAGGCGCGAGTTGTTCAACCCGGTGCGGCACCTGCTCCTGCCCGTGCTCGGCATCGTCGCGTTCGTGCCCGCGCTGCTGACCGCGGCCGGTCTGCCGGTCTTCGACTTCGTCTCCGAGCTCACCGCTCCGGTGTCGTACGCGGGGCCGGTCGTCGGGGCCTGGATGGCGGCGGGGATCGTTGTCCTGGTCGTCCTGATACGGCGGCATCCCGGCCGCATAGCCGAGACCGCCCGTGTCCATTTCGACGAACCGCCGTCCACCGGCCTTCCGCAGAACGGAGCTGTGCAGCGATGAACGACCCCCGGATCCTTACCGTGCGCCCCGAACCGGACGAGTACGCCTGGACGTTCGGCGGTGCGCCGCCCGTGGCGCGTATCGCGCCCGGCACGGTCCTCGACCTGTACACCGAGGACTGTTTCGCCGGACGGGTGCGGTCCGAGAAGGACCTGGTGTCCGAGGTGTGCGAGTTCCCGTATCTGAACCCTCAGACAGGTCCCTTCCACGTGGAGGGCGCCGAGCCGGGCGACACGCTCGCGGTGCACTTCGTGTCGATCGAACCGGCCCGTGACTGGGCCGCGTCGACCACGGTCCCGCTGTTCGGCGCGCTCACCTCGACGCACACCACGGCCATGCTGCAGCCCCCGCTTCCGGAGACCGTCTGGATCTGGCAGCTCGACCGAACCCGCCGCACAGCACTGTTCCGGGCCCACGACAGCGACATCGAGGCCGAGTTGCCCCTCGATCCGATGCACGGCACGGTGGGCGTGGCTCCCGCCAATCTGGAGGTGCGCTCGGCGCTGGTGCCCGACGCGCACGGCGGCAACATGGACACGCCCGAGATGCGGGCCGGCGTCACCTGCTACCTCGGAGTGAACGTCGAGGGCGCCCTGCTCAGCCTCGGCGACGGCCACGCTCGGCAGGGCGAGGGGGAAACCTGTGGTGTGGCCGTCGAGTGCGCGATGAACACCGTGGTGATCGTCGAGTTGCTCAAGGGTCTCGCCACGCCCTGGCCGCGCATCGAGTCTGACACCCACATCGTCTCGACGGGGTCGGCGCGCCCGCTGGAGGACGCGTTCCGGATATCGCAGCTCGATCTGGTGCGGTGGCTGGTCCGCGACTACGGGTTCAGTGAGCTGGACGCGTACCAGTTCGCAACCCAGGCCGTGGAATCTCCGTTGGCCAACGTGTGCGACACCAACTACACCTGCGTAGCCAAGATCCGCAAGCAGTGGCTGCCCGCGCGCGAGACCCACCGTGGAGTGCACGCGCGGCTGCGGGAGACCGCGGCGGCACTACGAGCCTGAGTACGCCTCCGCGGCTCCCGGACCACGATGTCCGGACCGCAAACCCCGACCACACCCCTCCGACCACAACTACCGACCACACTCCCCGACCATCGAAAGGCATTCGTCCGTGGAACGCGCAAGACCGCTCCCCAGTAGGCGACGGCTGCTGAAGGGCGCCGCACTCGCCGCCGTACCGTACGCGTTGCTCCCCGACGCGCGTGCCGGAGCGCAGGCCCAGGCCGTCGACTACCCCCCGGCCGAGTGGGAGTCGGCAACCACGTCCAACTACACGGTGTCCAACCGCCCGACCAGCTACGACCTCGACTATGTGATCATCCACGTCACACAGGAGACGTACGCCGACACACTGGCCATCTTCCAGAACCCGCAGAAGAAGGTGTCCGCGCACTATCTCGTCCGCTCGGCCGACGGACATGTCGCGCAGTGCGTCCGGGAGACCGACGTCGCCTGGCACGCGGGGAACTGGGACTACAACACCCGCAGCATCGGTATCGAGCACGAGGGCTGGGTGGACCAGCCGGCCTACTTCACCGACGCCCTGTACGAGCAGTCGGCGAGGCTGACGGCGGCGATCTGCGCGAAGTACGGCATCCCGAAGGACCGCGCGCACATCATCGGGCACTACGAGGTACCGGGCACCGACCACACGGATCCCGGCCCCAACTGGGACTGGACTCGCTACATAAGGCTGGTCAACTTCGCCTGACCCTGGGCGGCAGGCTCACTGTTCAGGAAACCCACCGTTCAGGAGACGCACGTTCAGGAGACCCACGTTCAGGAGACCGCGGTCGAAACGGTTGTCCTGGTGCGTACCCGGAGTGACGATGTCTCCAAGCTCATCGCCTTTTGAGGAGGCCGAGTTGATCGATCCGTGGGTGGCCCTGGAGCCGGGGGCCGACCCTGCCGAGCGCGTGCGGATGCTGCGTCGCGCGCACGAGACGTTCACCGAGGCGGGCACCGTGCCGCGGCCGGTGCGTTCGGTGGTGGCCGACTCGTGGCGGCGTTCCGCGCGGGCCGGGGTCGGGCCCGACGGCACCGCGAGTGTGGAACTCGTGGACGGTGATCTGGGTGCCTACCGCGCGGAGCATCCGCTGGCGCGGGTGATGCCGTTGTTCCGCGAGTTGTTGGGCAGCTTCGCCGCCGACGGCCAGCACCTTCTGGCGGTGTGCGATGCGCACGGCAGGCTGCTGTGGGTCGAGGGCCATGCGACCACCCGCCGCAAGGCCGGGGGGATGAACTTCGTGCCGGGTGCGCGGTGGTCGGAGACCGCGGTCGGGACCAACGCGCCGGGCACCGCGGTCGCCGTCGACCGGCCGGTGCAGGTGTTCGCGGCCGAGCACTTCGTCCGGCGCGTGCAGCCCTGGACATGCGCGGCGGCTCCGGTGCACGATCCGCGTTCCGGGCGGGTGCTCGGTGCCGTGGACATCACCGGCGGGGACAGGCTCGCGCATCCGCACAGCCTGGGCTTCGTGCAGGCCGTGGCGCGGGCCGCCGAGTCCCAGCTGGCACTGCTCCCACCCTTCGGGCCGGCCGTGGACATGCCGGAACTGACCGCGCTGGGCCGGGACGAGGCGCAGCTGCTCGTCGGCGGACGCAGGATCGGGCTCAGCCGTCGGCACAGCGAGATCCTCGTGCTGCTGGCCCGCCATCCGGAAGGGATGACCGGCGACGAGCTGTTGTGCGCGCTGTACGAGGACGAGTCGGTGCCGCCGGTGACGCTGCGCGCCGAACTGGCCCGCCTGCGCCGGGTGGTCGGTCCGGGCCTGCTCGCGTCACGTCCCTACCGGCTCACCGCCCCGGTCGAGTCGGACCTCGCCGTGGTCGAGCGGCGGCTGGAGACCGGTGCGGTCACGGCGGCCGTCGCCGCGTACACGGGCCCGCTGCTGCCCGGTTCGCAGGCCCCGGCGGTGGTACGGCTGCGGCGGCGCCTCGCCGACGGCCTCCGTACGGCGTTGATCGCCCGCCGTGATCCCGACCTGCTGGCGGACTGGGCGCACGCGCCGTGGGGCGAGGACGACCTCGACGTATGGCGGGCGCTCGCCGCGGTGCGGCCGACCGCGGTGGTCCGGGGCCGCCTGGCCGCGCTGGAGTCCGAGCTGGCGGCACCGACCGCGCGGTCACGCCCGACGACGCGCTGACCGGCGGCGACTCGCGCCCACACTCGCACCCGCACCCACATCCGCACCCGCACACCCGCACCCGTCGGCACTCGGCCAGGCAGTTCCGGGGGCTTCGCACGTCCGAAACTCTCACCCCTCCCGCTCCCCTCCCCCCTCACCCTCAACTGCCGCCCCCTGCCCTCGCAAACCGGCTCTTCTCGCGCCACCAGCCGATGCCCCTCAGCTCCCCAACCGGCAACAGCGCGTGCCGGACTCCCGATCCCCAGCCCCCAACAGCGCGTGCCGAACCCCCGATTCACGCAACGTACTTGCAACCTCCCGCTTCCTAGCCTCGGGCCGAGAGCTGCCCAACGGCGGGCAGCTCTTCTGAAGGAGGCAGACCAGCATGACCCGTTACGCGGCGCCCGGTACCGAGGGCGCGATCGTCTCCTACCAGGCGCGCTACGACCACTTCATCGGCGGCGAGTACGTGCCGCCGGCCCGCGGACAGTACTTCGACAACCCCTCCCCGGTGAACGGGCAGCCGTTCACGGAGGTCGCCCGAGGCACGGCCGAGGACGTGGAGCGAGCCCTCGACGCGGCACACGCCGCCGCCCCGGCCTGGGGCCGCACGTCGGTGACCGAGCGCTCCGACATCCTGCTGAAGATCGCCGACCGTATGGAGGCGTATCTGGAGCCGCTGGCGGTGGCGGAGACCTGGGAGAACGGCAAGCCGGTGCGCGAGACGCTGGCGGCCGACATCCCGCTCGCGATCGACCACTTCCGCTACTTCGCGGGCGCGATCCGCGCGCAGGAGGGTTCGCTCGGTGAACTCGACGACGACACGGTCGCGTATCACTTCCACGAGCCGCTGGGCGTGGTCGCGCAGATCATCCCCTGGAACTTCCCCATTCTCATGGCGACTTGGAAGCTCGCTCCCGCCCTCGCCGCGGGCAACGCCGTCGTCATCAAGCCGGCCGAGCAGACCCCGGCCTCCCTCCACTACTGGATGAGCCTGATCGCCGACCTGCTTCCGCCGGGTGTGGTGAACATCGTCAACGGCTTCGGCGCGGAAGCGGGCAAGCCGCTCGCGTCCAGCCCGCGGGTGGCGAAGGTGGCGTTCACGGGTGAGACCACGACGGGGCGGCTGATCATGCAGTACGCCTCGGAGAACATCAAGCCGGTCACGCTGGAGCTCGGTGGCAAGTCGCCCAACATCTTCTTCGACGACGTATGGGCGAGGAACGACGACTTCCGCGACAAGGCGCTCGAAGGCTTCACGATGTTCGCGCTCAACCAGGGCGAGGTGTGCACCTGCCCGTCCCGGGCGCTGGTCCAGCGCGGCCACTACGCCGAGTTCCTGGAGGCGGCCGTAGCCCGCACCGAACTGATCAAGCCTGGCCATCCCCTCGACACGGACACGATGATCGGTGCCCAGGCGTCCAACGACCAGTTGGAGAAGATCCTTTCCTATCTCGACATCGGCCGGCAGGAGGGCGCCAGGGTCCTCACGGGCGGTGAACGCGTCGAGTACGACGGCGAGTTGAAGGGCGGCTACTACGTCCAGCCGACGATCTTCGAGGGCGACAACCGTATGCGGATCTTCCAGGAGGAGATCTTCGGTCCGGTGGTCTCGGTGACGTCCTTCGACGATTTCGACGACGCCATGAAACTCGCCAACGACACGCTGTACGGCCTCGGTGCGGGCGTATGGACCCGGGACATGAACACGGCGTACCGCGCCGGCCGGGCGATCCAGGCGGGCCGGGTCTGGACGAACTGCTACCACGCCTACCCGGCGCACGCGGCGTTCGGCGGTTACAAGCAGTCGGGGATCGGCCGCGAGACGCACAAGATGATGCTGGAGCACTACCAGCAGACGAAGAACGTTCTCGTTTCATACAGTCCGAAGAAACTTGGGTTCTTCTAGCGATACCCGTAGGCAGCGTCCGAACCGCCGGCAGAAGAGGGTGGCGACAGGACGCCTGTCGCGGGTCGGCCCACCCAGCACGTCACCGTCGCGCACTCCGACAACACCGACCCGTTCATCTGCGCCGACCTGGCCGCCGTGCCCGGGCAGGGCCCCGACATGAAGGCATGCGTGACACCTGGCGCAGGAGTTGGGACACCTTGTGGTCTCCGTCGGCTTGGTCACAGCACGACACGGAACAGGTTCCCGGCCGGGTCGACCACGGCGTCGAGGCGGAGCCCCACACGCAGGGCGGGATGCTGCGAGCGCTTCCAGGTGGCCTCGAACGTCCGGAAGCCCAGCCCGCTCACCCGCAGGACGACCACGGCACCGCCGTCGTCCCCGGTGTCCCATTCGGTGAGCTCGGTGATCTCCGCGGTCGCCGGAACCCCGAAGGCGTCGAGCCGCCGGTTGTGCCTCCGTTCGGCGGCGACGGTGAGCCCCACCGCGAAGCCCAGGGGAACGAGGACCACCGTGCATACCATGCCGGTGATCACCAGGCCCTGACCGGCGAAGACGCCGAGGACCATCAGGAACGGTCCCAACAGCCCAAGTGCCAGGAGAAAGAGGTATATCCAGGCGGCCACCCAGGGACCGACCTTCGACACCTGTGTCGGCGTGGGGCCGTTCTCCCCGTCGGTCACATCAGAGTCGCGGTCTCGGCCACGCCCCGCTCCGGGTCGTAGGGCAAGGAGCGGCGGGACACTCCCGGCTGCCCGATGACGGTCCCCATCCTGGGCTTGCGGCCGGTGCCGAACTCCAGCCGGGGTTCCTGCCAGATGTGCGGGCGGTGCGCGTCGCCGAAGCCGAACAACTCCAGCACCCGGCCGTCGAAGGTGAGCAGGGTGGTGTCGTTCGCCAACACCTCGTACGGCGGTGTCGTCATGGCCTCGCTCCGTCTCCCGCGTAGAGGTAAGCACCGGGGTTGGCGGGGTCCGCGATCAGTAGTACCTGATCACCGGCGCGGGGGATGCGCAGTTTCGAAACGATGGTCTGGAGCGTGATCGGGTCGGCGGTGGCCCCGGTCAGCTGGAGGACCAGGTCGACGACCGGGTCGAAGTTGACCAGCTTGCCGGTGTCGCTGATCGCCACGACGACGGCGGTGATCGTCGGTACGCCCGCAGCGAGCAACTGCTGCACAGTGGCACCGGAGTTGTACGCGCCGATCGACTGCTGGAGCTTGGTGTAGTCCTCGCGGCCGAGCGTCGCGCGTGTCATACGGCCGTAGAAACCCTTGCCGCCGGCCACCTGCTCCGCGATCTTCGCGGCCTTCTCCTCGCGGCTCTTGCCCTTGCCGAAGATTCCCATGCTGTGCCTGCCCTTCCGGTCCGTTCTGCCTGGTGGTGTGGACGTTAGGAGGCGGGCAACGCCTACCGATCCCAGGTTCGACCGCCAGTTCCCCAGGACGTACGCTCTGCCCATGCCGTCCCCGAGCCAGCCGTCGACCGGCCAGCGCCGTCCGCGCGCCATGGTCATCGACACGGCTTGGCGCGGCCTCGGGCCGGGTCCCCAGGCGCTGAGCGGGCCCGGTGGCGCGCCGCTGACCCGGACGGTCAAGCTGATCGTGCTGCCGCTGATCGTCCGGCCCGCGCTGCGTCCGGAGCTCGCCGCCGACTTCCTCGACGCGCGGGAGGCGGAGCAACTCGACGCGCTGATACGGGAATCCGGTGCGGTTCTGGAAGCGACGGCACGGTGGTTCACGCTGCTGAAGAAGACCCGCCGGGCACTGGGGATCGTGGCGGGCAATCCCCAAGACCTGTATTTCCAGCGGTGCTTCGAGTTGGCGACCGAGCACGGGGCGCCGGGGCCCGGCGCGGACGCGGTGGCGAGGGCGGTACTCGAAGACGTCGTGGACGCTTCCGGCGGACGGACGGTGGAGGCGCTGAAGGAGCATCTGGCGAACGCCGACCGTCGCGCCCGGCTCGACGCCGAGCTGGCAGCGGCGTGGGACGGACGCGAAGCGGTACCGGGCGCCGCCGATACGGGCCTGGCGGCCGAGGTTCTCGAGGCCTGCGGTGCGGCGGGGGCCGATTCGCCGGCCTTCGCCGCCATGGTCCGGGCCGGGCACGGCAGCCTGCTCGGGCGAGCCCTGTGGGCGGCTCACCCGGCCGACGTCTGGGACAGCGCCGACGTACCCCCGCACCTCGGACTGACCGCGCACCGCGTGCCCCCGCGCCCCGAGGTCGGCCGGAGCGCCTCGACCGCCACACTCCCCGCGCCGTTCGACCGCACGCTCTTCGAACGGCTCTTCACCGTGCTCCAGGCGTCGACCCACCGCGAGCAACTGCCGACCGTGCCGGAGCTCGTCCGGCGGGAGGTCGACCGCAGCTGCGCCCCGCTGGGCCTGTACGACGAGAGCCTGCGCGTCACCGTCGTACTCGGCGGCCGACTCGCGGTGGGCCTCGACCCGCTGGGCGCCGGGACCTTTCCGGCGGGGTCGACGGCGGCACACCGCATCGTCAACAGCCGCTGGCGGCGGGAGGCTTCGGTCCTTCGAGCCCGCAGGATGACCGTCTCCCCCCGCCCCGATCCGGACGGCGGTGTGCTCAACGCCCTCGCCCAGGACCTGCGCACCCCGTGGGCCGCTTACATGCGGCGCCTTTGGGTACGGCTGCACGGGCGCGACGTCCGCGACGCGGCACTGCCCGACGCAGCTTCGGCCTGGGGCGTGCTCGACGGGGTCGCCCGCTCGGTGATGATGGACCACCGCGCACGAGTCCGTACGGCACTGCGCACCCTGTCGGCGACCGCCGAGCCCGCCGCCGAGCCGAGGAGCGCGTGATGCCCGACCGGCGCCGTGCCATCACGTGGGCCGAGGACCGCACTGTACGCATCGCGGGACCCTCCGCCGGTCCCACGTTCACCCGGGCCGTTCTCGACGTCGCGGGCGCCGTCCTGACCTGGCCCGTCCTCGGCCCAGCAGGTCTGCCGGCAGCGGAGATCCACGACGTGGGGCAGGCCCAGCAGTGGCTGTGGGCGGTCTACGGCGAGCGTACGGCCGCCGCTGTCGACGCCGTCGCGTCGGGCACGCCGGCCGCCGAGCTGACGCTGCCCGAGCAGCCGACCGCACTCGCCGAGGCTGCCGCCCGCCTCGCCCTCGGGCACTGGGCGGCCCGCTGGTGGCCGACGTCGTACCTGGACGGGATTCCGGCGCTCGAACAGGACGTGCTGGGGCTTGAGTTGGCCGCACTGACCCACGAATGCCAGCAACTCCTCGACGAGTCAGGTGAGGTGGAGGGTGCCGAACTGCTGGAGGAGCACCTGGCCGCGCTCGACCCGCTGATCCGTTGGCGGCAGTCGGCAGCTCCGCCTCGCCAACTGCACGGCGTCCTACGGCTGCTCGACGACGCGGCCGACAACGTCGGGCTGGACGGGGAGGCACTACGGCGCCTCCGGTCAGCCCTGGAAGAGGACCACAGGCCGACCCGCACGCCGCTCGACCTCGCCGAACTCTTCGTACGGCAGCAAGAGTTCGCGGTCGCAGCAGGTAGTCTCCGCACCGCGACCGGCCGCGTGATCGCCCGGGGCTCGGGGACCAACGACTGGTGCCGCTATCCTCCCGGCTTCGTCGACGCGGCCGAGGACGCCGTGTCCTGGACGGCGTACGCGTTCGGTGCCGGGCGGCGGATCGAGGTCGCGGTCGTCGCCGACATCGCGGCCCCCGTGGGCGGGGTGCACCTCGCGGCGGAGGTCCACGTGGACGGCAGCCCGCCGAACCGCGTTCCGCTGGTCAGGCGGGACGACGTGTGGACCGGCCGGGCGGACCTGGACATCCCGGCCTCGACGACACCGGGCATCGAAGTCGGCATCCTGCTGCCGGGGTTCGACCCGGGACCGGGTGCCGAAGACCGTGCGGCACGTGAGGAAGTACGAGCCCTGGCCCGGCACCGGCTCAGCGTCGCGGCGACACCGCACGACAGGGAGGCCGCACACCCGGACCCGTTCCTCGCCGAGATCGCGGCTGCCACCGCCCTGGAGGAGGACTTCTAGCCCATGCCGGAAGACCCGCAAGACTCGCAAGACCGGGAAGACCGGGAAGACCGGGAAGCCGCAGCGGCACAGGAAGAGCAGGCGGCGGGGCTCAGCTACGGCGAGCCCTTCGACAGCGGCTTCGCGCTCGCCGAACGCCATCAACTCACCCCGGACCTCCCGGCAGCGCTGGCCGTCTACGGCGAACTCCTCGCCGTGGCCGAGTCGTTCGAGGACTCCCCCGACGTACGACTTCTGCGCGGGCACCTGTTGTCCGACATCGGGACGGTTCAGCTCGCGGTCACGGATCTGCCCGGGGCGGCCCTGTCCATCGGGCGGTCCCTCGACCTGGTGCGGGGCATCGCGTCCGTGCCGATGGGACCGAACGGCCGCCGGCTGTGGCAGGAGGTCCTGCTGAAGACACTGCTGGCCAGGGTGGAACTGCTGTGCAGGACCGGGCAGTTCGACGAGGCGCAGGAGGCGATGGACGAGGCGACGGCCCTGCTGTCGGAGTTCGACGACCTCGAAGGGCTGCGCACCGCCGAGATCGGCCTGAGCCGGGTGCATCTGCTGATGGACCGCAGCGCGTGGGGCGCGGCCGAGGAACTGGCCTCCGCGCTGCTGGCCGACGCGCCGCTCGCCGAGCCGTACCTGCTGGACTGTCTGGGGGTCGTCTGCGCCTCGACCGTGCGGTTCGAGCAGGCGGAGGACTACTTCGCCCGCGCGGAGGAGGCCTATCTGACGCTGGGCCACCACGCGGGGCGCCAACAGGTGCTCTCCCACCGGGCGTACGCGGCGCTACGGGCCGGCGACCTCGACCGCGCGGAGGAGTTGTACGCGGAGGCCGCCGAGATCTTCGAACGGCAGGGCCAGGCCGAGGACTTGGCGGTCTGCGAACAGGCCCGTGCCGCCATCGCCGCACACCGCGGGGACGCGGCCGGCGCTGCCGCTCTGACGGCGTCCAGCCTGGCCCGCTTCCAGCAGGTCGGTGCCGCGATCGCCGCCGCCGACACCATGCTGATGGGCGCCCGGCACGCGTACGAGCGGGGCGACATCGACGAGATGAAGCGGCTCGCCCAGGGCGCGCGGGACGTGTACCAGGAGCGCGGGGTGTACGAGCGGTGCGCCCAGGTGGACCTGATGCTCGCGCGAACCCTTGAGGACAACCTGAACCGGACCGACCACGGCGACCACGAACGCACCTCGCTCGCAAACGCGCTCTCCCTCGCCCTGCCCGCCGCCCTGACGCTGGAAGCGGCCCGCTACGACTTCGCCACCGCCCACGCCCGCAGCCAGTGGCTCCAACTGGCCGACGAAGCGATGCAGTTGGTCTTCCGCCTGGCCCTCCGCAGCAACGACCAGGGGCTGATCTTCGAGCTGGTGGAACACCGGTGCGCGGGCGCCTCCCTGGCGCTGAACCGTACGTCCACCGCCGACAAGGCGGCGGCGGTCTTCCCGGACGCCGCCATGAAGACGTACGCCCCCGATGACGACGCTCCCCTGACGCTGGGCGGCATCGCGGCCGAGGCCGCCGCCTCCGTCGGCCTGCGGGTCGCACCGCCACCGAAGATCGTGATGTCGGCGGAGGCGGGCGCCCGTACCGCGCTCCAGGAGTACGTCCAGGCAGCCGAGTTCCGCTATCACCGGCGGATCGTGAGCGAGGAAGAGGTGCCGTTCTGTCCGCCGACGATCTGACCCACGCGAACCGTCCGGTGGTCCAGGTCCGCCTCGCCGACGCCGGTGACCTGCACATGACCTGGACGTGGGCCCGTGGGGCCCAGGGCTTCGGCACCGGGTACACCCCGGGGCCAGACGTGGACGAGGCCATCCGCGCCCTGGCCGCCGAACTGCCGGGCGGCGGCTCGGAAGGCATGCGGCGCGCGTTCGAGTCCGGCGCGCTGGCCACGTACGAGGAAGAGCGCCGCCTCTCCCGCATGCTGGCCGAGGTGCTGTGGCCGCCGGGCCTGACCGACCAGATCCGCCAGGTATCCGCCCACCTGGGCCGTCCGCTGATGCGGCTCCAGCCGTCACCCCGGGTCGCCCAGGTCCCGTGGGAGCTGCTCGCCGTGGACGGTGACGACAGCGACCTACGGCTGATCGACCTCGTGGACATCGCCACCACGGCACCGGCATCGCTACGACGGACTGGTACCACCCCGACCGATCAGAACCCGGACTCGGACGCCGTGGTTCTCGTCCTGGATCCCCGCGTCCCCGGCTTCCGGGCCGACTCCCCGCTCGGCTCGGTCCTGGGGCGGCCCGGCTCGGACCCGGCGCTGCTCTCCCTCGTACAGCGGAGGCTCGACGCGGGCACCGTCGTACCGTCCGTCGCCACCCCCGCCGAGGCCTTCCGCCGCACCGACCTCGACCGCGACTGGCTGGGCGAGGCGCTGCGCAAGGGTGCCCGTCGCCTGATGTACGTCGGCCACGTCAGCGGCGCCCCCGTCGAGGGCGGGCAGAGCGAGGACGTCACCCTCCACCTGTGCTGCGGCCCGGAGACCACGGGGATGACCGAACCGGTGCGCACCCACCGCCCGTTGTCCGCCAAGGATCTTCTCCTGGGCACGCTCCCGCTGCGCGCGGACGGCGTGCCGGGCGCTCGACTCTGGCCCGCACCGCCGCGCGTCGCGCTGATCGCCTGCGAGAGCGGCGGCGATCTCCGTTTCGCCGAGTCCTTCGGCCTGGCGACGGCGATGATCCACAACGGCGCCCAGCTGGTCACCGCCACCCGCTGGGTGCTCCCCACCAGCTTCGCCTTCCACCGCCTGGCCGGTCTGCCTCAGTCCGTACGGCCGCTCACGAAGGCCGTGGTCGCCGTGGACGCGGCCCATGAGGACCACGACCCGGTCCGCCATCTCGGCGCCTGGCAGCGACAGCAGCTCGACCAGTGGCGCGCCGACGGCCGGATCGAGCACTCGCCCCTCCTCTGGGCGGCCCTGACCAGCATCGTCAGATGAAGGGCCAGGGGTTGGGAACTGTTGCCGATGTAGCGAGCGGTAGTGACTTTGGGTGAGTGTGAGTGAGCGTCGGGGCCGGGTGTGTGGGGCCGGTCGTCGGCGGTGTGCCGGGGGTTGGTCTCTTCGGTCATGGGTGTGTTCTGGGCGTGGCTTGCCGAGGGGAACGGGAGTTCTCGGGGCGAACGTGTGACCTTTGTGGGTGGTGCTCGTTGACTGCGGTGACAGGGGGTTTTCGAGCCGTGGGCGGGGGTGGACGGGTGGGTGGGCTGCGGGAGTTGGCGGCGTCGTTCGTGGTGTCCGGTCCGGCCGGGGTGGCGGTGCGGGACCGGCTGCGGGTGTCGGCGGCGGATGCGGCCGTCCTCGCCGAGGTCGGGAAATTCCTGGGGTCGCTGGCAGCGGGTGATCTCGCCGTACGGTCCCGGCAGGGACTGACGCATGATGGCACTGGGTGGGCGGTGCGTAAGCGGGAGCTGACCGGGAGGTCGTCGGCGCGCTGGGCGGGCAGTATCACCAAGGCCAGTCACGATCAGTGGGCTCTACCTTCTTGCTCGGGTTGATCGAGCCATTCGTAGGGTTGGGTCGCCCAGGGGCGCTGGGTGTGGCTATCAGTGGGCTGCCGCT
>NZ_JBFAIR010000051.1:0-63644 GCF_040654815.1 Streptomyces sp. NPDC050619 | reverse complement strand
GGCGGGGGGGGGGGGGGGGGTTTTTCGGGGGGGGGGCCCGGGGGGCCCCCCCACCGCCGTTGTGTGCCGGGGGGTGTGCGCTGTTGGCACGGCGACGAGCGCGGCGCGGAGGAGTCGAACGGCATGCTTGGGGCGGGGATGCTCGACGGGGTCCGCCCAGGCCGGGCGCCGGCTGCGGGGGTGTACGGCGGCGGGCGGCCAGGGGGGCGTCCGCCGCCGTTGCGCGCGGGGCGCGTGCGCTGTTGGTGCGGTGGCGCGGCGTGGCGGAGGCCGGTGGTATCGGTCTCACGACAGTGGCGGTCCAGGCTCTGGGTTCGGTACCGGTTCGGGGCCCGGTGGGATCGGAGACGGGGACGGATCGGGGACCGGCCGGGGGCCCGGGTCTGGGCCAGGGGGTGGGGTCGGGTTCGGGGGTGGGGTCGGGACGGGTGGTGGGGGCGGCTCCGGAGTAGGGGGCGGTTCCGGGGTCGGGCCAGGGGGTGGGGTCGGGTTCGGGGGTGGAGACGGGACCGGGTTGGGGCGTGGGGGCGGCTCCGGGGGTTGGGGGTCCGGGCCGGGGGTGGGTCCCGGACCCGGTGTCGGTGCGGGCGGGACTGGATCGGGGTGCGGATTCGTCATGACGTCCTCCAGCCAGTCGGTCGACATCGGCTCTGGACTACTCCCCCGCGTACCCGACGCCAGCCCTGACACTCACTCCCCGGTATGACGGCAGGGGCCCAGGCGGGCTTACGGCTCACCTGGCGTGCACCGCGCCCACCCCGCCGTAGGGGAGGACCACTTGGCGCACGAGAGCAGGGCGAGCCGCAGAAGACTCCCGGCCGTCGGTCAGAACCGTCCCGGATGTTCCACCAGCCACGTCTTCGCCGCGCGCAGCAACTCCGGGTCGGCCGCCGGAGCCTCCTCGGGATGACGCTCGGCCCACTTCACGACGTACGGGCACAGCGGGGCGACGACGATTCCCTCGCGCCCCGCCAGGGCGTACAGCTCACGCGCCAGCGAGCCCGCGATGCCCTTCCCCTCGTGGGCCGGCTCGACGATCGTATGGACGGGGACGAGCGCGCCCGCCGGGGATTCGAGGACGAAGTACTCGATGTGGCCGACCACTTCACCGCCGCCGATCGCCTCCAGGCGGCCCGCCGCCCGGTCGTCGCGGATCTCGATGTCGCTCATGGGCACGCTCCTGGTCCGAAGGTCAGGGAGTCGGGATGTCAGGCCGGCACGGCCTGCGGGCTGCGCTCCTGGTCCGAGCCCGGCACCGGCTCGGACGGGTCGGCTCCCAGCGCCACGACGCGGTTGTCGCGGTCCACGTGCACGACCCGGGGTTCGAACTCCCGCGCCTCGGCATCGGTCATCTGGGCGTAGCTGATGATGATCACCAGATCTCCGGGATGCACCAGATGGGCGGCCGCCCCATTGATGCCGACGACCCCCGAGCCGCGCTCGCCCTCGATGACATAGGTCTCCAGGCGGGCGCCGTTGGTGATGTCGACGATGTGGACGAGCTCACCGGGCAGCAGATCGGCGGCGTCGAGCAGGTCCGCGTCGATGGTCACCGATCCCACATAGTGCAGGTCGGCCTGGGTGACGGTGGCGCGGTGGATCTTGGATTTGAACAGGGTGCGCAGCATGAAAGTACTCCTGGACGTCGGCTCCCTGCCCGCGTGGTGCAGGTCAAGGGCTGTTTGCCCACCTTACCGACTGGACGCCTTCCGTGGCGGCGGTCGGCCGGTGACGCGACTGCGTCACCGGCCGAGCTGATGGAGCAGTTCGCGCGTGCTGGGCGAGGGCTTCGCGTCGATCCGGGCCGGCGCCGCCTCGCAGAGCGTGCCGGCGAGGTGTTGGCAGAGGAGAAATCCCTGGCCCTATCCCTGCGATTCGGCGCCGGGCGACAGCCCGTGGGCCTACGCGGCGGCCGAGTGTGCCGACACCTCGCCGGGCTGCTCGAACTGGGTCCGGTACAGCTCCGCGTACCTCCCGGCGGCCGCGAGCAGTTCCTCGTGGGTGCCGCGTTCCACGATCCGCCCGGCCTCGACCACCAGGATCAGGTCCGCCGCGCGCACCGTGGACAGCCGGTGGGCGATCACGACCGCCGTCCTGCCCTCCAGCGCCTCCGCGAGCGCCTCCTGGACGGCCGCCTCCGAGGTGTTGTCCAGGTGGGCGGTGGCCTCGTCGAGGATGACGACGCGCTGGCGGGCCAGCAGCAGCCGGGCGATGGTCATGCGCTGGCGTTCGCCGCCGGAGAGCCGGTAGCCGCGCTCGCCGACCACGGTGTCGAGGCCGTCGGGCAGGGACCGTACGAGATCGTCGAGGCGGGAACGGCGCAGGGCGTCCCACAGGTCGGCATCGGTCGCCGTGGGGCCGGCCAGCAGGAGGTTCGCGCGGACGGTGTCGTGGAAGAGGTGGCCGTCCTGGGTGACCATGCCGAGCGTCGCCCGCAGGGACTCCGCGCTCAGGTCGCGGACGTCGACGCCGCCGACGCGTACGGCGCCCTCGTCGACGTCGTACAGGCGCGGGAGCAGTTGCGCGATCGTCGACTTGCCCGCGCCGGAGGAGCCGACCAGCGCGACTGTCCGCCCCGGTTCGGCGCGGAACGAGATGCCGTGCAGGACCTCCGCGCCGCCCCGCGTGTCGAGGGACGCCACTTCCTCCAGGGAGGCCAGGGAGACCTTGTCGGCGGACGGGTAGGCGAAGCGGACGTTCTCGAATTCGACGGCGACCGGGCCCTCCGGCACCGGACGGGCGTGCGGCTGCTCCGCGATGAGCGGCTCCAGGTCAAGCACCTCGAAGACGCGCTCGAAGCTGACGAGCGCGCTCATCACCTCGACGCGGGCGCCTGCGAGTGCGGTGAGCGGGGCATACAGACGGGTCAGAAGCAGGGCCAGGGCCACCACGGCGCCCGGGTCGAGGCTGCCGCGCAGGGCGAAGAAGCCACCGAGGCCGTAGACGAGTGCGAGGGCCAGTGCCGAGACGAGGGTGAGGGCGGTCAGGAACACCGACTGGGCGGTGGCCGTGCGTACGCCGATGTCCCGGACGCGGCGGGCGCGGGCCGCGAACTCCTCGGACTCCTGCTCGGGTCGGCCGAAGAGCTTGATCAGAGTGGCGCCGGGCGCCGAGAAACGCTCGGTCATCCGGGTGCCCATCGCCGCGTTCAGCGTCGCCGCCTCCCGCTGCATACCGGCCATGCGGCTGCCCATGCGCCGGGCCGGGATCACGAACACCGGCAGCAGCACCAGCGCGAGCAGGGTGATCTGCCAGGAGAGGGTGAGCATCACGGCGAGGGTGAGCACCAGCGTGACCAGGTTGCTGACCACCCCGGACAGGGTGTTGCTGAAGGCGCGCTGGGCGCCGATGACGTCGTTGTTGAGACGGGAGACGAGCGCTCCCGTACGAGTGCGTGTGAAGAACGCGACCGGCATGCGCTGCACATGATCGAACACAGCCGTCCGCAGATCGAGGATGAGTCCCTCGCCGAGCCTCGCCGAAAGCCGTCGGCCGAGGATGCCCAGCGCCGCCTCCGCGACCGCGATGAGCGCGATGAGCAGGGCCAGGCGTACGACCGTGGCCTCGTCGCCGTCCGACACGATCGCGTCCACGACGCGTCCGGCCAGCACGGGGGTCGCGACGGCGAGCAGCGCGGTCACCACGCCGAGCGCCACGAATTGTCCGATACGGCGGCGGTGCGGGCGGGCGAACGCGGCGATGCGGCGCAGTGTGGCGCGGGCCAAGGGGCGGCGTTCCTGCTCGGCGTTCATGACACTGTGCAGCTGTGTCCAGGCTGTGGTCTCCATGCTCATGGCAGCGACAGTAGGACCTCAAGCAAGATTGAGGTCAAGGCAGCGAGGGACTCGATGACCGTACGTAAGACCCTGGCCCCGCTTCCGCAACCCGCAGTTGGCACGGAGTGGAGAACCTCTCCCGGTGTGACAGCGGTACAAGTCCCCGAACTTCCCGAACTCCCCGAGCGACGAGTCCCCCGTCGCGCCCCGATCCGCCGGATACGCCAGATTCTGTGTGTCCTTCCGCTCGTGCTCGTCGCCGTGGTCGCGGTGCGGCATCGGGCCGTGCTCGCCGAGGGCTTCGGTCATCTGGAGCACGCCAAGTGGCCCTGGCTCGTGGCCGCGGTCGGCGCCACCTGCCTGACCTGGGTGGCCGCCGCCGTCACCCGCCAGGGTGCGGTCGTCGAGCCGCTGCCCAAACGGCGGCTGCTGGCCACGCAGTTCGCGGCGGGCGCGGCCAATCACCTGCTCCCCACGGGCCTGGGCGCGGGCGCGGTCAACCTGCGGTTCCTGACCGTGTGCGGGCTACCGCTCGCCCGCTCCTCCGCCGCGCTCGCGCTGTACCTGCTCGCGGAGTCGATCGGCCGGCTCTGCCTGCTGGCCGCCCTGCTCATCGCCTTCCCCGGCGCGCTGCGGCTCGGCACCCTCGTCCCGGAGGGGGCCGTGGCCCCGCTGCTGCTCGGGGCCGGTGCGGTGCTGGTCGTGGCGGCCGGCGTCCTTGCGTCCGTACGGCGACTGCGCGGCGCCGCGTGTTCCTTCCTGCGCACGGCGCTGGGCGAGGCACGCTCGGTGCACACCCGCCCGGCCCGGGCCTTCGCCCTCTGGGGCGGCTCGTTCGCCTTCCCCGCCTTGCAGGCGGCCGGTCTTGCCGCGGTGGGGCAGGCCCTGGGACTGCCGGTACCGCCCGCGCACATGGCGGTCGCGTATCTCGCGGCGACGGTCGCCGTGGCGCTGGTGCCCACACCGGGCGGGCTCGGCTCGGTCGAGGCGGCGCTGGTCGTGGCGCTGGTGGCGGCGGGCGGCCCAGTGGCCGTGGCCACGGCCGTGGTCCTCGCCTACCGGATCATCACCGTGTGGGTCCCGCTGGTGCCCGGGGCGTTGACGCTGGGCGCGCTGGTACGGCTGAAGGTGATCTGAGCTGACCGAAGGTTGTCCGAGAGGGCAACGCGTCGCCCGTCACGGATCCGTGAGCGTCACCCGCACCGGCCCGCCCCTCGGATCCACCCGCTCGGTCCAACGTGCGGTGAGGGTCAGGGCCGGGCTCCGGTTGGGGAGAAGCGTGCGTTCGCGGTGCAGGAGCAGGCCGTTCTGGGTGACCCGCAGGACCGGGCGGCGGGGCGGCGGGGCGGCCGTGCGCAGGACGTACGGCAGACGGTCGGCCGGGGTGACGCGGTTCGGGGCGATCCAGCGCAGCGGCGGGTCCACGATCAGGGGGACGCCGTCGGGCCGTTCGGTCCCGGCGAGGGTGTCCAGGACGGCGCCCGCCGCGTGGGCGCCCTCGCGGGCCGCCGTGGCCGCGCTCGCCACGGCGTGCAGCACGCTGCCGACGGCGAACACGCCGGGGCGCGAGGTGCGCAGTGCGCCGTCGACGGACGGTCCGCGGGTGCCGGCGTCGAGGGTGAGTCCGCCGCGCCGGGCCAGTTCGTGGTCGGGTACGAAGTCGCCGGTGAACACAACGGTGTCGCAGGGCAGCGTGGCCGTTCTACCGTCGCGGCGGCGCACGCGCACGCCGGACAGCCGCCCGTGGCCGAGGAGTTCGGTGACCGTGGTGCCGGTGAGGAGCGGGATGCCGTGGCGGAGGCGGGCGTCGGCGGCTCGGGCGGGCGCGGTCTGCGGGCGGGCCAGTTCGGTGACCATCGCGACGACCGAGGCTCCGGCGGCCCTTACGGTGTCGGCGGCGGCGTAGGAGACGTCCTCCGCGCCGACCACGACGGCACGCGTACCGATGCGCCGGCCGTACAGGTGCACGGCCTGCTGGAGTTCCCCGGTGGTGTACACGCCGGCCGGGCGGGTGCCGGGCACCAGCCGTGCGGCGCGCGGTCGTTCGCGCGCGCCGGTGGCCAGGACGACCGCCCGTGCGCCGACGGCCTCCGGTCCGTGCGGGCCGACCGTGTGCAGCGACAGGGGGCCGGCCCAGTCGAGGGCCGTCACCCCGGTGCGTACGACCGCTCCGGCGCGCTCGGCCGCGGTGACGAGGAGGTGGGCGTACGCCGGGCCGGTCAGCGGGTGCGGCCAGGTGCCGTAGCCACCGTGCGCGCAGTGCCGCGGTACTCCCCCGGCCTGCCGCTCCCGGTCCAGCACCTCCACCCGGCCCACGCCCGCCGCGGCCAACCGGGCGGCGGCGGCGAGCCCGGCGGGACCGGCACCGACCACCAGCACGTCGACCTCACGTTCCGGGCTCATGCCAAGGCCCGCTCGAACAAACCCCGCACCGCCACGCCACGGACCAGCACGCACATTCTCACGCCCCAGCCCCCTCAAGCAGATCCCGCACCGCCACGCCACAGACCAGCACGCACATTCTCACGCCCCAGCCCCCTCAAACAGATCCCGCACCGCCACGCCACAGACCAGCACCCACACCCTCACGCCCCAGCCCCCTCAAACAGATCCCGCACCGCCGCACCGCAGTAGAACCCCTGACAGCGCCCCGCCCGGGCCCGGGTCCGGCGGCGCAGTCCGTCGAGGCCGGCCGGGGGGATCGTACTGGCGAGGGCGTCGCGGATCTCGCCGCGCGAGACGCGCTCGCAGTGGCAGACGAGGGTGCCGTACTCCGGGTCGGCCGCGATGAGTTCGGGCCGCTGGTACGGGCGCGGGAAGGCCTCGCCGAGGTTCGGCATGCGGACCGGCTCCAGCTCTCGCGCCGCCGGTCCCCCCTCCAGCCCGGCCTCGGTGAGCAGCCCTGTCACGTGGTCGGCGATGGCGAGGGACGCGGTCAGGCCGGTGGAGCGGATGCCGCCGACGGTGACGTACGCCTGCTCGGGGTGCGCGGAGATGCGGTAGTCCTCGTGCTCGGTGGCGGCGCGCAGGCCCGCGTAGACGGCGGTGACCTCCTCGTCGAGCAGGCCGGGCAGGATGTGGCGGCCCTTCTCCCGGAGGAGGGCCAGGCCGTCGGCGGTCGTGCCGGTGGCCTGTTTGTCGTCCAGGTCCTCGGCGGTGGGGCCGAGCAGGACGTTGCCGTACACGGTCGGGGCGACCAGGACGCCCTTGCCGAGAGCCGTGGGGACGGGCAGCAGGATGTGGCGGACGAGGTCGCGGGCGAGTTTGTCGAAGACGAGGAGCTGGCCCCGGCGCGGGGTGACGGTGAAGTCGTCGTGGCCGAGCCGCCGGTCGAGCGTGTCGGCGTGCAGGCCGGCCGCGTTGACCAGCCAACGGGCGTGCAGGGGGCCCCGGGCGGTTCGCAGCACATGCGTCCCGTCCTGCCGACTCGCCTGCTCCACACGGCAGTTGAGGTGGAGGTCGACTCCGTGGCGGACCGCCTGGGTGGCGTACGCCAGGGTCGTGGTCCAGGGGCAGATGATGCTCTCGCCCGGCACGTGCAGGGCGCCGAGCGCGCCGGGGCCGAGGTGCGGTTCACGCTCGTACAGTTCGGCGGGCTCGATCAGTCGCGTGTCCGGGTACTCGTTGCGCTCGGCCTTCTCGGCGAGGCGGGGCAGCGCGGCGAGCTGTTCCTCGTCCCAGGCGACCAGGAGGGCGCCGACCGGTTCGACGGGGATGCCGGACTCGGCGGCGTACGCGGCCAGCAGCCGCGCGCCCTCACGGACCAGGCGGGCCTCCAGGGAGCCGGGCACCGCGTCGAAACCGGTGTGCAGGATCGCGGTGTTGGCCTTCGAGGTGCCCTCGCCGACGTCGCCCTGCGCCTCGACGAGAGCGACGCGCAGTCCTCGGCGCCGGGCGAGGGCGCGGGCGATCGCGCAGCCGACGACTCCGGCACCGACGACCACCACGTCGTACGCCGCCGAAGGCAGCGGTCCGGCACTGGTGACCGTCATGCGGGCGGCCCGTCGAGCAGGGCGGTCACGGCCGCCCGGAAGCGGCCGAGGCGTTCCTCGGCCTCGTCGGCCGACACCCGCGGCTCGTACACCGCGGCCGGCTTCCAGTCCGGCAGCGCGTCGGTGACGCTCAGCCCGGGTTCCGCGCCGAGCCGGGCCAGGGCGCCCACGCCGAGGGCGGTCACGTCGGGCAGCGCGGACACCTCGACGGGGCGTCGCAGCAGGTCGGCCTGGGTCTGCATGAGGAGGGCGGAGCGGGTCAGACCGCCGTCGACGCGCAGGACGTCGAGCGGCTCGCCGAGGTCGGCTGCGGCGGCCTCGGCGAGCAACACCACCTGCGCGGCCAGACCCTCGCAGAGCGCGCGCACCAGGTGTCCAGGCCCGGTGTCCAGGCCCAGCCCCGTGAGCGAGCCGCGCAGGTCTCCGCGCCACCAGGGGGCGGCGAGTCCGGCGAGGGCCGGGACGAAGGTGACGCCGCCGCTGTCGGGCACGGCACCGCCCACGGCGTCGAGGTCGGCGGCGCCCCGGATGACGCCGAGGTCGGTGAGCCAGCGCACCGCGGAGGCGGCCGTGTACACCTGGCCGTCGAGGCAGTAGCTGGTGCGTCCGCCGAGCCGCCAGGCGACGCAGCTGACCAGTCCGGAGCTGCCGCGCCGAGGGGTGTCGCCGGTGTGGGCGAGGAGGAACGCGCCCGTCCCGTAGGTGCACTTGGCGCCGCCGGGTGCGGTGATCCGCTGGGCGAGCAGCGCGGCCTGCTGGTCGACGACGAGCCCGGTGAGGGGGATCTCGGCGCCGAAGACGGTGGTGGTGCCGACCGGCGCGGCGGTGTCGACGACCTCCGGGAGATGTTCGCCGGACAGGCCGTAGACGTCGAGTGCGCGCGGCGACCATTCCGCCTCGTCGAGGTCCAGCAGCTGGGTACGGCCCGCGGTGGCGGCGTCGGTGACGTAGGCGCCGGTGAGACGGTGGACCAGCCAGGCGTCGCTGGTGGTGACGACTCCCTCGGTGGTGAGGTGCCGTCGTATCCAGGCCATCTTGGGCGCGGCGAAATACGGGTCGAGCGGCAGGCCCGTCAGCTGCCGCAACTCGTCGGCGTGCTCGGCGAGTTCGGCGCACACGCTCTCGGCGCGGCGGTCCTGCCAGACGAGGGCGTCGGTGACTGGCCGGCCCGTCGCCGGGTCCCAGGCGAGCACCGTCTCGCCCTGGTTGGCGAGGCCCAGCGCGACGACTGGTTCGCCCGCCTCGGCCAGCGCCGCTCGGCCGGCGTCGACCACCGAGTCGTACAGCTCAGCCGGGTCGACCTCCACCAGTCCGCCGGGCAGATGGCGGGGCCGGACGGGGGCGAACCCGGCGCCCAGGACGCCGCGTTCGGGACAGATCACCAGGGCCTTGGTGCCGGACGTGCCCTGGTCGACCGCAAGCACCGGACCTGTCATCACGTCCCTCCCTCAGTGAACGTCCCTCCCTCGTGAACGTCCCTCCCTCGGTGATCACAGCCCGACAGCCTGCCGCCGCCGCCCGCATCGCGTCAAGCGGTGCCGATCAGGGGGGCGGCTTCCCGGCGCCCGCGGTCGATGGCTGGCTGATCATCAGTCAATTTCTCTGCTCTGGACCTGAGTTCGAAAGGATCGCCAAACTGGAGGTGCCGCGGAACGCACGCCCCCTATAGTGACCGCCGACCAAGGCGATCTCCTCAACCGCCGCCCAGAGGAGGGCTGTTGTTACTCCACCCTGCCGTCCTGCCCGACCTGGTCCCGTTACCCGGGGCGGTCGGCTGATGGCCAGAGACGGAGCCCGCCCCGCCTACGATCCCGCAGGTCACGACACCGAACTGAGCGCGGCCCTGCAAGAGGTGCGCGCGGGGCGCTGGATGTCGATGCGCGCCTTGCTGGACCGGACCGCGACCTGGTGGCAGTGGACGCAGCGCACGCAGGTCCTGGCCGCCGCGGCCGCCGGCACCGATGTGGTGCGGGCCTGGCTCGCCGAGGAGCCGGACAGCGTTCCGGCCGCGGTGATGCGGGCCCGGGTCGCCGTGGAACGCGCGTTACGGGCCCGGCGCGAGGAACACCGGCGCACCCACCAACTGTGGATCGAGGCCTGGGACCTGAGCGACGCGGCCACGCGTGCCGCGCCCCAGGATCCGGTGCCCTGGGTGTGCCTGCTGGCCCTCGCCCAGCTGGACCGCCGACAGCTGTGGGAGGAGCACCGGGCGCCGCCGCCCGAACCGATGCTGCCGCCCGGCCCGTGGGGGCTGTTGACCGAGGCCGACAAGCGCGACCCGTACAACCGCGAGGCCCACCACCGCATGGCGCAGTTCCTGTACGCGCGCACGTCCTCGGAACGGCTCGCGGAAGCGATCCGCTACGGGCACTGGGTGACCGACACGGCACCCGTGGGCTCCGCCCTGCACGTCCTGCCGCTCTACGTACGGGTCGAGCGCTACCGGCGCTCCGGCGGGCACTCCATCGGCCTCGACCTGCACTGGGTGGCCGAGGAGGCCACCCGCGAGGCCCGCCATGCCTACGACTCCTGGTTCGAACACTCCCGTCCCGTCGAACGCTCCCCGCTCGACCTCAACCACCTGGCCCACGCGCTGTGGGGAGCGCTGCGGTTCGAGGAGGCGGCCCGGGTGTTCGAGGCGATCGGCCCGTACTACACCCCCGTGCCCTGGGGCTACCGCAGCTCGGATCCGGGGGATCAGTCCCGGGCCGTACGGGTCTTCCTCCAGGCCCGTGCGCGCAGCCGGTCGGCGGCGCGCGGCCCCGACGCCTGACGCTTCCCCTCGTTTCCCCCGTCCCCTCACCTGCCCCCTCGTCTATCCCCTCGTCTGTCCCCCACCTACCCCCCTCGTCTGTCCCCATCGGAGGTCCACATGTCCCCCAGCCCCGATCCGTCGACGTCCCCGGGCGTGCCACAGCACGACGAGGAGCGGCGCCTGCGCGAACTCGGCTACCGGCCGGTGCTCGCCCGCCGCATGGGCGGCTTCGGCAACTTCGCGATCAGCTTCTCGGTGATCTCGATCCTGTCCGGCTGCATGACCCTGTACGGCTTCGGCATGGGCACGGGCGGCCCCGCCGTGATGCTGTGGGGCTGGGCGGGCGTCGGTCTGTTCGTGCTGTGCGTGGGACTCGCGCTGGCGGAGGTCACCAGCGCGTATCCGACGTCCGGCGCCCTGTACTACATGGCCGACCGGCTCGGCGGGCGCCGCTGGGGCTGGTACACGGGCTGGCTGAATCTGCTCGGTCTGCTCGGCGCGATCGCCGGCATCGACTACGGCGCCGCCCTGTTCACCGGCGCGTTCATGAACCTCCAGTGGGGCTTCGAGCCGACGCCGGAGAAGACGATGCTGATCTTCATGGCGATCCTGCTGCTGCACGCCGTACTGAACCTCTTCGGCGTGCGGCTGGTCAGCGTGCTCAACTCGATATCCGTCTGGTGGCATCTGGCCGGCGTCGCGGTCATCGTCGGCGCGCTGGCGATCGTGCCCGACAGCCACCAGTCGCCGTCCTTCGTCTTCACCGAGTTCGTCAACGACACCGGCTGGGACAACCCCGTCTACGTGGCCGCGATCGGCCTGCTGCTCGCCCAGTACACCTTCTCCGGCTACGACGCCTCCGCCCACCTCTCCGAGGAGACCTCCAACGCGTCGGTGTCGGCGGCGCGCGGCATCGTGCGCTCCATCTGGGTGTCGTGGCTCGCGGGCTTCGTGCTGCTGGCGGGGCTCACCTTCGCGATCCAGGACTACGCCGCCACGCGGGCCAGCGACACCGGGGTGCCGCCCGCGCAGATCCTGGTCGACGGCCTGGGCACGGACGGGGCGAGCGCGCTGATGCTGGTGGTGATCGTGGCCCAGTTGTTCTGCGGCAACGCCGAGGTGGCCGCGGCCAGCCGCATGGTGTTCGCGTTCAGCCGGGACAAGGCCCTGCCGGGCTCGGCGCTGTGGCGCAAGGTCAGCCCCCGCACCCAGACCCCGGTCGCCGCCGTCTGGCTGTCGGTGGTCGTCGCCTGTGTCCTCGCGCTGCCGTCCCTGTACTCGGCGACCGCCTACGGCGCGGTCACCGCCATCAACGTCATCGGCATCACACCCGCGTACGCCATCCCGGTGCTGCTGCGGCTGCGCGCGGGCGACCGTTTCCAGCCGGGTCCCTGGAACCTGGGCCGGTGGAGCAGGCCGATCGGCTGGATCGCGGTGACGTGGGTGGCGTGTGTGACGGTCCTGTTCTGTCTGCCCCAGTCGTCGCCGGTGACGGCGGAGACGATGAACTACGCGTCCATCGCCCTCGCCGTCGTACTCGTCCTCGCCACGGTGTGGTGGTTCGTCGCCCGCCGTTCGTACGGAACGCCCACGACGGCCGCGTACTCCGACCGGGAACAGGCTGAACTGGCCGAGGGCATCGTCTGAGCGCCGGCAACCGACTACCGGCCAAGTCGAACTCCTGTGCTGAATGCGGCAGGATAAGCGGTCGCGCCGACCATGGGGGGCTCCTGGCCGGCGCGACCTCTCATCCCGGAATCAAACAGGGGACAACGTGACGCAACTTCACATCCGGCCGTCGGCAAAGGCCTTCGCGGCGCTTCTTCCCGGAGGTGACCGGTGAAGCGCGACCTCACCATGGACGACCTGGTCATCGCCGGAATCGCCCTGATCGCGGGCCTGCTCGCGGCGTTCTTGCTGCGGATGCTGCTGCGCTGGCTGGGCAAGCACGCCGACCGCACCCGCTGGAGCGGCGACGACGTCATCGTGGCCGCGCTGCGGACCGCGATCCCGTGGGCCGCGATCACGGGCGGTGCGGCGAGCGCGGCGGCGGCGCTGCCGCTGACCCCGACGGTCCAGCACAACGTCAACCAGGTACTGACCGTCCTGCTGATCTTCGTCGTGACAGTGGCCGTGGCCCGGGTCGTCGCCGGCCTGATGCGGACGGTCACCCAGTCCCGCTCCGGGGTCGCCGGATCGGCCACGATCTTCGTCAACATCACCCGCGTGCTGATCCTGGCGATCGGCTTCCTGGTGGTGCTCCAGACGCTGGGCATCTCCATAGCGCCCATGCTCACCGCCCTGGGGGTCGGCGGTCTGGCCGTCGCGCTCGCCCTCCAGGACACCCTGGCCAACCTCTTCGCGGGCATCCACATCCTTGCCTCCAAGACCGTCCAGCCCGGCGACTACATCCGGCTGAGCAGCGGCGAGGAGGGCTACGTCGAGGACATCAACTGGCGTCAGACGACGGTCCGCTCGCTCTCCAACAACCTGGTGGTCATCCCCAACGGGGAGCTCGCGAAGGCGAACATGACCAACTTCATGCGTCCCGAGCAGGAGCTGACGATCCTGGTCCAGGCCGGAGTGGCCTACGACAGCGACCTGGAGCAGGTCGAGCGGGTCACCTGCGAGGTCGTCGCCGAGGTGATGACCGAGATCACCGGCGCCCTCCCCGAGCACGAGCCGCTGGTCCGCTTCCACACCTTCGGCGACTCCCGGATCGGCTTCACGGTCATCCTGGGCGTCGGCGAGTTCAGCGACCAGTACCGGATCAAGCACGAGTTCATCAAGCGCCTGCACAAGCGCTACCGCGCGGAGGGCATCCGGATTCCGGCGCCCGCGCGGACGGTGGCGTTGCAGCAGGGTTCGGTGCTGATCCCGCAGCAGCGGGGCGTCGAAGAGGCGGACGGGGTGCCGTCGGGGCACTTCGACTGACCCAGGTACGGACCCCTGTCGAGTCGGGGCCGATCAGGAGATATCTTGATGTCGAGCAATGTTGCAGACGTGGAGCGGAGCACCCGGTGACTGACTCGACCATCATCTATACGCACACTGACGAGGCCCCGGCCCTGGCGACGTATTCCTTCCTGCCGGTGGTCCGGGCGTACGCCTCGCAGGCGGGTGTCGCCGTGGAGACGCGTGACATCTCGCTGGCCGGGCGCATCATCGCCCTGTTCCCGGAGTACCTGGCGGAGGGGCAGCGCATCCCGGACGACCTCGGGGAGCTCGGCGCCCTCGCCAAGACGCCCGAGGCCAACATCATCAAGCTGCCGAACGTCTCGGCCTCCATCCCGCAGCTCAAGGCCGCGATCGCCGAGCTGAAGAGCCAGGGCTACGCGCTGCCGGAGTACCCGGACGACCCGAAGACCGACGAGGAGCGCGAGATCCGCGCCCGCTACGACAAGGTCAAGGGCTCCGCGGTCAACCCGGTCCTGCGTGAGGGCAACTCCGACCGCCGCGCCCCCGCGTCGGTCAAGAACTACGCCAAGACCCACCCGCACCGCATGGGCGTCTGGACGGCCGAGTCCAGGACGAACGTGGCGACCATGGGCGAGAACGACTTCCGCTCCACCGAGAAGTCCGCGGTCATCGCCGAGGACGGCGCCCTGCGCATCGAGCTGGTGGGCGACGACGGCTCCACCACCGTGCTGCGCGAGTCCGTACCCGTCCTGGGGGACGAGGTCGTCGACGCCTCCGTGATGCGCGTGGCCGCGCTGCGCGAGTTCCTCACGGCGCAGGTGGCCCGGGCCAAGGCCGAGGGCGTGCTGTTCTCCGTGCACCTCAAGGCCACGATGATGAAGGTCTCCGACCCGATCGTCTTCGGTCACGTCGTGCGCGCCTTCTTCCCGAAGACCTTCGCGAAGTACGGCGAGACCCTCGCAGCGGCCGGCCTGACCCCGAACGACGGTCTCGGCGGCATCTACAAGGGTCTGGAGTCGCTGCCCGAGGGCGCCGAGATCAAGGCCTCCTTCGACGCCGAGCTCGCCGAGGGTCCCGAACTGGCGATGGTCGACTCCGACAAGGGCATCACCAACCTGCACGTGCCGTCGGACGTGATCGTCGACGCCTCGATGCCGGCCATGATCCGCACCTCCGGCCACATGTGGGGCCCGGACGGCCAGGAGCACGACACCCTCGCGGTCCTGCCGGACTCCAGCTACTCCGGCGTCTACCAGGCCGTACTCGACGACTGCCGCGCCCACGGCGCCTACGACCCGTCCACCATGGGCTCCGTCCCGAACGTCGGCCTGATGGCGCAGAAGGCCGAGGAGTACGGCAGCCACGACAAGACGTTCGAGATCCCGGTCACCGGCACGGTCCGGCTGGTCGACCAGGCCGGGAACGTCGTCCTGGAGCAGACCGTCTCGGCCGGCGACATCTTCCGCGCCTGCCAGACCAAGGACGCCCCGATCCGGGACTGGGTGAAGCTGGCCGTCACCCGCGCCCGCGCCACCGGCAACCCGGCCGTGTTCTGGCTGGACGAGACCCGCGCCCACGACGCCAACCTGATCGCCAAGGTCAAGCAGTACCTGCCGGAGTACGACACCGAGGGCCTGGACATCCGGATCCTGAACCCGGTCGAGGCGACCAAGCTGTCGGTGGAGCGCATCCGCCGCGGCGAGGACACCATCTCCGTCACCGGCAACGTGCTGCGCGACTACCTCACCGACCTGTTCCCGATCCTGGAGGTCGGCACCAGCGCCAAGATGCTGTCGGTCGTCCCGCTGATGGCGGGCGGCGGCCTGTTCGAGACGGGCGCCGGCGGCAGCGCGCCGAAGCACGTGCAGCAGTTGGTCAAGGAGAACTACCTGCGCTGGGACAGCCTGGGTGAGTTCTTCGCCCTGGTCCCGTCCCTGGAGCACCTGGCGAAGGCCGACGACAACGCCCGCGCCCAGGTCCTCGCCGACGCCCTCGACCGCGCCACGGCGACCTTCCTCAACGAGGACAAGTCCCCGACCCGTCGCGTCGGCGGCATCGACAACCGCGGCAGCCACTTCTACCTGTCCCTGTACTGGGCGCAGGAGCTGGCCCGGCAGAGCGACGACGCGGACCTGGCGAAGGTCTTCGCCCCGCTCGCCGAGACGCTCGCCGCGAACGAGCAGAAGATCGTCGACGAGCTGAACGCCGTCCAGGGCAAGCCGGCCGACATCGGCGGCTACTACCACCCGGACCCGGCCAAGGCCGACGCGGTCATGCGCCCGTCGGCCACCTGGAACGCGGCGCTCGCGTCCCTGAGCTGACGCGACGGCCTCTCGGGGCCCCCGCGTGACTCCGCCCCGGTCGGCAGCTGCCCGGCCGGGGCGGAGCCTTGTCCGCGTGGCACCTTGGTCATGCAGCACGTCACCGACAACGCACGGGGGAGCAGCCACATGACCACCGCCGCACCGTCCTTCGCGGTCCTGCCCGGCGCCGAAGGCTCGCCGGTCGTCCTTCATGTGCCGCACTCGGCGCGGGACATACCGCCGTCGGTCCGCGCGGGCATCCTCCTGGACGACGAGGCGCTCGAGCGGGAGCTGGACCACATCACCGACGCGCACACGGATCGGATCGCCGCCGAAGCGGCGAAGCTGTCCCCGGTCGCCCCCTGGCGGTTCGTCAACCGGCTGTCCCGGCTGGTCGTCGACCCGGAGCGGTTCCCGGACGAGCGGGAGGAGATGCTCGCCGTGGGGATGGGCGCCGTATACACGCGCACCACCCACCGTGCGCCGCTGCGGCCCGCCGACGCCGATCCCGAGCCGCTGCTCGACCGGTACTTCCGGCCCTACGCGCGGGCGATGACCGACGCCGTGGCCGACCGGCTGGCCGCCGCCGGGCGGGCCGTGATCATCGACGTGCACTCCTATCCGACCCAGGCGCTGCCCTACGAACTGCACGGTCAGGGGCCGCGACCGCCGGTCTGCCTGGGCACCGATTCCTTCCACACCCCGCCGTACCTGCTGGACGCCGCGCGGGACGCCTTCGCGGAGTTCGGCGAGACGGGGCTCGACAGTCCGTTCGGGGGTACGTACGTGCCGCTCGACTTCTACGGCAAGGATCCCCGGGTGAGCGCCCTGATGGTCGAAATCCGCCGGGACACGTACATGAGCGAGCCGGGCGGCCCCGCCGGTACGGGCCTCGGCCGTCTCGCCGAGGCGCTGGCCGCCGTCGTGGCCGCCGCGGCCGGCTGAAGTACTCCCTCAGACCGTTCGAAGCACTCCCGCACGGCAGGCGGCCCGACGGCGGTGACGGGTCAGGCTCGCAGCCACTCGGTGACCACCACCTCCCCGGCGGTCCGCAACCGCAGTGCGAAAGGGCCGACGGGGGCCACGTCGGAGCTGAAACGCCCCAGGTCGTCGGCCACGAGCGTCGCGCCCGACTGCGGGCCTTTGAGCACCTCGATACGGGCCGGCTGAGGCGGCAGCACCTGCCCCATCAGTCCCTGTGCGGTCACCTCGACGTCGACCGTGACGTCCCCCGAGTGGAAGGTCAGCATCCGGGGGGCGTCCGTCGCTCCCCTGACCGGGATCGCGTCGACGAGCGAGTCGAAGGTCAGCCCGGCGAGCCGGGCGTCGAGATCGTGCAACGCGTAGGCCTCCACGGCCATCTGCCGCAGCTCGGCCGGCACCGGGTCCAGGATGCCGGCGGCCTGCTGGAGTTCCCCCAGCAGTCCGTCGTCGAGCACCGTGCCGGGTCCGTCGTCGAGCTCCTCGTCGTCGATGCCTTCGTCGGCGAAGGGGTCGTCGTTCAGGTCGAACATGCCACTCATGTCGTTCACAGCGCTCCCCGTGCGTCGAGTCGGGCCCTCAGGCGGCGCAGACAGCGCTGGCGCAGCGGCCCGATGCTGCCCACGGCGATGCCCAGCGCGGCGGACACCTCCTGGTAGCTGGGCGGCGGCGAGGCCATCAGCACCCGCAGCAACTGCCTGCACCGGTCGCCGAGTTCCTCGAACTCCTGCCACACGCAGCGGATCCGCTCGCTCTGGGCGGCGGCCTCCTCCGAGTCGAGGTACGACTGCTCGGGCGTACGGTCCTCACTGACCCGGTCCAGCAGCTGGGCGTCGTCGGTCGGCGTCATCCGCTTCAGGCTCTTGAGCACCTTCAGGCACTCGTGCCGGGCGGTGCTCGCCAGCCAGGAGCCCGCCTTCTCCGGTTCGCGGATCCGCCCCAGGTTCTGGGCGAAGCGGAACCACACGGTCTGGTACACCTCGTGCGCGTCGGCGTCGGACAGCCGGTGTGCGCGCACGACGGACCACACCAGCGGGCTCAGCCCTTCCACCAGCGCCTTCCAGGCCGCCGCGTCGCCGTCGACGGCGGACTGGACGAGCGCGCCGACATCTGTACGGTCCACGGCCCCACCCCTCGAGTACGACCTGTCATCGTACGCCGTGGAGGGGGTGGTTCCGGCCCTCATGCGCCTGCCGGGCGCTGCTCGACCACGGCCGGGCGCCAGGTGGCCGGCCGCAACGCTGGGACGTGCACGCCGCGCACCTCCGCGAAGGCGGCGTTCGCGGCGAGCAGTTGCCCACGGGCGGCGCGCGGGTCGGTCTCCTTGTGCGCGACCATGTGGGCGGCGATCATGCCGGCGACGACGGGGGTGGCGAACGAGGTGCCGCTCCAGTGCGCGAACCCCTCGAACATCACCTGGTCGGGCTTGGCGGAGCCGTTCGCCTCGCTCAAGGCGCCGGTGTGGCGGGGCGACTGGCAGGTGCACTGGTAGGTGAAGCCGTAGCGGCAGTCGTCGTACGTGGAGTGCTGGTACACGTACGGGACAGGCGTGTCGAAGCCGGTGAGGGCGCTGGTGAGGCGCTCGCCGGGGGCGTAGGCGTTCACCCAGGGGCCGTGGTTGCTGAAGCAGGCGCCGTGCTCGCCGTCGCCGCGCAGCGCGCCGACCGACAGGACCACGTTCTCGTAGTCGGGCAGCGCCGCGTAGGCGGCGGGCCAGAACGGGGTGGCGCTGGAGTTGTTGCCTGCCGCCGCGACCAACAGGGTGCGCTGGGTGCGCAGTTCCCGCATGAAGGCGTCCACGCCGAGCAGGCCGTCGGTGCGGCCGTTGGAGGTGCCGGCGGAGAGGCTGATGAGGTCGGGCCAGCCGTGCTGGTCGACGGCCTCGAAGAGCCTGACGCCGAAGTCGGACTCCAGGATGGCACCCGCGTCCGTGAGGGCGTTGTCGACGGTGACGTCCGTGTTCGGCGCCACCGCGGCGAGGAGCCCGGCGATGAACGTGCCGTGGCCGACGTACTGAAGGAGGTTGCCCTGGCTGTCGCTCTCGGTGCCGTGGAGTTCGCCCTGGACGTGGGCGAGCAGCGGGAGGGTCGCGTGGTCGTGCGTGAGGCCGTTGTCGATGACGAGGACGCCCACGGCGGTGTCCGCGTCGTAGGCGGCCTCGGCCGGGGCCGGGTTGGTGCCCGGGGTGAGCGGGGCGGGCACGGGCTCGTCGCCCGGGCAGGAGTTGACGGCGATCGACACCACGTGATTGCGGCTGACCAGTCGGTGTCCGGCCCGTCCCTCGCGCTCGCGCACGGCCCGCAGGGCATGTGCGACGGCCTGGTCGCCGCGCCGGTCGCCCTGGCCCGGGTCGCCGACCTGGATGCGGGTGATGCCCGAGCGGTTGGTCTCCGGGCTCGCCCGCCGCACGTGGTCGGGGGTCAGGTCGGGCGCCGCGGTGAAGTGCGTGCGCACGCTGTCCTCGACGAGCCGCGCCTCCTCACCGTCGCGGGCGAGGACCACGCCCTTCTCGTAGAGGAACTCCGACGCGTCGTCGGGTCCCATGGCCAGGGGGACGTCGGGCATCGAACGCTGGATCTGGTCGAACTGCTCGTGAAAACGCTGAGGTGCCATGGCGTGTCCTCCCGTTGAGACGGCGGTCGTCAGTCAGAGCGGCGTGCCCGCCGATTGATACAGCGCCGAACCTGTGGCGCCAAACCTGTTTCGTGTGCATCCGGGGCCACTACCATCCATGGGGTGACAGCGGGAAGCGACTCGGTTCTCGAACTGCTGCCGATGGTGTTCGCCGCCCCGGGCGAGGCTCTGGCGAGGGCGGCGGAGGTGCTCGACGCCGATCCCTCACCGCTGCACGCCTCCGTCGCCCACCAGGTGATCGGCATCTGGCAGCGGGACTGGGGCGATCTGCGGATCGCGCTGCACCATCTGCGCCGCGCCCGCGATCTGGCGGCGCGCGCGGAGTCGGCCGACCGGGAGGCGGACGTCCTGGCCGCCCTCGGTGTGGCGTTGGTGCACGCGGGCCGCACCCGGCAGGGCCTGGCGGCGCTGGAGCGGGGGGTCGCGGTGAGCAGCGGACTCACCCGCGCGCGTGTCCTGTTCCGGCGGGCCTACGCGTCGTGGGTGCTGGGGCGTCACCGGGAGGCGCTGGACGACGTGCGCCGGTCGATCCCCGTGCTGCGGCAGGCGGAGGACGTCATCTGGACGGCGCGCGCGCTGACCCTGCGCGCGACCGTGCATCTCGCGGTCGGCGCGGTGGACCGCGCGGACGCCGACTTCACCGCGGCCGAGGCGCTGTGGGACACCACCGGCCAGGAACACGACAAAGCCGACGCGGTGGAGAGCCGGGGACTCGCCGCGTTCCGTTCGGGCGACATCCCGGCCGCCCTGCGGCTCCTTGACGAGGCCGAGGAGCGGTACGCCAAGCTCGGCACGCCGACCTTCATGCTGAACATCCGGCGCTGCGAGGTCCTGATGGCCGCCGGGCTCGCCCCCGAGGCGCTCGCCGAGGCGGACGCGGCGATCGGCGTCCTCGACGGCATCGGCGGGCAGTCCACCCGCAAGGCCGAACTTCTGCTGGCCGCCGCGCGCGCCGCACGGCTGGCGGACGATCCGCACACGGCTATCGCGCGCGCGGCCGTCGCCGTACGGCTGTTCGCCGGGCAGCGGCGCACCTGGTTCGAGACGCACGCCCGGCTGGTGCTGATCGAGGCCCGGGTCGCCACCGGACGGGGTTCGGGGCGGCTGGTCGCGGACGCCGCCGCGGTGGCCGACCGGCTGGCCGCGTTCGGTGCGCCGGCCGCGCCGGAGGCCTCGCTGCTGGCGGGCCGGATCGCCCTCGACCTGGGCTGGACGGCGGACGCGGAGCGGCACTTGGCCGTCGCCGCCCGCGGCAGGCACAGCGGGCCGCCGCTGGCGCGGATGACGGGCTGGGCGGCGCAGGCGCTGCGCGCCCGGGCGGCCGGTTCCGGACGCGGGGTCCTGGAGGCCTGCCGGCGTGGTCTCGACGTGCTCGACGACCACCGGATGACGCTGGGCGCCTCGGAGCTCAGGGCCCGGGCGACCGCTCAGGGCGCGGAGCTCGCCGCGCTGGCCCAGCAGGCCAGTCTCGTCTCGGGCGGTCCGCGACGGCTGCTGGTGTGGAGCGAGCGCTGGCGGGCCACCGTCCTGTCCGCGCCGCCGACCCGCCCGCCCGCCGATCCCTCGCTGCTCAGCGGCCTCACCGCCTTCCGGGAGATCGCGGCCCGCGCCGAGGCCGCCCGGAGGGAGGGCCGTCCGGTGCCGGCGCTGGAGCGGGATCAGCGGCGCCTGGAGCGGGAGATCCGCTCCCGGACCCTGCACATGCGCGGCGACGCGCCCGGCGACGGCGACCGGTTCGACCCCGCCGGGCTGCTGAAGCGGCTGGGCGACGACGTCCGGCTGGTTGAGCTGGCCGTGCTCGACGGGCGGGTGCACGTGCTGCTGTGCGGCCGGGGGCGGGTGCGGCGGTTCGAGGCCGGGCTGCTGGCCGAGGCGGAGACCGAGGCGGAGCATGTGCAGGCCGGGCTGCGGCGGCTGGCCCACCCGGGCGCGGAGGCCCGGCTTCCGGTGGTGGAGGCGGCGGGCCGCCGCCTGGAGGAGCTGCTGCTCGGCCCGGCCGCGGCCCATCTGGGCACCGGTCCGGTCGTGGTGGTGCCTCCGGGCCGGCTGCACCGGGTGCCCTGGGCGCTGCTGCCCTCGCTGCGGGAGCGGGTGTTCAGCGTGTCGCCGTCGGCGAGCAGCTGGCTGCGCGCCCGGGAGACGGCGCCGCCGCCCTGCGGCCGGCAGGTGCTGGTACGCGGCCCGGGCCTGGCCACCGGCGGCGCGGAGGTGCCCGAACTCGCCGACCGGTACGGCGGATCGACGGTGCTGGAGCACGAGGACGCGCGTGTTCCGCGCGTGCTGGAGGAGCTCGACGGCTCGGCGCTCGCGCACATCGCCGCGCATGGCACGTTCCGCGCGGACAGTCCGCTGTTCTCGGCACTGCGGATGGCCGACGGCCCGCTCATCGTCCACGACTTCGAGCGCCTGGACCGCAGCCCGTACCGGATCATCCTGTCCTGCTGCGACACGGCCCGGTTCGCGTCGGTGGGCGCCGACGAACTGCTCGGCCTGGTCACCGCGTTGCTGCCGCTGGGCACGGCCGGGGTGGTGGCGTGCACCGCGCCCGTCAACGACGCCGCGGTGGTGCCGCTGATGCTCGCGCTGCACAAGGGACTCAGCTGCGGCCTGTCACTGGCCGAGGCGCTGCGCGACGCGCGGGCCGCGGTGCCGGGCGACGCGGTGCACCAGGCGACAGGGTGGGCGTTCTCGGCGTTCGGGGCGGCATGACGGGCATGCCCCGCCCATCCTGCGCGACGTTCGTGGCGGCCTGACCCCACCCCCGATAACAGGGGGTCAGACCGCCGGTCCGGGGGTGCGGCTCAGGCCGGCTGCGCTTCGGGCAGTTCCATGAGCCACGGGAGCGCGCCGCGGTCACTGGCACCGAGCCGGGCGTACGCGCTGTAGAGGTGGTTGCCGACGGTGCGGATCGACAGGGTGAGCTTCTCCGCGATCTGCCGGTTGCTGAGGCCGGCGGCCGCGAGGGTGACGATCTGCCGCTGCCGGGCGGTCAGTTCGCCCAGGACGAGCCCCGCCAGTGCCGGTGTGCGGGCGCCCTGGCAGCGCCGGGCCAGCGCGACGGCGCGGGTGCGTGAGGTGCGCGCGGCGCGCGGGTCGCGGTGGGCGCGTACGGCCTGGGCGTACGCCTCCGCCGCGAAGAGCAGGAAGCCCCGCTCCTCCAGCCGTACCGCCGCCCGGTCCAGGGCCGGGCCGTCGCCGCGGGCGAGAGCCTCGGCGTGGGCGGCGAAGACCCCGGTCAGCCGGCCGGCGGCCTGCTCGGGTGCGCCGCGGCGGACGGCGTCGTAGGGATCGTCAGTGATCGCTTCCAGGGCCCCGCCACTGGACTCCTGGAGAACCGTCACCTCACCTGACTGGGCAGTGGCGAGGGCGAGTTCGAGACGGCAGGTCGGATCCTCGGGAGCCTCGCGCAGCCCCTCCCGCGCCCAGGCCGCCGCCTCCCGCAGCTCCCCCCGCAACCGCGAGAACCGCGCCCGTACGGCCGCGTACCGGGCCGGCACCGTAAGGCCCTCCTGCGCGAGCCACTCCCCCACGGGCGTGGGAATCGCCCGTACGTCGGCCCGCTCGATCCCGGTCGTCAGCGCGGCCGACTCCGCCGCCAGGGCGGGGGCGCAGCTGTCCGGCGTGCGGGCCAGCCGCCGGGCCCGCAGCTTTCCGGCGGCGGCCCGCAGTACGGGGCCGTAGAGGGGATGGGCGAGGTGTACGGCGCCGTGGTCGTCGACCCGGACCAGGCCCTCGGCCTCCAGGTGTTCGAGAGCGTGCAGGGCGAGGTCGTCCATGTGGAGCGGGAGGGGCTCGGCGAAGGCCAGCCGTTCCAGGGTCTCGCGCTCCTCGGGGCAGGGGCGGTCGAGGACGTGCGCGGTCCGTTCGCGAACGGTCGCGGTGAGCGGGACCGGTCCGCGCCAGGCGTGGGCGTCGCAGCCGGGGACCCGGGTGAGCAGTCCGCGCCCGCGCACCGCGCCCAGCAGGTCGCGCAGCAGGCGCAGGTCCCCCTGGCACAGGCGGTACAGCCGGTTGACGGTGAGCGGCTCCGGGCCGTCGGCGGCGCCGGCCGCCAGCAGCTGCGCCGTCTCCTCCCGGGGCAGCGGTTCCAGGGCGAGACGCGGCAGCAGCTCCCCGGTCCACAGCCGGGACACCGCACTCGGCACCGGAACGCCGTCGGTGGCCACGACCAGCAGGCGGGTGCGTCCGTGCACGGCCAGCTGGTGGACCAGGGCGGCCGAGGCGTCGTCCAGCAGGTGGGCGTCGTCGACCAGCAACAGCCGGGTGCCGGACAGCAGTTGGACGGCGCGATGCAGCGTGACCGACTCGGGCAGCAGGTGCGCGAACGCGGCGAAGGGGATCCGCTGTGTCTCGGGGGTCCCGGCCGCCTTGACGCAGTCGGTGCCGCGGACGGCTTCCGTGACGAGCCTGGTCTTGCCGCTGCCCGCCGGGCCGGTCACCACGATGCCGGGGCGGGCGGCGGCCATGGCCCGGCGGACCAGGGCGAGTTCGTCCTCCCGGCCGGTGAAGGGCCAGGGCAGCTCCAGGGTCTTGGCGTCCCGTTCGAATGTCATCACGACTAACAAGAGCGCCCATACTCACGTTTGATACAGGGGGACTTGAGTAGCCCCCGACTCAGGTGCCCGGGGGGCGCGGACGGCAGTCTTGGCGCCATGACCGCACGCTACTGCTCCCTCGCGCAGCAGCCTGCCCCCGCCTTCGCGCCGGGGCTGGCCGCCGAGCGGCTCAGTGCGCTCATCGGCGGAAGCCGGATGTGGGTCAACAACACCGTGCTGCACTACTACTTCTTCGACGACGACACCGACGCGTCCGTCATTCCGGTACCGGGGACCGGGGCGACCCGGCGGGTGTCGTGGGTCGGCGCCAAGGATCAGCGGGACGTCGTACGCGAGTGCTTCCAGGAGTGGCAGAACCTCGGCATCGGCGTGTCGTTCGCCGAGGTCGGGGACCGCTCGGAGGCCGAGCTGCGGATCGGGTTCCAGCTCGGCGACGGCTCCTGGTCGACCGTGGGCAAGGACGCCCTCCAGGTCGGCCTGCACGAACGCACCATGAACTTCGGCTGGGACCTCACCGCGCCCGGGGAGCGCGGGACGGCCCTGCACGAGATCGGGCACGCGCTCGGCATGCTGCACGAGCACCAGAGCCCGTTCGCCGGCATCCACTGGGACGACGAGGCCGTCTACGCCGATCTGGCGGGCCCGCCGAACTTCTGGAGCCGGGACAGGACGTTCTTCAACATCCTGCGCAAGCTGGACCCGGACGAGGTCAACGGCTCCGTCTGGGATCCGCAGTCGATCATGGAGTATCCCTTCGAGGCGGGGCTGATCCTGGAGCCGGAGCAGTACCGCGCGGGCCTGAACCCGCCCGGCACCGTCTCCCCCGCCGACAAGGAGTACGTCCTGCGCTGGTACCCGCCCGCCGCCCTGCCGCGGCCGGCGGCGCTGGTGCCCTTCCGCTCGGCGCCGCTCGCCCTCGGCCCGGGCGAGCAGGCGGACTTCACCGTCGAGCCGCCGGAGACCCGCGAGTACACCGTGGGCATCTTCGGCGAGAGCGACGCCCTCGTCGTGGTCTTCGAGGAGCGGGACGGCGAGCCCCGCTACCTCACCGGCCAGGACGACGGGGGCACCACGCGCAACGCCACGATCAAGGCCCATCTCGTCAAGGGCCGCCGCTACTTCGTCCGTGTGCGCCTGTACTCCAGCTGGGGTTCGGGGGAAACAGCTGTCATGTGCTGGTAACAGCACGAGCAGGCCGCACACGGGCGAGGCTGGACCACTGTCCGGCGCCGGGGGAAGCGGTCGCGGACGTCACCTTCGGGGGAGGGTGACGTCCGCGACCACGCCATGCCGGGCCGCCCCGAGGGGCATCACGAGGCCACGCGTTCGCTCCGTACGTCGTCCGGGTGGGTCAGGCCCAGGTGGTCGCGGAGGGTCGGGCCCTCGTACTCGGTGCGGAACACGCCCTGCTCCTGGAGCAGCGGGACGACCTTGTCCGCGAAGATGTCGAGGCCGGTCGGGGTGATGTGCGGGACGAGGATGAAGCCGTCGCTGGCATCGGCCTGGACGTAGTCGTTGATGGTCCGGGCGACGGTGGCCGGGGCGCCGACGAAGTTCTGCCGGTTGCCGGTCTCGATGACCAGGTCGCGGATGGACCAGTTGTTGGCGGCGGCGAGTTCGCGCCACTCGCGGGCGGTGGCCAACGGGTCTCGGTACATGCGCACCTGGGCGCGGCCCCGGGAGATGTGCTCCTCGCTCACCGACGGGTCGATGTCGGGCAGCGGGCCCTCCGGGTCGTACGAGGAGAGGTCCCGGTTCCAGACGAACTCCAGGTGTTTGAGGGCGGTGGCCCCGCTGACCTGCTGGCGGCGCACCTCCTTGGCGAGCTCCTCCGCCTCGGCGTCGGTGTCGCCGAGCACGAAGGTCGCGGCGGGCAGGATCTTGAGCTGGTCGTGGCCGCGGCCGTACTTGGCGAGGCGGTTCTTGACGTCCGTGTAGAAGGCCTGGCCTTCCTTCAGAGTGGCGTAACGGCTGAAGATCGCGTCGGCGCCGGCGGCGGCGAACTCGCGGCCCTCGTCGGAGTCACCGGCCTGGAAGATGACGGGGCGGCCCTGCGGGGAGCGCGGGACGTTGAACTGGCCCTGGATGTCGAAGTGCTGTCCGGTGTGGACGAAGGATCCGGCCTTCGCGTCGCGCAGGAAGGTGCCGGTGGCCTGGTCGGCGAGGATCTCGTCGCCGTGCCAGGAGTCGAAGAGTTCGTTCGTGGTGGCGAGGAACTCCTCGGCGCGGGAGTAGCGCTCGTCCTGCGGGAGGAAGCCGCCGCGGCGGAAGTTCTCGCCGGTGAAGGCGTCCCAGGAGGTGACGACGTTCCAGGCGGAGCGGCCGCCGGAGAGGTGGTCGAGGCTGGCGAACTGGCGAGCGACCTCGTAGGGCTCGTTGAAGGTGGAGTTGATGGTGCCGGCCAGCCCGAGGTGTTCGGTGACGGCGGCGAGCGCGGCGAGGACGGTGAAGGTGTCGGGGCGGCCGACGACGTCCAAGTCGTAGATTTTTCCGCCCTGTTCACGCAGCCTGAGCCCTTCAGCGAGGAACAGGAAGTCGAACTTGGCGCGTTCGGCGGTCTGTGCGAAGTGCGCGAAGGAGCTGAACTCGATGTGGCTGCCGGCCGCGGGGTCGCTCCACACGGTGGTGTTGTTGACGCCGGGGAAGTGCGCGGCCAGGTGGATCTGCTTCAGCGGCTTGCTCATGGTTCTGCGGTCCTTCCGGCTCAGGCGGCGGCGTAGCGGTTGGCGGGGCGGGGCAGGCCCAGCAGTCCGCGCAGGGTGTCGGCCTCGTAGGCGCGGCGGAAGGCACCGCGGCGCTGGAGTTCGGGGACCAGGCCCCGGGTGATCGCCGGCAGGTCGTGGCCGAGGACGGCGGGACGCAGCCGGAAGCCGGTGAGCCCGGCCGCCTGCAACTCGCCGAGGAGATCGGCGAGTTGGGCGGGCGTACCGGCGAAGATGCGGGCGTCGCTGGTGTACGGCTCCCCCGCGAGGGTGTCGAGCCGGTCCCGGCGAGCGGCGGCCTCGGCCGGGTCCTCGTCGAGGAAGACCACCAAGTCACCGAAGACGTGCAGGGGTTCGCCGGCACGCCCTGCCGTCTCCTGCTCGGCGCGGATCTCCGCGACGATCGCGCGGGCCTGGTCGGCGTCGTGCGGGGTGGTGTAGCCGACGTCGGTCGCGCGGGCCACCAGACGGTACGGGACGGTGTCGTGAGCGAGGACGCTGACGAGGGGCTGGCCCTGCGGCGGGCGGGGCGTGATGGAGGGGCCCTTGACGCTGAAGTGGCTGCCCTCGAAGTCGATGTAGTGCAACTTGTCCCGGTCGATGAAGCGGCCGGTGACGACATCCCGGATCTCCGCGTCGTCCTCCCAGCTGTCCCAGAGCCGGCGCACGACCTCGACGTAGTCGGCGGTCTCGTCCAAGAGGTCGGTCACCAGTTCCCGGATGTCCGGGCTGTCGTAGGCCTCGATGCGCGGGATGGTGCGGCGGCCGAAGTGCGCGGCCTCGTTCGGGCGGGCGCTGACCTGCACCCTGAGGCCCGCGCGTCCCGTGCTGACGTAGTCGAGGGTGGCGATGGCCTTGGAGATGTGGAAGGGCTCCGTGTGGGTGACCACCGCGGTCGGGACCAGGCCTATGTGCCGGGACAGCGGGGCGATGCGGGCCGCGATCAGGACGGAGTCCAGGCGGCCGCGCACCTGGTCGGTGCGCTCGTCCGGGTCGAGGAAGTGGGAGGACTGCGGGCCGAGGCCGTCCTCGATGGTGACGAAATCGAGCAGACCGCGTTCGGCCTCGGCGACCAGGTCGGCCCAGTATCCGGCGGTGAACAGGTCGCGGGGGCGGGCCACTGGCTCGCGCCAGGAGGCGGGATGCCAGCCGGTGCCGTCCAGGGCGACGGCGAGGTGCAGCAAAGGAGAAGGGGACACGGGTGGGTGCCTTCCTGGAGGTCCGTACGAGATCACCGGCCCGCGGGAGGCAGGGCAGGTGCAGGGGCAACGGGGTCAGGAGCAACAGAGCGCGCCGGCTACGCGCTGGAGATCGATGTGGGGCCGGGAGTGGAGGTGGACGGCGTGGAGTGTGCGTGTCACGGCCGTCACCTCCTTGCATCTGGGCGCGCGCGGCGGCGCCGCGCAGATCTCGTCGTGGGTCACAACGCCGCGGCCTCGCGCTGTGTTCCCGTTCATGGTGTGCGCACCAGGAGAATGGTGGACCGGCGGCGCAGGGTGAAGCCGATCGACTCGTACAGCCGGATCGCGGGGGTGTTGTCCGCGGCGGCGTGCAGGAACGGGGTGTCGCCACGTTCGCGGATGCCCGCGGCGACCGCGCGGATCAGCCGGGTGGCCAGGCCCCGGCCGCGGTGCTCCGGGTCCGTGCAGACGGCGCTGATCTCCGTCCAGCCCTGCGGGCGCAGTCGCTCTCCGGCCATGGCGATCAACCGTCCTCGTTCGCGAATGCCGAGGTAGGTGCCGAGTTCGATGGTCCGCTTGAGGAACGGGCCCGGCTCGGTGCGGGCAACCAGGTCGAGCATCTCGGGTACGTCGTCGGGGCCGAGCCGTACCGCCTCGGGGGCGGGCTCGGCCCGCAGCGCGGTGTCGACCAACTGCACGCCGACCCCGCCGCCGACCACCTCCCAGCCGTCGGGGACCTGCTCGGCAGGCTTGATCCGTACGACGGTTGCCGGGCCGACGAGCGTGTGCAGGTCGGCCCAGGCGGCCGGATCCCCGGGATCGGCGAGGGCGGCGAACGCGTACACGTCCACCGGGTAGCGCGCCGCCTGTCCGTTCCGTTCGGCGAAGCCGGCGTGCGGGCCGTCCAGTGCGGACCAGACGGGGTTGTTCAGCACGCGGCTGTCGAGGCCTCCGTCACCGCGGAGGTCGAGCTGATGGATCACTGTGACGAAGTCCTCTCCATGCGCCGTACGATGACGGCCCGTCAGGAATTGGTCAGTGGCAGTCCGGGCGGGTTGACCTCGGACTTGGCGACGGCCTCGTTGGAGAGATTCCAGGCGGCGAGCCACTTGGCGTACTGGCCGTTCTCGATCAGGTAGTTGATGGCGTCGGCGAGGGGCTTGGCAAGGCCGCTGTCCTTCTTCGCCGTCGCGGCGATCAGGCCTTGGAGCGACTCACCGGCACCGGAGAACTGGCCCGCGATACGGGTCGCCTGAGGCGTCCTGGCGGTCTTCGCCGCGTGGTAGGCGAGATTCGGGCTGGGGCCGAAGTAGGCGTCGATCTTGCCGCTGCTCAGCGCCAGATAGATGCTGTTGGTCTCCTGGAAGTACTTGACGGTGAGGGGTTTCTTGCCCTCCTTGGCCAGCTTCGCCTTCCACTCCAGGAGGAGCTTCTCCTGGTTGGTGCCGTTGGCGACGGAGACCGTCTTGCCGGCGAGGCTCTCGTAGTCGCCGTCGAAGTTCCAGGTGTTGTCCTTCTTCACCTCGAAGGCGAGATCGTCCTTGCGGTAGGAGGCGAACTCGTACTTCTGCTTGCGCTCCTCGGTGTCGGTGACGTTGGAGAAGGCCACATCGACCTTTCCGCTGTCGAGGCCGATGAACAGGTTCTCCCAGGTCGACCGGCGCACCTCGGGCTCGAGGCCGAGGACGGCGGCCACCAGCCGGCCGAGGTCGGGCTCGGAGCCCGTGATCGTCTTCTGGTCGTCTCCCACGAAGCCGAGCGGCGGACTGCCGGAGGGCAGCGTGCCGGATCCGATCACCAGCTTGCCGCTCTTCTTGAGGGCGGCGGGCAGCTCGGCGCTGATGGACTTCACCTCGGAGACCTTCAGGGTGGTCTCCTTCGCGGCGCCGTTGGACAGCTGCCCCACGGTGACCGTGCCGGCGGTGTCGGTCTTGGTGGCGGCGTCGCTGTCGCCCCCGCAGGCGGCGAGCCCGGTGGCCAGGGCGGTGACGGCGGTCGCCGCGGTGATGCCGCGTATCAGGCTGCGTCGGGAGAGCTGGGTGGGCATGGCTGTCCTTGTCATTCAGAGGGTCGTGAAGGTGGCGTGGGTGGGGAAGCGGGGTTCCGGGCGCCGGCCGGGTCAGAGCACCTTGCTCAGGAAGTCCCGGGTCCGTTCGTGCCGCGGCTTGTCCAGGACCTCGGAGGGCGGGCCCTGTTCGACGATCCGGCCTCCGTCGATGAAGACGACCCGGTCGGCGATCTCATGGGCGAAGCCGATCTCGTGGGTGACGATCACCAGGGTGGTGCCGCTCCTCGCCAGGTCCTTGATGACGGCGAGGACCTCACCGACGAGTTCGGGATCGAGCGCGGAGGTCGGCTCGTCGAAGAGGATGACGCCGGGACGCAGCGCCAGGGCGCGTGCGATGGCCACGCGCTGCTGCTGGCCGCCCGACAACTGCCGTGGGTAGGCGGCGGCCTTGTCGGCCAGACCGACCCGGTCAAGGAGTTCCCGGGCGAGTGCCTGGGACTCGGCCTTGCCGAGCTTCCCGGTCGCCGCCGGGGCGGCGGCCACGTTGTCCACCACGGTGAGGTGCGGGAAGAGATTGAAGTTCTGGAAGACGAAGCCGATGCGGCTGCGCTGCGTCAGGATGGCCCGCTCGCTCAGCTCCTTCAGACGTTCGCCCTGCCGGCGTACACCGATGAGCTCGCCGTTGATGCTGACGTAGCCGATCTCCGGCTTCTCCAGGTGGTTGATGACCCGCAGCAGGGTGGACTTCCCGGAGCCGGACGGGCCGAGAATCACGGTGACTTCACCGGGCCGCACGGTCAGGTCGACGCCGTCCAGCACCCGGTGAGTGCCGTACCACTTGTGCACGTCGTGCACCTCGATGGCGGCGGCCGCGTTCTGAAGCACCTCGGCAGTCATACGCCGGCCTCCCGACGCATGCGGGCCCGCAGATCGGCGAGAGTGGTCCGCAGTTTCCGCAACGGCGTCGGCGGCAGGGTCCGTGTGGCGCCCCGGGCGTAGTACCGCTCGACGTAGAACTGGACGACGGACACGACGCTGGTGAGGATCAGGTACCAGACGGTCACGACCAGCAGCAGCGGCACGATGTCGCCGGGGTAGGTGGCGCCCATGGTCTGCGCGGTGCCGAACAGGTCGAGCAGGGACACGTAGAAGACCAGCGAGGTGGCCTTGATGAGGCCGATCAGCTGGTTGACGTAGTTCGGGGTGATGGAGCGCAGCGCCTGCGGGAAGACGATCTTCCTGAACTGGTAGCCCTTCGGCAGGCCGAGCGCGGAGGCCGCCTCGTGCTGGCCCTGGTCGACGGAGAGGATTCCGCCGCGGACGACCTCGGCCGCGTACGCCGCCTCATTGAGGCTGAGGCCGATGACGGCGACGACCATGTCGGTGGCGAGCCGGGACTCGTCGAAGGTGAAGAAGGCCGGCCCGAAGGGCACGCCGACGCTGAGCGTCTGGTAGAGGGCACTGAAGTTGTAGAGGAACAGCAGCACCACGATCAGCGGGATCGAACGCAGTGCCCAGATGTAGGTCCAGCTGACCGCACGCAGCACCGGGCTCTTCGAGAGCCGGGCCACGGCGAGCAGAATGCCACCGAGAAGTCCCAGCACCGCACTGTAGGCGGTGACTTCGAGGGTGATGAGGAGACCGTCGAGAATGGTCGGCCGCAGGAACCAGTAGCCGAAACGGTCCCACTGGTAGAAGGGGTTGGACACCAGACCGTGGACGAACTGGGCCGCCAGGACCAGGACGACCGCGGTGGCGATCCAGCGGCCGGGACGCCGCAGCGGCAGAACTCGCTGGGCGGCGAGCTGCTTTGACGGCGCGTCGGCGGGCGGCGGTGCCTCGGCGAGGGACATGGCGGCGCCTGGGGGTTCACTCATGAAAGGGCTCCGGCGGAGTCGGACCCCCCGGACACGGCGAACGTGGTGCCCCTACGGCGGCCGCTCTACGGCGGCAGAACGTGGCACACGGGGACGCACGGGAACCGGGGGCTGGGCGGACAACGGCACACCGCGGGGGCGGTGTTCGTCAGGAACGCGGGGGCTGGAAAGGACGTCAGCCCCGACAGCGGGCACGGCCCGGTGCGGTACACAGTGCGCTGCTCACGCGGAGCAGATCGACGGCCCGGTCAGCGACGAGCGGGTTGGCGTACGGCAGTACGCAGCCCTGGGCGCGGCGCGCGGCCGTCCTGGGTACTGCGTACATGTCCGTCACCGTCACTGATCTCGGAGGTCCGGGGGGCTCTTGTGGTCCGTAGGCTAAGGCAGCTGTCCGGACATGTGTCAACGCCGGTCCATCAGTTGGAACGTCTCAGCAGCGCTCAGCGTCCTTGAGCCGCGTGGGCAGCCCAGTCCAGGATCTGCACCGCCGCACCGGCGGCCTCCAGGCCCCGGCAGTGGGCGTGGTGCCGGCGCGCGATACCGTCGAGGTCGAGTCGGCCACCGAAGGCCGGGTGGGCGGCCAGGCGGCGGGCGTAAGCCCACAGGGTGGGATGGCCGGCGATGCGGTGCACCGCGGCGGCGTCCAGGTGGTGCCGGTGCACGGTGTCGAGTTGGACCAGGGTGACCCACAACTCGACGTCGGCCGCATTGATCTGATCCCGGATCAGATACTCACGACTGACGAGCCACCGCTCCAGCGCCCCCAGCGTCTCCAGCAGCTTGTCGAGCGCCGCGGCACGCTCGGCCGGCTCGGTGCCCGGCGCGCCGGCCCGCTGCGCGGCCTGCTCGATGTCCTGTCCGCACAGCCGCTCGACGGCCTCGATCTCCGCCTCCGCCCCGCACGGGTACAGCGCGGGGCGCCCGGTGCCGAAGTGCCGGGCCAGGTCGCGCATGATGTCCGGGGCGTGGGTGCTGACGATCCGTCCCGACCAGTCGTCGCTGAGCACCGGCGCCAGGGCCGCGCCGCCGTAGCGGTGCGCGCTCGCGTCGTACAGCGGGCGCAGCGCGGAGTGACCGCCGTCGGGGCAGTCGGGCACGGCGTCCAGGAACGTCACCGGACAGACGTCGTCGAGACCGAGCAGGCCGTGGACGACGGCGATGCGCAGACAGTGCGGACAGCCGGGCGACAGATGGATCCGGTAGCGGCGCGGCACGGCGTAGTGCCCGCTGCGCGCGTCGCTGCCGATCCGCCCGCGGAAGGCGGGGGCGGACTGCTCGGAGTGAAGGAGGGCGAGCGGTGTCACGGACATGGGTCTCCCCGGGGTGGGTGCGCGGACGTACGTGCGGCGGAGGCGACGTCGGGCGAGGAGCGGGCAGGAGAGCCGGCTCAGCCCAGGGGGCTGATCGCGCTGCAGACGCGCAGCAGATCGATGTGACGACGGGAGGTCAGAAGAGGGGACGGCCGAGACGTGCGGCTCACGCGGCTGGTGACCGGACCAAGGCGCCCCATGTTTCCCTACCTGTTCACTAGGATTCCCCACTGGAGTGTCGATCGGCCTCCGCGTGACGTCAAGGGGGCGTCCACGCCGCGGGCATGCGTGTGGGGCCGCCACACCGGTGACGGCCCCATATGTGCGATCCCTTATGACGTGGTGAGCCAACCCTTCGACCGGGCCAGGTCGACGACGCAATTGCGGACCTGCCTGATCTGCGCCGCGGTGAGCGAGTCGACCGAACCCACCAGCGCCTCGGTCAGTTCGGTGCGGAACTGCCCGATCCCCGGGGCCTCGCCCGGCGCGGCCGGACGCGTGGCGGGGATCCGGTTGGCGGAGGGCTGGTAGACCAGGCGGATCTCCGATGCCTTGGGCCCCTTCTCCCCCATCTCCATGAAGAACTCGACTTCGCTGCCCTCGTGGTAGAGGTACTTCTCGTCGAGCAGGTCGTTCGCGTGCATGAAGACGTCCTCGCCCGCTTCCGAGGGGGCGATAAATCCGTAACCACGGACCTCGTCGAAACGCAGAACCTTGCCAGTCATCAACACAGCCCACACCTCCGCGACACAGCAACAACTTCCGGGGACTCCCCCCGCAGTACACACCGACGCGAAATGTACCGGCCTCCGCCGAATCTCGCGAGGCCCGCCCGTGCGGAGCCCTGAGCCCCTTCAGTACCGGGGCTCCTGGACCACTCCCCCGCAGGTCCCGGAGAGATCAAGCTCCACCTCGTTCTCCCCTTCGCGGTCAAGGCCGCGACCTGGTCGCGGCCCTCGCCACCGACCACCGCACCCTGCTGAGCAAGGTCCCAGCGCTCTCAGTCCCCTGTGGCCAGCTTGCTTTCGGGACGCATTCGCCGTTCGCATCCCTCAAGAGGCCGGACGGGTAATTCCGGCAACTCGCCGGCGGCAGTGCCGGAGTCCTTCCGGACGAGGTCGAGGAAGGCCGCCGCTGCCGTGGAGAGCTGCTGGCTGCGCCACATCATCACGGCGTTGTGCACCAGCCGGGGCGTGGTGGGCATGACCAGCGCCCCGCGCCGCCCGGCGTCCTCGGCGAGCCAGCGCGGCAGCAGCGCGGCCCCGGCACCGGACAGTACGAGCGGGACGATGGCAGCTCGGTGAGTGGTCTCGACCGCGACCCGGGGCCGCGCCCCGCGCACGGTCAGGACACGGTCGGCCAGGGTGCGCATCGCGGTGCCTTCCGGACTCGACACCAGGGGCAGTTCGGCCAACTCGGCGAGGGGCAGCGCGGTTGACCGGGGCGGCCTGCTGCCCGGCGGAAGTACGGCCAGGAATTCCTGATCCGGAAGCTTGAAATGGTCCAGGCCGCCGAGATTTGCGGGGGATTCCGCGAGGCCGAGTTCGCATTCCCCCGTGCGGACCATTCCGGTGACGGCATTGTCGTGTTCCGGATCGGCGACCCTGATGTCCACCAGCGGGTGCAATTCACGGAAGCGGCCGATCAGACCGGCCAATGGGTCGACGGCGAGAGTGGTGAGCGCGACGATGTCGAGCCGGCCACCGGTCAGGCCGATGACCTGCTCCACGGACACCCGGGCCGTGGTGAAGTCCCGCAGCGTCTGCTGTGCCGGCCGGACCAGCGCCTGACCTGCCGCCGTGAGGCCCACGCCCCGGCCGAGCCGGTTGAACAGGGGTGCGCCGAGATCGCGCTCAAGGGCGCGGATCGCCTGCGACAGGGACGGCTGCGCCACGCGAAGGCGCCGACTGGCATTGGTGAAGCCACCGTACTGAACGATCGCGAGGAAGTACTCCAGCTGGCGACGCTCCATAGGGAAACCCTATCGCACAAGTCGAGAATCGGTCTTCGTCGAGTGGCCCAACCCCATTGTCGGGAAAGGCTCATGCGCAGGATCGTGGCATCGCACGAGGCGCCGGTGTGCATGTGGCCCAGCCGGCGCCGCGCATGGAAATCAGACGGAAACGCGTGCGTCATTTCGCGCTGCCGTGCCCCCCTTTTTTCTCACCTCCGCGACTCCACCGCCACTCCCCCGTCTGCTTCCCCGTCTACTTCCCCGTCTACTTTCCCGTCTGCTTCCCCGCGAATATCCATCTCTCCGAAAGGACGCCTGCCCATGACGAGTTGCTGCGGCCTGGATCACCACGAGGCGGGCTACACCGCACGCCAACGGCTGGACCTCGACCGGGTACTCGCGTTCAACCGCCGCCTGGCCACGGCGATGGAGAATTGTGTCGACCTCTCGGCCGTCGAAGCCGTGCTGGATCCCGACCCCATGCGCTACATGTGGGTCGACGAGGGCGGTGGCCGCCTCACGGAGTATCTGGCCACCGCCGACGAGGCGTTGAGCACCGCCCCCCGTCTCCTCGGGCACCGGCGGGTCGCGGCCCGGGCCGTCTGCGAGCCCCGGTCGGCGGCCCGCCCCGCGGTCGCGGCGGCGGCCGACGGCCGGGTGCTGCACGTGTGGATCGAATGGGAGGAAGGGGTCGGGGAGCGCGTCGTCGCGGCCCTCGCGGACAGCCCGACGGCCGACGCGACACCCGTCGCGCTGGACGATGGCCCGTCCGACTGCTTCCGGCCTTCCGCGGTGTTCGACGCCGAGGGCGTGCCCTGGGTCTGCTACGGGCGGGCGGCGGCGGACGGCCGGGTGGACGTCTGGGCCCACCGCTTCGACTCCGCGTCCGGGTGGGGACCGGCGCAGTGCGTCAGCGGTACCGGTCACCCTTCCTTCAACCAGGAGATCGTGGCCCACCAGGACGGCAGCGTCGAAGTGGTGTGGCAGGGGCCGTACGACTCCGGCTTCGGCATCTGGTCCCGGCGCTGGCAGGGCGGGACGTGGGACGAAGCCCGGCTCGTCAGCAAGGGCGCGGCCGGCAACGCCTGGGACCCCACGGTGGCGGCGCGGCCGGAGGGCGGCAGCGCGTACGCCTGGTCGGAGTACGTGGGCGGCTCGTACCGGATCGTCATGTGCACCGCCGACAGCGCGGGTCTGCTGGGGCCGGTGCGTCCGGTGAGCTCGGGGACCGACTACGCGCTGCACCCGAGCCTCGCGGTGACCGCCGACGGCGGGATCTGGTGCGCCTTCGACCTCATCGCCGTGCATGGACACGGCGGTTCGGGCCCCACGCGGCTGCGGCCCGCGAGCGAACTCGACGAGGCCCCGCACATCACCGGCGTACGGGACAGCGGTGACGCGGTGCCTTCGGAGCTGCTGCCCGAAGTGACCGCGTCCTTGCGGGTGGTGAAGGTGACGGACGACGGCCTGCTCGAAGCCGAGGGGATCCTGGCACCGGACCTGGACGTCGTGCCGGGCGGGCTGCCCCGGCTGGCCGCGGACGCGCACGGCGGCCTCACGGTCACCTACCGCATCCACCGCAGGCTCCCGCTCATGACGTACTACTGGGAAGTCGCCGCGCAGACGCTCGGTCCGGACGGCTGGTCCAAGCCCACCACCTTCACCAACAGCGACGGGACCCTCGAAGAGGTCGCGGTGACCCCGGTCGCGGGCGGCACCCTGCTCGCCTGGCAGACCGACGGACGGCTGGACCGCAGCCTCACCTGGACGGAGGGGTTCGGCGGCCGGGAGTGCCCGAAGCTCCTTGAGCACCTCGGGTCGGTGGTCTGGCACGGCATGCACGGAGTCGGCGCGATCATGTCGGCGGTCATCCCGGCCGACGGCGGTCCCGCGCACGCCGGTCACCGCATCGAGGTCGTGGCGAGCAGCGACCGCCGCGAGGTTCGCGGGTGGGCGGCCGAGGACAGCCCGCGTTACCGCACGGACGTCGACGGCCGTGAACTCACCCTCTACTGGGGCGACTTGCACCGTCACTCGCTGGTCAGCAGGTGCACCTCCGGCGATGAACCGTCGCTGGAGGACTTCTACCGCTACGGCTGGGACGTCTGCGACTACGACTTCTGGGCGGTCACCGACCATTCGGAGAACAGCAGCGCGTACCAGTGGTGGTCCATCCAGAAGATCGCCGACCTGTTCCGGGTCGACGGCCGGTTCGTGCCGCTGTACGGCTTCGAATGGACGGGCAACACCGGCCACCAGAACGTCATCTACGGCTCCGAGGAGCGCGGGGCGCCGATCTACTCGTCCTTCGCGGCCGGTTCGCAGACGCCGGACGAGCTGTGGGCGAGCCTGCGCCGGCACCCGGACTACCCGGCGCTCACCATTCCGCATCACCCGGGTTCGGCGATGATCCCGTACGACTGGGACTACTACGACCCCGAATACCTGCGCCTGGTCGAGGTGTTCCAGGCCTGTCGCGGCAACTACGAGCAGCAGGGGTGCTTCCGCCAGTACTCCGACGGAACGCTCGACGGCACGTTCGTCCTGGACGGACTGCGCCGGGGCCACCGCTTCGGGCTGATCGCCAGTTCCGACCACGGCAACGGAGCCAGTTACGTCGGCGCGTTCGCCGAACGTCTCGACCGTCAGGGCGTGTTCGAGGCGCTCCAGCAGCGCCGGGTGTTCGGGGCGACCACCCGGGACGTCATCGTCGACGTACGGGTGGCGGGCGCCTTCATGGGCAGCGAGGTCGAGCTCGGCGACGGGCCGGTCGGACCGGTCGAGATCGAGGTCTTCGCCCAGGGGTTCAGGGACCTGGCGCGTGTCGAACTGGTCCGCGACGGAGAGACCGTCCAGAGTCTCACCCCGGATCTCGGCCTGCCGGACGGCTGGGTGGAGATGCCGCTGCGGGTGGAGTTCGGGCAGAGCGACGTCACCACCGACTGGAGCGGACGCATCCGGACCGAGGGTGGCGCCGAGATCGTGCAGACACCCTTCTGGGGTCCCGAGGTGGTCGCCGCGGGCAAGGACGAGGTGCGGTGGACCGCGTCCACCAAGTCCTTCGGCGCACCCTACGGATCGCAGCGCGGCGGGATCGAGCTGACGCTGGTGGGCCCGCCCGAGGCGACCGTCGAACTGACGGCCGAGCAGGGCTGCGTCACCGTCACGCTGGAGCACCTGCTGAAGGAGACCGTCGAAGTCCCGGGCACGCGCGGCGGGCGCCTGCTCCTGGAGCGCGGCACCGGGGGCCTCACCTCCCTCGGCACCACTGAGCAGCGGCTGACCTGGACCGACGAACCGGACGGCGCCGCCTACTACTACGTACGCGTCCTTCAGATCGACGGCGAGATGGCGTGGTCGTCTCCCGTCTGGGTGAACACCCCGAACACCCCGAACATCCCGAACATCCCCGAAGAGCCGACGGGGCGCTGAACCGCTCCACCCACATCGTCCCCCGGGACCTCGGAACGTCGGAACCTCGGAATTCGGAATCAGGAGAAACCCATGCGCATCACGCGAAGACGACTTCTCGGCCTCACCTCCGTGGCCGTCACACTGCCCCTGCTGCTCTCCGGGTGCGGCGGCGACGACAACGCGAGCGCCTTCGGCTCCGGCAGCGACGGCGGCTCCCACCCGGTCCGCTTCGTCCAGCAGCCCTGGCAGGACCTGGTCGTCGAGAACCAGATAGCGAGCGACATTCTCAAGAAACTCGGCTACAGCCCGTCCGTGCAGGAGGTCTCGGTCCCGCTGGCCGCCCAGGCGCTGTCCACCGGCAAGGCGGACGCGTATCTCGGCAACTGGTGGCCGTCGCAGAAGCCGGTGTTCGGGAAGATGATCGACGACGGTTCCGTCTCGGTGTCCGGCACGATGCTCACCGGTACGCAGTACGCACCGGGCATCCCGGGTGCCATGGCGAAGAAGCTGAAGATCGACTCGCTCGCGGATCTGGCCGCTTACGGAGACCTGTTCGACCACGAGATCCTCGGCATCGAGCCGGGCTCACCGGGCAATCAGTACATCCTCGACGCGATCAAGAAGAACGCGTACGGCCTCGGCAAGTGGAAGCTGGTCACCAGCAGCACGGAGGCCATGCTCGCCGAGGTCACGCGCCGGGTGGCGAAGAACCAACCGGTGGTGTTCCTGGCCTGGCAGCCGCACTGGATGGTCGTCAAGTGGAAGGTGACGTTCCTCGCCGACCCGGAGAAGGTCTGGCCCGGTGCCGGTCGGATCAGGGTGCTCACCCGGTCCGGACTGAAGAAGGAGGACCCCAACCTGGTCCGCTTCCTCTCACAGATGCGCACCGACGCGCCGACCGCGTCCGCATGGATCGACGCCTACGACAACAAGAAGCAGTCGGCTCAGAGCATCGCCAAGGAATGGATCGCCGCCAACCCCGAGACCGTCAACACCTGGCTCTCCGGGGTCAAGACCGTCGGCGGCAAGGACGCCGCGGCCGCGGTGACCGGAGGCTGAGCGCCATGACCACCCCGATGATCGAAGGCTCGGGCCTGAACAAGGTGTACGGGCTGCCCGACCGTAAAACGGCGGCTCTGCTCGCCGGTGCGGATCCCGGGCGGGACCTCGCCGCGGCCGTCACGGCGGCCGGCGGGAATCTGGCCGTCCATGACGTCGCCCTCAGCATCGCGCAGGGCGAACTGTTCGTCGTCATGGGCCTGTCGGGCTCGGGCAAGTCCACCCTCATTCGGATGATCAACCGGCTCGTGGAGCCGTCCTCCGGCTCGCTGCGGATCGACGGGACCGAGGTGACCGGGATGAACCCGGCCGACCTGCGCGACCTGCGCAACCGCCGGATCAGCATGGTGTTCCAGCACTTCGCACTGCTCCCGCACCTCTCCGTCCGGGAGAACGCGGCGTACGGGCTCCAGATCCGCTACGTCCCGGCCAAGGAGCGGCTGGAGCGCGCCGACTTGGCACTGCGCCAGGTGGGCCTCGGCCATCGCGGCGACGCCTACCCGCACCAGTTGTCCGGCGGAATGCAGCAACGGGTCGGTCTGGCCCGCGCGCTGGCGACCGAAGCGGACATTCTGCTGATGGACGAGCCGTTCAGCGCGCTGGATCCGCTGATCCGCCGCGACATGCAGGATCTGCTCCTGCATCTCCAGGAGGACCGGCAGCGCACGATCGTCTTCGTGACGCACGACCTGAACGAGGCCATGCGGATCGGGCAGCGGATCATGGTGATGCGGGACGGCCGGGTCGTGCAGTGCGGCACCGGGCCGGAGATCCTCTCCTCGCCGGCCGACAGCTACGTCAGCGACTTCGTCTCCGACGTGGACCGCTCCCGGGTGCTGACCGCCGCGGCCGTGATGCGGCCCGCGCTGCTCACCGCGAGCATCCGCGACACCCCCGTGGGAGTACTGGACCGGTTGGGGAACGCCGAGGCCAACGGCGTCTTCGTACTGGACGACGACGAGCAGCTGCTCGGCATCGCCCGGGACGGTGATCTGGCCACGGCCGTGCGTGCCGGGCAGCCGGATCTGGCCCGCTGTGTGATCGACGAGTACCACACCGTGCCACCGGACCAGCCGCTGGTCGAATTCATCGACCTCGCGGGCAAGCACGCCGTCCCGATCGCGGTCGTCGCCGAGGGCCGGCTGCTGGGCGTCGTGCCCCGCGCGGCCATCCTGTCCGCCCTCGCGTCCTCGCGGAGGCTCACCCATGCCTAGGATCCCCGTCGGCCGCTCCATCGACAACGTCATCCAGTTCCTGCTCCGCCACTTCGGCGGGCTGTTCGACGGTGTCTCCTCGCTGCTGACCACACTGGTCAACGCCGTCTACGCGGTGCTGCACAACCCGGCCTACCTGGTCATGATCGCGGTCTTCGCCGTCATCGCGTGGTTCGCGTCCCGCCGCTGGCAGTTGGTCGTCTTCACGGTTCTGGCGTTCTTGCTGGTCGACTCGATGGAACTGTGGACCGAGGCGATGCAGACGCTCACCGTGGTCCTCATCGCCGCCGGCGCGGCCGTCGTGATCGGAGTGCCGATCGGGATCTGGGCCGCCACCAGCACCCTGGTCAGCTCGGTGACCCGTCCGGTGCTGGACCTGATGCAGACCCTGCCGGTGTTCGTCTACCTCATCCCCGCCGTCTTCTTCTTCGGCATCGGCGTCGTGCCCGGCGTCGTGTCGACGATCGTCTTCGCGATCCCGCCCGCGGTCCGTCTCACCGAACTCGGCATCCGGCAGGTCGACCGGGAGATCGTCGAAGCGGCCCACGCGTTCGGCTCACGGCCCCGGCAGGTGCTGCGGCAGGTCCAGGTACCGCTGGCGATGCCGTCCATCATGGCCGGCGTCAATCAGGTGATCATGCTGGCCCTGTCCATGGTCGTCATCGCGGGCATGGTCGGCGCCGGCGGGCTCGGCGAGGTCGTGGTCCGCGGCGTGACACAGCTCGACATCGGCGCCGGGTTCGAGGGCGGTCTCTCGGTGGTCATCCTCGCGATCTTCCTCGACCGGGTCACCGGCGGTCTCGGGACGCCGCGGCCCCGCACCACGCGGTTGCGGTCCCGCTTCGCCCGCCGCCGAACGGTGGAGCAGGACCGCGAACCCGAGGGCGCCGATGTCGAAGCCGTCGCGGTGGGGTGAGCGTGACGGAAACGCTCACCCGTGCAAGCCCGGGAGGTCTATACCGCGCAGGCCCGGACGAACGCGTCGGCCAGTTCGGCGGGGCGGGTGAAGAGGGCCTCGTGGCTGCCCGGGGTCTCGATGACCAGCGGGTCCTTGAGCCGTGGCAGGAAGCGGTCGGCCCAGGCCCACTCCCCGGGAAGGGCGAGGTCTTCCGTGCACAGGACGTAGGCGGTGGGGATGTCGAGTGCGGCGAACGCCGTCGTGTCCGCCTTCTCGGTGAAGGTGCCCAGGGGCTGCGGGACGAGCAGGGAGTGGACCAGGCGCTGGGTCTCCTCACTGGCGTCCTGCATGAACGCCTGCTGGAAGACCTCGAAGGGGAAGGTCACCGTGTCGTTCCCGGAGGCGGCCGCCACGGCGAGGAACATCTCGCCGTAGTGCGGCGGGCACGCGTCGATCAGGGACTCGCCGTCGTTCGGGACGAACGCGTTCCAGAAGACCAGGCGTCTTGTCCGGGCTGCGAGCTTCGGCGCCGCGCCGGTCAGGACGAAGCCGCCCCAGCTGTGGCCGAGCAGGGTGATGTCGGTCAGGTCGGCACGCTCGACGTAGTCCACGAGGCTGTTCACACAGTCGGTGAGGGTCACGCCGCGCGGGTCGTCGTCGGCGCCCAGCCCGGCCAGGGTGGGGGTGTGCACCTGGTGCCCGGCCGCTCTCAACTCGGCCGCGACCGGGCGCCAGGCCCATCCGCCGTGACAGGCTCCGGTCACCAGGACGAAGGTCTCGCTGGTCTCGCTCATGTCGATCTCCTTTGATCGATCGGCCACATCAGGCTCACAGCCAGCGTGGAAGTTCCGGGAGTTCACCGGTGATGTGCAGGTCGTCGGTACCGCTGCGGCCAGTGAGCCAGGCGGCCAGGGCGTACGGCGGTCCGGTGACCGCGACGCCGGGAGCGGGGTCGCCCAGGACGACGGTGCCGTGGCCGTCCACCGACAGTTCGGCACCGACACCCGGGGCGATACGGGCCGACATCCACCCGGCCACCTCGCGTACGAGGGCCCAGGCGAAGTCGGGCGGCAGGGCGTCCATGCCGATGCCCACGCGGAGGTCGGCCAGGTGGATCCAGACCTCGCGAGCCCGCAGCCACGGCACCTCCGACGCCGGGATCTCGCGGCCCTGCGCGCTGACGACGGTGGCCGACCAGGCCTCGGGCGAGAGCGCCTCGGCGGCTTTCCGGAAGCGGGCGGCGGACTCGCGTACGTCGGCCTGCTGTTCGGCCAGGGGCCGTCCGGCGCCCGCCTCGATGTCCGTCACGCGCTGGTCCGGCGAGTCGTACATGGGCGTACGGATGCCCGTCCGTGCCCAGGTCAGCAGGTTGACCAGGGCGTCGGCGTTGCGGGCGAGGTGGGTGAGCAGGTGTCCGCGGGTCCAGCCGGGCAGGGCGGACGGCTCGGTCACCGCGTCGGCGGGCAGCGCGTCGACCGCCTGCTCCAGCGCGAGCTGCCCCTCCTCCACCCAGGCCGGCGGGGTCACGGCTGCTTGTCCTCGACGACGGTGTTCACGCACTCCCCGATCCCCTCGACCACGGTCCGTACGACCTGCCCGGGCTTCAGGAACACCTTGGGATCGCGGCCCGCGCCCACCCCGCCCGGCGTACCGGTGAGAACGAGGTCACCAGGCTCCAGCGTCGTGAACGTGCTGAGGTACGCGGCGATGTCCGCCGGGGTGAAGAGCAGGTCGGACGTCCGCGAGCGCTGCATGATCTCGCCGTCCACCTCGAGGCGGATCTCCAGATCGGCGGCGTCGTCGATCTCGTCGCCCGTGACCAGCCAGGGCCCGGCCGGAGTGCTGGCCTCCCACGCCTTGCCCTGGAGCCACTGCGGGGTACGCCACTGCCAGTCCCGCATGGAGATGTCGTTGACGACCGTGTAGCCGGCGATCGCGGCCGCCGCCTCCTCCTTGGTGGCCCGGCGGCGCAGCCGGGAGCCGATGACGAAGCCGAGTTCGGCCTCCCAGTCCAGTTGCTCCGTCTCGCCCGGGTGGGCGATGTCGTCGTGGGCGCCGAGCAGGACGTTGGCGAACTTGGCGAAGAGAGCGGGGTATGACGGCATCTCGCGGCCCATCTCCGCGATGTGGGCGCGGTAGTTGTGGCCCACGCAGAAGATCTTGGCCGGGGTCGTGACGACCGGGGCCAGGTCGAGGGCGGCCACGTCGTGCGTCGGACCGTCGGCGGCGGCCGCGTGCGTACGCCAGTCCGGGCGGCGCAGCAGGGCGGCGACATCGGTGGCGCCGGTCTCCACGGCACGGTCGCCGTCGAGGCGGACGGCCGCGGTGCCGTCGGCGGTGCGGATGGTGGCGAGCTTCATGCGCGGGTACTCCCGGTCGTTTCGGTGCGGGTGAGTGTTTCGGTGGGGGCGAGCGTTTCGGTGCGGGCGAGGTCGAGCGCCTCGTAGACGGGCGCGTCGTTGAAGGTGAACAGGTTGAGCCCGGTGTTCGCGGCGATGGTCAGGGCGCACCAGGAGGGGACGGCGATCAGGTCGCCTGCGCTCACCTCGATCACCCGGTCGTCGAGGGTGACGGTGCCGCTGCCTCGGTAGACCTGCCAGACGGAAGAACCGACCGTGCGCCGGGTGGCGGTCCGCGCACCCGCCCGCAGCCGGTGCATCTCGGTACGCAGGCTGGCGAGGGCGTCGCGCCCGGTGGCCGGGTTGGTGAAGCGGATCCCGGCGTGGCCGGGCTCGATGACGCCCGGGTGTCCCTCGTCCTCCAGCTCCAGCTGGGCGGTGAGGGCGTCGTCGGTGTCGGCCCAACGGTAGGCCATGAGGGGGGAGTTGGGGCTGTCCGGGGCCGCGATCGGACGTAGTCCCGGGTGCCCCCACAGCCGCTCGTTCCGCGACCGGGACGGGGTGGACCGGTCCGACACGCTGTTCTCGCCGAACTCGAAGAAGCCGGCGTCGAGTCGGTGCACGAGCGGGATGTCGAGGCCGTCCAGCCAGACCATCGGCTCGTCGCCGACGTGGTGGTGGCCGTGCCAGTGCATGGAGGGGGTGAGCAGCAGGTCGCCGGGGCGCATCTCGACCGCGTCGCCGTTGACGACCGTCCACACGCCCTCGCCCTCCAGGATGAACCGGAAGGCGCCCTGCGCGTGGCGGTGCGCGGGCGCCACCTCGCGCGGGCCCAGGTACTGAACGGCCGCCCACAGGTTGGGAGTCGCGTACGGGCGTCCGGGCAGGCCGGGGTTGGCGAGCGCGATGGCACGCCGCTCACCGCCGCGCCCGACCGGCACCAGGTCACCGGCCCGGCGGGCGAGCGGAAGGAGCGTGTCCCACGGCCAGACGTGCGGGACGGCCTCGGGCTGCGGGGTGAGCGGCATGAGGTTGCCGATCTCTGTCCACAGGGGGATGAGCCCGGCCGCTGTGAAGCCGTCGTACAGCTTGCGGAGTTCGGGGTCCGTCTCCTCCGGCGCTATGACTGAGTCACTGGTCATCGGGGGTTCCTTCGGCGTCGAGTCGGCGCGTGATGTCGGCGCGCAGGGCTTTCTTGTCGATCTTTCCGACCTTGGTGGCGACGAGTTCGGGTACCGTCACCAGCCGGTCCGGGAACTTGAAGCGGGCGACACCGGCGCGCTCCATGACGTGGTGGACGTCGTCGAGGGTCACCGTGTGCGCCGGTTCCGGTACGACGTAGAGGCAGACCCGCTCACCGAGCCGGGCGTCGGGCATCGCCACGGCGGCGGCGCGCGCGACCCCCGGGGTCTGGTAGGCGAAGTTCTCGATCTCCTCCGCGGAGATGTTCTCCCCGCCTCGGATGATCATGTCCTTGTCGCGGCCCTCGACGACCAGGTTGCCGTCGGGCCGCAGCCGCACGATGTCCCCGGTGCGGTACCAGCCGTCCTCGGTGAACGCGCGGGCGTTCTGCTCCTCGGCGCGGTAGTAGCCGCGCGGGGTGTACGGGCCCCGGGTGAGGAGCACACCGGGTGTGCCGTCGGGGACCGGGTCGCCCAGTTCGTCGACGACGAGGAGTTCGTCGTCCTCGGACATGGGGCGCCCCTGCGTCGTACAGATGACGTCCTCCGGGTCGTCCAGGCGCGTGTAGTTGAGCAGTCCCTCGGCCATGCCGAACACCTGCTGGAGCGTGCAGCCCAGTTCCGGGCGGACCCGGCGGGCGACGTGGTCGGCCAGCCGGGAGCCGCCGACCTGGAGGACGCGCAGGGAGCCGAGGTCGGTCCCCGGGTTGTCCCGGTGGTGGTCCAGCCAGGCCTGGGCGATGGCCGGGACCAGGGCGCTCGCGGTGACGCCCTCGCGCTCGATGACCGGGAACGCCTTCTCCGGGTTGGGGGAGCCGAGGGCCACCCGGCCGCCGTTCAGCAGCGTGCCCAGCAGGCCCGGGCAGGCGAGCGGGAAATTGTGCCCGAGGGGGAGGGCGGCGAAGTACACCGTGTCCGGGCCGAATTCACAGACCTCGGCGCTGCGGCGGGCGTTGTAGACGTAGTCGTCGTGCGTACGGGCGATGAGCTTCGGCAGTCCGGTGGTGCCGCCGGAGAGCAGGAAGACGGCGATCGAGCGGCTGTCGGGGCGCTGCGCGTCCATGGCAGCACGGTCCGCCGGGGTGCCCTTGGCGGAGCACAACTCCCGCAGATCCACGGCATCCTCGCCGACCTTCTCGCCAAGGACCAGAACATGCCGCAGAGTTGGCGAGTCCTCGGCGATCTCGAACGCCATCGCCTGATGGTCGTGGCCCTTGAGGAAGTCGGGGACGGCCACGGCGACCGCCTCGCTCTGCTCCACCAGGTGACCGACCTCGTGTCTGCGGTGCCCGGGCAGCGCCATCACCGGGATGACGCCGAGGCGCAGACAGGCGTACGTGAGGATCGCGAACTCGGCGGTGTTGGGCAGCTGCACCACGAGCCGGTCGTCCGGGCGCAGCCCGAGCGCGGCCAGGCGCAGTGCGGTGGCGTCAGCGTGCCCGGCGAGTTGACGGTATGTCAGCCGCCGGTCGCCGTCGACGAGTGCGACCGCGTCGGGAGCGGAGTCGGCGGCGGCGTGCAGCCGGTCGCCGATCGACTGGCCCTCCCAGTAGCCCTGTTCGGAGTATCGCCTCGCGTACTCCGCGGGCCAGGGCACAGCGCCTTTGCTGCTCGGCCTGGGCATCGTCGTTCTCCTTAGCGGTCCTGTGCGGGTGGAGCGGCGGGGACGATCACGGCGTCCAGTGCGATCAGTCCGTCGGCGGTGAGGCGCAGCGGGTTGATCTCGATCTCGGCGGTGTCCGGGCTCGCGGCCAGGGCGGCGGCGAGTGCGGCGGCGACCCGCCCGAACTCGGCCCGGTCCAGTCCCGGCCCCCCGCGCCAGCCGTCGAGCAGGGCGCGGGCGCCCAGGTCGTCGGGCATCGAGGCGGCCTCGGCGACGGACAGCGGGGCGAGCCGGATCGCCACGTCGGCGAGCGCCTCGGCGGCCGTGCCGCCCAGCCCCACGAGGACGACCGGCCCGAACACGGGGTCCCTGCGCACGCCGAGCACGAGGTCGACGCCTGCCGGAGCCATCGCCTCGACCAGGTAGCGGCGGTCGGGGCCGATGGCGTCGAGCGCCGCGTCGAGTTCGTCGGGGGTGCGGACACCGAGGTGGACCCCGCCGATCTCCGTCTTGTGCAGGATCGCGGCGTCGAGCACCTTGACCGCGACGGGCCCGCCCAGCCGGCCCAGGGCGTAGTGGGCGTCGGCGCGGGAATCGCAGGCGACGCGGTCCGGGGTGCGGATGCCCAGCCTGGCGAGGAAGGTCTTGGCGGCGTCCTCGTCCAGCGGGCCGGACGGCACGGAGACCGCCGTCGCCCGCAACGGCGCGTCATCCCGCACGGCCCGCTGTCGCGCATGCGTCACCAGCGCCCGTACGGCGCCCGCGGCCGAAGCCGGTCCGGTCAGCGCCGGAATCCCCGCCTTGTGCAGCCGTGCCCGCTGCTCGGCGACGTCCTCGGGCAGGCCGCCGACGACCACGACGGCCGGGGAGTCCGCCCCGAGTCCGGCGGCCTGGGCGGCCGAGGCGAGGTCGACGCTGTCGGGCTCGGTCAGGGCGTAGACGGCGAGCAGGTCCACCGCCTCGTCCGCGGCCGTCGCGGCGAGGACGCGGGCGAAGGTCTCGGCGGGCCGGCCGGTGTCGACCGGATTGCGCTGGTAGGTGAGTGGGGGCAGCAGCTCGCTCAGCGTGCCCTGGGTGGTCTCGCTCAGCTCCGGCATCCGGATGCCGTCGGCCCCCGCGCGGTCCGCGAGCAGCAGTCCCGGCCCGGCCTGGGCGGTCACGATGCCGAGGCCCGGGTCCGGGTGGGGGCGCAGCTGGATGCGGGAGAGCGCGGTGAGCGCGTCCACCATCTCCCGTTCGTCGTCCACGACCACCGCTCCGGCCTGCCGCAGCGCGGCCCGCGTGGTGCGCCAGGAGGTGGCGAGCGCCCCGGTGTGCGAGCGGGCGAAGTCGCCGACGTCGCTGCGCCCGACGACCAGCGCGACGACCGGCTTGACGGCGGCCAGCAGGCGTACGGCGTTCACGAGCCGTGGCCCGTCCGGAACCGTCTCCAGATGCAGTGCCACGGCCGTCGTACGACCGTCCCCCACGAGGTGTTCGAGGACGTCCGCGGCGGTGACGTCGAGGCCTGCCCCGATGCCGACGCCGAGGCTGATCCCGTTCCCGACGGCGACGAGGTCGAAGGAGAGCGCGTGGTTGACGCCGCCGCTGGCCGCGACCACCGCGATGTCGCCGGCCGGGACCTGTCCCGCCGCGGGCACGAAGCTGGCCGTGAGTCCCAGGTGAGGGGCGAAGAAGCCGGAGGTGTTGGGGCCGAGAATCCGGATCCCCGTCTGCTGGGCGACGCGGCGCAGTGCGTCCGCGTGCTCCTCGCCCTCCGGGCCCGCCTCGCCGAAACCGCCGGCGCAGACCAGCGCGGCACGGCAGCCGGCGGCGGCCGCTTCGGCGAGCGCGTCGGCGCTGCCGGCCGCGGGCACGCAGAGGACGGCCAGATCGAGTCGTCCGCCGGTGTGCGCGACCGCTTCTCTGACCGAGGCGTACACGCCCGCCTCGGGGTCGGGGCGGCGCGAATTGACCAGGGCACGGGCGCCGGGGAAGGCGGCCAGGGACCGGGCCATGGCGGCGCCCAGCTTGCCGCTCTGCCGCGAGGCGCCGATCACGACCACGCCCTCGGGCGCGAACATCGGCGTCAGGTTCATGGTCACGCCTGCTCACGTCCCACCAGATCGGCACGCCCCACCAGATCGGCGCGCCCGGACAGCAGCAGCGTCTCGGCCCGGTCGTCGTCCATCCCGTCCTCCACGATCAGCACGGGTATGCCGTGCACCAGCCGGGACTGCTCCGCGAGCAGCGACCGGGTGAGCGGGGTTCCGCCCTGTACGGCGACCAGGTCCGGCGGTGCGTCACCGTTCAAGTCGTCGGCCAACTCGTCGTAGAGGTACGGCAGTTCAGCCTCGCCCTCCGGTGCGGTGAGCCACAGGCACCCTTCGGTGCGCAGGGCCGCGAGCTCCGCCGCGGTCAGCCGCCGTCCGTCGAACTCCCTGAATGGCGTGTCCAGGGGATCGAGACCGTCGTGCGCCGACCGCCAGTCCCGTACGACCGTGTCGACGAACTCCGGGTCGCGGCGCGCGATCCGCTCCTTGCCGATGCTGCGGGAGATGAAGTGGAAGGTGAACCGCTTCGGATCGAACGCGTCGTGATAGCGCCCGAAGTTCTCCCACCAGGACAGGCTCGGCCGGGCGGAGCCCTGGATCTTCTCCACCGAGGGCCGCCGCGCCGCCTCGTACGCCTCCAGGGCGCTCGGCAGGTCGTCGCGGTGGGCGAGGACGCTGTCGGCGAGCGCCACGGCGTCCTCCATCGCCATCTTGGTACCGGAGCCGACGGAGAAGTGGGCGGTGTGCGCCGCGTCGCCGAGGAGGACGACGTTGCCGCTGTGCCAGCGGTGGGTGCGCAGGGTGCGGAAGTTGCCCCAGCGCGAGTTGTTGACCAGCAGTTCGTGCCCGTCGATCTGTTCGGCGAAGAGCTTCTCCAGGTACTGCTTGCTCTTGTCGTCGCTCGGGCCCGGCGGCTGCGCGGTGTCGAACTCGTCGAGTCCGGCTCGCCGCCAGGACTCCTCGTCCGTCTCCACGATGAAGGTGCTGACGCCGCCGCCGATCGGGTAGCCGTGCACGGCGAAGGTGCCGTGCGGGCCCTGTTCGTGGACGAAGGTCAGTCCGTCGAAGAGGTAGTCCGTGCCGAACCAGATGAACTTGGCGGTCGCCACCTCCACTTCCGGCACGAGCACGTCGGCGAGACGGTCACGGAAGCGGGAGTTCGCCCCGTCGGCGGCCACGATCAGGTCGTAGTCGGCCAGCTGCGCCGGATCCGCGGGGACCTCGTGGCTGAACCGGAGCTCGACGCCGACCTCCTCGGCCCGCCGGCGCAGCAGCTGGAGGAGGGTCTTGCGGGTGATGGCGGCCATGCCGTTGCCCCCGCACCGGATCCGCTGTCCCTTCAGCCGCACCTCGATGTCGTCCCAGTGCCGGCCGTCCTCGGCGAGAGCCGTGCGCAGCACCGGGTCCGCCGCGTGGATGGCCGCCAGGGTCGCGTCCGAGAACACCACACCGAAGCCGAAGGTGTCCTCCGCGCGGTTGCGCTCGAAGACGGTCACCTCGACCGACGGATCGGCCTGCTTGATGAGTGCGGCGAAGAACAGCCCGCCGGGGCCGCCTCCCACGCAAGCGATCCGAGAAACCATGGTTCCTGCCTCCACGTCGAGTACAGCCCCAGCCTCGGCCCGCGAGCGTCTTGTGTCAATGGATCCACGGACGTCAATAATTTGTCGCGCATGAGCGAGTCTGTTTTCCCGGTGCGGGCCCGGGTTCTTGTGCCTCGATGATCCATCTTCACGACGGTCGTCCGTATGACATAGTCGGTTTCGTGAAGCCTCGATCGATCGTCTTCGACCTGTTCGGCGACTACGTCCGCTACCGCGGCGGCACCGCGCGGCTGCGCACCCTCAGCACTCTGATGGGCTGCTTCGGTGTCGGCGAGAGCACGGTGCGGGTGGTCCTCGCGCGCCTGCGCAAGGAGGGCTGGTTCGACGTGCGGCGCGAGGGCCGGGAGACGCTCTACGCGCTCAACAAGCGCAGCCTCCAGCTCCTCGACGAGGGCCGCTCACGCATCTTCGACCGGGCGCCGTCCGACTGGGACCGGCACTGGTACATGGTCATCTACTCGGTCCCGGAGACAGAGCGCGGCATGCGTGACCGCATCCGCAAGGACCTGGCCTGGCTGGGCTTCGGCCCGCTCGCTCCGTCCACCTACGTCTCCCCGCACGACCGCCTCCAGCAGGTCCGCGAGAAGTTCGCGGACGAGCCGGCCGTACGCCTGGACACCCTGCGCTGCCAGTCCGGCGGGCTGCCCGTCGACCGTGAGATGGCGGCGCGCAGCTGGGACCTCGCCGCCCTCAACGAGGACTACCGCGAGCTGCTGCGCACCTACCGCAGCCGCATGCCGTCGTACCGGGCCGGGCACCTCACCCCCGAGGAGGCGCTGGTCGAGCGCATGCGGCTGACGTACGACTACCGCAAGTTCCCCTTCCGCGACCCCGACCTGCCGACCGAACTCCTCCCGGCGGGCTGGGTGGGCCACGAGGCGCACGCGATGTTCCTGGAGGCCCACGAGATCCTCGGCCCCTCGGCCGAGTCCTACTACGACGAGGTGGCCGGTCCGCGCCCCGTGGAGTAGGGCGCTTACGACAGATGCCCCAGCTCGTGCGAGGCCGCGGCCACGGTGTCGTGCAGCTCGCCGGTCACCTCGGCGAGGTGCTCCGGGGTGGCGAGGCTCTCGGGCAGGACCACAGACACCGCGAGCGGCAGCGGGTCGTTCGCCGCGAAGACGGGAGCGGCGACCGAGACGATGCCCGGGATGACCCCGCTGTGCGTCACGACATGCCCCTGTTCCCGGATCTGTGCCCGGGTCGCCGTGAGCCGCTCGGCCGGCCAGTCGGCCTCCTTGCCGCGCAGCTCCCCGCCCAGCACCTCGTCGGTGAGGCTCTCGGGCAGATGGGCCAGGAAGACCTGGCCCACGGATGAGGTGAGCAGGGGAAGCGTGGCGCCGACGCGCACCGTCAGGGGCAGCGGGCGGGTGCCGTAGGCCCAGCTCACCACGATCGGGCCGCGGTCCCCCCAGACCGCGAGGTTCACGGAGTGGCCCGTGCGGTCCCGCAGCCGCGTCGCGTGGCCGCTCGCCACCGCCACCTCGTTGGTGCGGCGCAGCGACTCGGCGCCCAGGCGGCGCATCGCGGCCCCGAAGTCGTAGAGGCCCGAGGCGGGATCCTGCGAGGTCAGCCCTATGCGGCCGAGGCTGACGAGGTAGCGGTGCACCTTGCTGGGCTGCATTCCGCTCGCCTGCGCGATCGCCGACAGGCTCAGCGCCCCGCCGCCGGTCTCCAGCGCCAGCAGGACCCGCATAGCCATCTCGACGGACTGGATGCCCTGACGCTCCCCGTTCTCCCTGTTCTCCCTGGGGTCAGTCGTGGTCACAGCGCAGCCTTCTCCCCTGCCGGTGCATGAACGCGGTCAGCCTATCGAGGCGGCCGACCGGTCTCCGTTACAAAGCGATCTTACATTCACTATTGCGGAACGCATTACGTTCTGGTGAACTGCGGCGCACCTGGATCGCATACGAGATTCCGATCCCGCAGATCCCCAGCTCCCCAGCTCACCAGCTCACCGAGGAGAACTCCGCAATGAAGCTGATCGCCCTCGAAGAACACTTCGTGACCCCCGACCTGGTGGGCCATGGCGCGTCGACCGCGTCCATCGCCCAGCCGAGCGCCTGGGCCGAGGCCTCCCGACGGCTCCTCGACCTCACCGAGGAACGCCTCGACGGCATGGACGCCGCCGGCCTGGACATGCAGGTGCTTTCCCTGAACTCCCCCGGCATCCAGGCGGAGAAGGACCCGGAGGCCGCCGTACGCCAGGCGGCCACGGTCAACGACTTCCTCGCCGGCGTCATCGCCGAGCACCCTGACCGCTTCTCGGGCTTCGGCGCCCTGCCCCTCCAGGACCCCAAGGCCGCGGCCGACGAACTGGAACGCGCGGTCACCCAGCTCGGCCTGCGCGGCGCCCTGGTCAACGCGCACACCCACGGGATGTACCTGGACGACCCCGCCCTGCGCGTCGTCTGGGAGCGCGCCGAACACCTCGGCGTACCGCTCTATCTGCACCCGGCCAACGGCGTCGACACCTCGCATGTGCTGTCCGGGCATCCCGAGCTCGTCGGACCGATGTGGAGCTGGGGAGTCGACACCGCCACCCACGTCCTGCGCCTGATCTTCGGCGGCGTCTTCGACGACTTCCCGAACGCCAAGCTGCTCCTCGGCCACATGGGAGAGGGACTGCCCTACGTGATGTGGCGCATGGACTCCCGCTGGGAGTTCCACGCACACCACGGCATCGAGCTCAAGCGCGAGCGCCCCTCGGAGTACATCCGGCACAACCTCTACATCACGACCAGCGGCGTCTGCTCCCCCGCCCCGCTGCTCACCGCCCTGCTGTCGATGGGCGCCGACCACATCCTGTTCGGCACCGACTACCCCTTCGAGGACATGGGGACGGCCACGACGTTCCTGCGCGACGCGCCGATCAGCGACGCCGACCGGCGCAAGATCGGCCACCAGAACGCCGAGAAACTCCTCGGCCTCGCCCCCGCGTACGCCGGTGTCTGAGCAGAAGCGGCAGAAGGGAGCAACGCACATGTACGACGTCGCCGTCATCGGGTACGGGCCCGTGGGCATGGTCACCGCGGCGCTGCTCGGCGAGGCAGGCCACGACGTGGTCGTCCTGGAGCGCTACCCCACCCTCTACAACCTGCCGCGCGCCGCCATCTTCGACGACGAGACGATGCGGACGTTCGACCGCCTCGGCATCTCCGGCGCCCTGCTGCCCACGCTGCACGTCCAGCGGAACTACGAATGGCGCAACGGCGCGGGCGAGCTGCTCATCGAGCACGACTTCGCCGCCGTCGGCGGCCAGGGCTGGGCGGAGTGGTACATGATGTACCAGCCCTACCTGGAGGACGCCCTCGACGGTGTGGTGCGCGGTCTGGAGAACGTCGAGATCCGGATGGACGCCCAGGTCACCGGGGTGCGGAGCACGCACGACGGCGTGGACGTCCAGGTCGAGGGAAGCGACACGGCCGTCTCGGCCCGGTATGTCGTGGCCTGCGACGGCGGCAACAGCTTCACCCGCCGCGCGCTCGGCATCGACCAGGACGACTACGGGTTCTCCGAGCCGTGGATGGTCTGCGACTTCCGCCTGACCGGTGCCGCGGACATCCCCAAGGCCCGTCAGGTCTGCGACCCCGGGCAGCCGATCTCGATCATCTCGCTGGGCCCCCGGCACCACCGGTTCAGCTTCATGCTCGGCTCCGAGGCGGACTTCCCCGTGGAGCGGGAGCCCTACCGGGTGTGGGCGCGGGTCGCCGCCTACGTCGGCCGCGGGCAGGCCGAGCTCGTCCGTGTCGCCACGTACACGTTCCGCTCGCTCGTCGCGGACCGCTGGCGCAGTGGCCGGATCCTGCTCGCCGGGGACGCGGCCCACCAGATGCCGCCCTTCCTCGGGCAGGGCATGTGCTCGGGCGTCCGCGACGCGCAGAACATCGCGTTCAAGCTCGACGCCGTGCTGCGGGGCGCCGACGACGCGCTGCTCGACACGTACCAGAGCGAACGCGAGCCGCATGTGCGGGCCATCATCGCCCAGGGCATCGAGCTCGGCCGCGTACAGACCATGCGCGACCCGGTGGCCGCCGCCGAGCGCGACGCCCGCCTGATCGCCCAGCGCGAGGCGAACGGGCGCCCGGACAAGATGCGTTTCCCGGGCCTCGGCCCAGGGCTGCGCGACGAGTCCCCGCAGGCAGGGCACCTGATGCCGCACGGCCGGATCGAGTCGCACGGCTGTGAGGGCCTCTTCGACGAGGTGCTCGGCCGTGGCTTCGTCCTCCTCGTCGACGGCCGTGATGGCGCCTCGCTCGACGCCTCGACCACCGAGCAGGCCACCGGGCTCGGCGTGGCCGTTCACCACCTCACGGACCGCCGTCTCACCACTGAGGGGATCACCGATGTCGGCGGCGTCTACGGACGCTGGTTCGACGAGACCGGCCGCTGGGCCGTTCTGTGGCGGCCCGACTTCTACATCCTCGGCACCGCCGGCGTCCCGTCCGACGTCCCGGCACTTCTGGACACACTTGCCATGGCAGTCGAGCCGGCACAGGCTCCTGCCATCGTCGGAGAAAGGATCCGGCCATGACCGCACCGTCCGCGACACTCCCGCGCGTCCGCCAAGCGCCCGCGACCACGTTCATGCTGATCGCGGCCTGGGTCGTCGCGTCCCTGGAGGGGTACGACCTCGCCGTGTACGGCGTCACCGTCCCCGCCATGCTCGGCGACCCCTCGCTGGGGATCGACAAGGCCGAGGCCGGCACCATCGGCTCGCTCGTCGGCATCGGGATGCTGATCGGCGCGGCCTTCGCCGGCGCCTTCGTCCACCGCACCGGTCCGCGCCGGCTGCTGCTCGCCGGCACCGCCCTGTTCTCGATCGGCATGGCGGTCTGCACGGTCGCCGGCGGTGCCGCGTCCTTCGGCGCCGGACGCCTCGTGGTCGGCCTCGGTCTGGGCGTCGTACTGCCGACGATCAACGCCTTCGTCGCCGACCTCAGCGAGCCGGCCCGCCGCAGCCGCAACATCACCCTGATCATGAGCGGCTACGCGGCCGGCGCCCTGCTCTCCCCGCTGCTCGGCACGGTCATGCTCCCGGACGTCTCGTACCGCTGGATGTACGTCATCGGCGTGCTCCCGGTGTTCCTGGCCATACCGCTCGTGCTGCGGCTCCCGGAGAGCCCGTTCCACCTCAGCCGTACGGGCCGGCCGGACGAGGCGAGAGCGGTGGAGGAGAAGCTCGGCCTCGCCGCGTCGGACGCCTCCCCGACGTCCGACCCGGGTCGCTGGCTCGGCCTGAATTCGCTGCTGACGGGCGGGCTCGCGGTGTCGACCGTGCTGTTCTGGGCGATGTCCTTCTGCGGTCTCTTGCTGGTCTTCGGCATCAGCGCCTGGCTGCCCAGCATCATGCAGGCCGCGGGCTTCTCGCTGGGCTCGGCGCTGTTGCAGACGGCGGCCATGTGGCTGGGCGTCGGAGTCGGTGCCATCGTCGGTGGACGTGTCGCGGACGCGCTGGGCGCCAAGCGCGTGGTGGTCGTCGCGTTCCTGGTCGGCACCCTGAGCCTGGTCGCGATGAGCACCCGCCCGCCGACGGCCGTCATGTTCGTGCTCATGTTCATCAGCGGATTCGGCTTCATCGGCTCGCAGATCCTGGGCAACGCGTTCATCGTGACGCGCTACCCGGACGCCCTGCGGGGCAACGGCCTCGCGTGGGCCCTGTCGGTGGGACGGTTCGGCGCGATCGTGGGCCCCTCGCTGGGCGCGTTCGTCCTCGGCTCGGGCGCCGGCGTCGAGTGGGCCTTCTACGCCTTCGCCGTACCGGCGCTCATCGGGGCGTTCGCGGCGGGCGCCGTACCCCGGGCACGAGCGGTGCCGGCATGACGCGGATCGTGAACGAGTCCTGGGGCCGGCGAGTCGTCTACGAGTCGTGGGGCCAGCGGGTCGTCTTCGGCTCCGGTACCGCCCGCGACGACGTGGCGGCCGAGGTCACCGGGCTCGGCGCGCGCCGGGTCCTGGTGATCGCGGCAGAGGGAGAACGAGCCCTGGCCGAGGACATCTGCAAGAACGTCCCGGTCGTGGCGATCTTCGGCGGAGTCAGGCCGCATGTTCCGGTCGACGTGGCACAGGCCGTGCGGGCAGCCGCCCGCGAGCACGCGGCCGACCTGCTGCTGAGCGTCGGCGGAGGATCGACGACGGGCACCGCGAAGGCGGCGGCGCTCACCACCGGGCTGCCGGTCCTCGCCGTCCCCACGACGTACGCCGGCTCCGAGGCGACCCCCGTCTGGGGCCTCACCGAGGACGGCCACAAGCGCACCGGCGTCGACCCGAAGGTGCTCCCCCGCGTCGTCGTCTACGACGCCACGCTGATGCTGTCGCTGCCGACCAGGCTTTCGGTGACGTCGGGGCTCAACGCGCTCGCCCACTGCGTCGACGCGTGGTGGGCACCGCGGCACAACCCGATCAGCTCCGCGCTGGCCGTCGAGGGAGTCCGGTCGCTGGCGTCGTCGCTGCCGCGCATCGTCGCCGACGGCCAGGACGTGACGGCCCGCCGCGAGATCCTCTTCGGCACCTACCTCGGGGCGGTCGCCTTCGCCGGGGCCGGCTCCGGGCTGCACCACAAGGTGTGCCACGTCCTCGGCGGCGCGTACGACCTCGAACACGCCGCCCTGCACTCGGTGGTCCTGCCGCACGTGGTCGGCCTCAACCTGACCGCCGCACCCGACGCGGCCCGCCACCTCGGTGCGGCGCTCGACGAACGCACCGACCCCTTCGGCGCCCTGCTCGCCCTCTACGCGAGACTCGAACCCCCTTGCTCCTTGCGCGAGTTGGGACTCGCGGAAGAGGAACTCGACCGGGCCACCGACCTCGTCATGGCTCAGGTGCCGGACTCCAACCCGCGCCGGGTGACCCGCGACGAGATGCGCGAGCTGCTGGGGCGCGCGTACCGCGGCGACACCCCGGTGCGGGTCCCACCGTCCACCCCTCGAACGGAGGTGCACACGGATGACTGAACAGTCGATGACCGAACAGGAACTGACCGACAAGGTCGTCGCGAGCTTCGACACCGCGAAGGATGAACGGTTCCGCGAGGTGATGCAGGCGCTCGTACGGCACACCCACGCGTTCGTGCGCGAGACCAGGCTCACCGACGCCGAATGGGGCGCGGCGATCGAGTTCCTCACCGCGGCCGGTCACATCACGACCGACACCCGCCAGGAGTTCGTCCTGCTCTCGGACGTCCTCGGCATCTCCATGCTCACCGTCGCCGTCAACGAACCGGACCTCGGCGAGTCGACGGAGTCCACCGTCCTCGGCCCGTTCTTCGTCCAGGACTCGCCCGAGATCAAGCTCGGCGGGGACATCGCGGGCGGCGCGAGCGGTGAGCCGTCGTGGGTCAGCGGCCGGGTCACGGACACCGACGGCAACCCGGTCGCCGGGGCCCGCGTCGAGGTGTGGGAGGCCGACGACGACGGCATGTACGACGTCCAGTACGACGACGGCACCCTCGCCGGACGCGCGCACCTGTTCACTGACGCCGAGGGCCGCTACCGGTTCTGGGGGCTCACCCCCACGCCGTACCCGATCCCGGACGACGGCCCCGTCGGCCGGCTCCTGGACCACGCCGGCCGCTCGCCGATGCGCGCGCCGCACCTGCACTTCATGGTGACGGCGCCCGGCTTCCGGCGTCTGATCACCCACATCTTCGTCGCGGGCGACCCCTGCCTGGACGCCGATTCCGTCTTCGGCGTGAAGGCGTCCCTCATCCGCCCCTTCGACCGTCACAAGGCCGGAACGCCGACGCCGGACGGACGAGAACCGGCGGGCCCGTGGACCTCCACGGTCTTCGACATCGTCCTCAGGAAGGAGTGAGACCTGCCTCGGAGGCCCTGCCTCGGAAGGCCTGCCTCGGAGGCGATGATCACGCGTCTGTGTCGTCCGACTCCCGCCGCGTCCGGCCAATGCGTTTGCCGTGCGCGGCTTTCGGGCCGCCCGGGCGGACGTACACTCTGCGCATGGGTCGCATACATGCCGTGAGGGACAGCCTGCCGCAGGCCGGCTGTCGGCTGCGCCCGGCTGCCGTGGGATCGGCGGCCCTCGCCCCGGCGACCGCGGCTGACAACGAAGCGCCCGAGACCGGCCGTATCGCGCTGCACGGCCACGGCTAGCGATTTTCCGCGCTCCACCCGAGGCGGGGCCCTGGCCTCACCTCGGCTCGCTGCTCTCGCAGACACACCGCAGGGACCACCGGCAGGGACCACCGCAGGACTTCTGACCGCGTGCCCGAGCCGCCGCATGCGGCTCTGATCGGCCGCGTCCGCGACACCTGCGCACCCGCTCCATCACACCACCGCACCACCGCGGCCTACGGCGCACCGCCGGGGCTGCCGCCTGGCGACGGCCTCACGAGGGCCCGAGCCACCTTCGAAGGGATCACTGTGAAGCTGCGCGAGTTGCTGGCCGGGCAGGAGCACGACGTTCTCCAGGGCGACCCGGCGAGGACGGAGATCACCGCGGGAACGACCTTCGACGCCGACCGGGTGACGCCGGGTTCGCTGTTCATCGCCGTGCCCGGCCACCGTGAAGGCGGCCCCGACTCGGTGGCCCCGGCCCTCGCCCGCGGCGCGGCGGCGGTACTCGTCGACGCCTCGACGCCGGCGCCCGCGGCATCGGTGTGGGCGTCGGCTCCCGAGGTGTGCGTCGTACGGGTGCCGGACACCCGGACGGCGGCCGCGGTCGTCGCCTCGCGCTACTTCGGTGAGCCGGGCCGGCAGATGGACATGGTCGCGATCACCGGTACCAACGGCAAGACGTCGGTGTCGTACATGGTCGAGTCGGTGCTGCGGATCTCCGAGGGCGCGAAGGTGGGGGTCATCGGGACCGCCGGCAGCCGGATCGGCGACGAGCTGATCCCGATGCCGAGGTCGGTGCTGACCACGCCGGAGTCGCCGGACCTCCAGTACCTGCTGGGGTGCATGCGCGACCGCGGAGTCGGCAGCGCGGTACTGGAAGCCACGTCCATGGCGCTGCTGACCCACCGGGTGGACCGTACGTTCATCGACGTCGGCATCTTCACCAACCTGACGCAGGACCACCTGGACGATCACGGAACGATGGCGAACTACCGGGACGCCAAGCTGCGTCTGTTCCAGGGCCTGTGCCGCCGCGCCGTGGTCAACGCCGACGACCCGGTGGGCGCCGGGATCCAGGCGCTGATGCCAGACGCGGTGACCACGTACGCCCTGGACGCCGAGGCGGACTACCGGGCCACCGACCTCTCCGTGGACGCCTCCGGCACGCGTTTCATCCTGCACCACGACGGCCGCAAGTATCCGGCGGCGATCCCCGTCCCGGGCCGCTTCTCGGTGGCCAACGCGCTGGCCACAGTGGCGGCCTGTCACCTGCTGGGCCACGATCTGGGCGGGCTGGTCGCCGCCCTCGACCGGATGCCCGCGATCCCGGGCCGGTTCGAGCGCTTCCTGACGCCGCGCGGCACGTCGGTGATCGTGGACTACGCCCACTCGCCGGACTCCCTGGACAAGGTGCTGACCACCATCCGCGGCTTCGCACGTGGCCGGGTGATCACCGTCTTCGGCTGCGGCGGGGACCGGGACACCACCAAGCGGGCGGACATGGGCCGGATCGCCGGAACCCACTCCGACCTGTGCGTCCTCACCTCGGACAACCCCCGAAACGAAGACCCGCAGGCCATCCTGGACCAGATCGCCCCCGGCATCGAGGCGACCGGTACACCGTTCGAACGGCTCACCGACCGCCGTCAGGCTGTCGCCTTCGCGCTCTCCGCCGCGCGCCCGGACGACATCGTCCTGATCGCCGGCAAGGGCAGCGAGCCCCACCAGATCGTCGGCGACGAACTGCTCCCCTTCAGCGACATGGCAACCGTGCTCGAACTCACCCGGGGCTAGGGCCCTTCTGACGGATCCTGCCGGGGCACTGGTGCACGGCTGCTTCGAAGGCGGCCGTGCTCTTGGCGCTCCGAGGGCAACGGCAGCCGCTTACCCCAACGGGCTCCCCGGGGACCGGGCCAGGGCGCCAAAGGACTTCGAGAGCCTGGTGAACGGAGGGATGAGGTTCTGTCAGGGCCTGAGAACGATCTTGCCGTTTGTGTGACGGCGTTCCAGTTCCCGGAAGGCGTCGCGGACTTCGTCGAGCCGGTAGACACAGGCGATGGGGATTTCCAGATCACCGTCGGCGATCAGTGTGCCGAGTTCCCGCAGGACGTCGGCGCTTGCCGCCTCCGCGCAGCCGTCCGCCTTGGTGCCGTGCTTCGCCGCGCCCGCGAAGTCGATGATCGTGTTGACCCGTTCACTGGGCACGCCGAGTTCCAGCGCCAGTTCGATGTAGGGAGCGCCGAAGGTGTCGATGAAGGCGTCGATCGAGCCGTCGGCCGCGGCGCGGATGCGCTCGCCGACGCCCTCTCCGTAGGTCAGCGGGATCGCTCCCTGCCGGGTGAGCCAAGCGTGGTGGGGCTCGCTCGCCAGACCGATGACCGTGGCCCCGGTGTGCCGCGCGAGTTGTACGACGAGAGAGCCCACCCCGCCGGCGGCTCCGGAGACGACGACGGTCTCGCCACGCCCGGCTCTGACGGCGTGGACCGCCGCGTATGCCGTGGTTCCGGCGATGAACAGCGCACCTGCCTGCTCCCACGGCACGCCCGCCGGTCGGGGGTGAGCTGGTCCTCCTCCACGATCACGTACTCGGCGTGGCTGGCCCGCTGGTTGGTGAAGCCGATCACCTCGTCACCGACGTCGAATCCGGTGACTCCTGCGCCGAGTTCCTCGACGATCCCGGCGAGGTCGCTGCCCTGACCCGACGGGAACGTCGCCGGAAACCTGTCGTGGAAGAACCCCTGCCGGATCACGGCCTCGCCCGGGTTGATCCCGGCGGCCACCACCTTGACGAGTACTTGGCGTTCGCTGGGCCCGGGCCGTTCGACGTCGACCACGTTCAGGACGTCGATGCCCCCGTACTCCGCGAATCGCACTGCTTTCGGCATCGTGACTCCTCTGATCGAACCGTGGGTGAGGAAAAAGCGGGATTACGCGGGCTGTCGGTCGTTCACAGCCCCAGAACGCGGTCGGCATTGCCGTGCGCGATGCGCGCGAGGTCGGCGGGTGCGTACGGTGCGGTGCGCAGGAATCCGACCGCCTCCGCGCTGGACTCGAACGGGTAGTCGATGGACCCATGTGCTGACGGATCGCTACCTCCTGCCGGATGGCTCCGGGAACGGAGAACGCCTCTTCCACGGCCACGATGCGCATCTTCTTCTCCTTTTTGGCGTTGCGGCCTCGGGACGCCTGCCGAGCACCGCCTCTGCCGCGAGCGCGGGCTGTCCCGCGGCCAGGCCGCCAACCACGGCGACTCCTGAGGCAGCGGCGGTCGCGGCGATCGCGGCGATGAATCTTCGCCGGGTGGCCGAGGTCGGGGGCTCGCCGGGTGGGGTCACGGCTTGGAAGGGACGTGCGTCGGACATGTCCGCTCTCCCTCGATGGTGCGCGGGTGGTTGCCGGGGTCCTGCCCATGGCTGTCGCACTCCACGAAGGTGCGCGTTGTTCCCGAGTGGTCCGATGGCCCTTGGAGCCGCGGCCGTCGGGGGTATGGCGGCGGTCAGGACGTCGGCTGCTGGTGGTCGGCTGCTTGTGGTCGGCTCGCACCATCGGCCGGCCGACGTCCGGCGGCTTTGATCAGTCGGTCCTCTCGCCGCCCTCGGCCAGGATCCTGTCGCGCACGCCGGCGAGGGCTCCCGCCATCGCGCCCGCGGGCCTGCCGAAGGTGGTGGCCGAGAACTGAGCGGGGCCGGTCTTGGCGGTGAAGGAGTGCGGGTACGCGAACTCCCGTAAGCCGTCCTCGCCCTGCTTGCGCCCGTAACCGCTGTCGCCGCGACCGCCGAAGGGCACCGCGGGGTTGATGGAGAACACCAGGGCGTCGTTGATGCTGGTCATTCCGACGCGGAGTTGACGGGCGACGGCTTCGCCGCGGTCGCGGCTGAAGACGGCGCTGCCCAGCCCGTACCGGCCGGCGTTGATGTGCGCGACGGCCTCATCGGTGTCGGTGACCTTGACGACGGCGAGCGTGGGCCCGAACGTCTCCTCCGTCGCCGCCAGGGAGTCGGCAGTCACGCCGACGAGGATGGTGGGGGTGACATAGCGCTCCCCCACTGCCTCGACGCCACCGACGGTGGCTGTCGCGCCGCGCTCGAGAGCGTCCTGGATGTGCTCCCGGATGATCGGGATCTGGGTGGGCAGGGGAACCGGCCCGATCTCCGCGTCCTCGTCGCTTCCGACGGGTACCTGCTGGGCAAGGTCGCTGACCTTCTCGACGAACGCGTCGTGAACCGACTTGACGACGTAGGCCACTTCGAGACTGATGCAGCCGTGCCCGGTGTTCTGCAGGGCGCCCCATACGACGTGCTTGGCGGCTTCGTCCAGGTCGGCGTCCTCGGCCACGATGACGCCGTCCTTCCCGCCGAGTTCCAGCAGAACGGGGGTGAGGGTCTGCGCGCACTGGGCGGCCACCGTCTTGCCGGTGGTGACGCTGCCGGTGAACGCGAGCTTGTTCAGGCCGGCCTCGATGAGCGCTCCGCCGGTGGCCCCGAACCCGTTGAGGCACTGGAGGGCGTTCGGGAAGTCGGGGACCGCACGCCGCCAGGCCCGGACGAGCCACTCCCCGACACCGGGCGTGATCTGGCTGGGCTTGAGGATGGCGGCGTTTCCGGCCGCGATCGCCTCGATCAGGATGGCCCCCGGCGTGAGCAGGGGGAAGTTCCACGGGCCGATGACACCGACGACGCCGTAGGGCTGGTATTCGACCCACGCACGCTGATTGGGCACGGTGGGGCTGCCGGGTACCTCCCGGCGTCCCAGCACGCGCTCGGCGTTCTCGATGGCGTACTGCACGTGCTCCAGAATCCCGAGCACCTCCACGCGGGCGTCGTCCAGGGGCTTGCCGTTCTCGGCGTGAATGAGGGCGGCCCCCTCCTCACCGCTCACGGCCATCTCCCGCCGCCACGCGCGCAGCCGCTCCGCGCGGCTCTCGAATCCGAGGTCTCACCAGGGCCCGGAGACCGAACGGGCGGCAGCGACGGCTGCGGCCGCTTCTTCCTCGCCGGCCACGGGGTACCGGGCGAACTCGGCTCCGGTACCGGGAAGAAATCGCAGACTCTCTGGTGACCCTCTCATGACTCAGCGCCAAGAGTTGAGGGCAGATCCGCGTAACGAGCCGCGAGTGTGGGCTGGTTGCCGCCCGCGACAAAAGCGGTCTCCGCGGTGAGCAAGGCATCCAGTGCGGAGTCCTGCCCCTCCAGACCAGGGGCACAGACGGTCTCACCGAGGCGCAGCCCGGCCAGGCTGGCCGACGCCACGTCCTCGGGCGTCATCGCCCAGGGGATGTT